>JAJRUH010000076.1 GCA_024277895.1 Bacteroidota bacterium | reverse complement strand
TTATCCTGAAATACAATTCCGGAAAAGTTTTTGCGTTTACAAAAATGAAGAAAATACTATAAAAATATTCAACTATATTCTTTACTTATAAAAAAATGTTAATTTTGGAAATTTTAAAGCTAAGAATTTACATATCTATATTAAATGAACAGTCTTTTTATACGTAAAGCCCGAAAAGGTAACGAAGTTTTTCCGGAAATTGAATTGAATGCAGAAACAGGTATTTGCAGTATATCGGGTAATTCTTATATGCAAAATGCCAGAGATTTTTTCAAACCTGTAACAGATTGGTTTAAGAATTATACATCTTCCGGGAAAGGAGATTTATTGTTGATTTATAATCTTCAGAATTTAAATACGGGAACCAGCCGTGTGTTATATGAAATA
Organism: Bacteroidota bacterium; assembly: GCA_024277895.1. GTDB lineage: Bacteria > Bacteroidota > Bacteroidia > Bacteroidales > JAADGE01 > JAADGE01. The sequence continues at coordinate 11,152 of JAJRUH010000076.1, read as the reverse complement.
CTTGAAATTTTAAAACAATACAAAGACCGCGGTGCGGGTGTTAAAATTAATTGGAATCATTTTGAAAATACTGAAATTCCTGTTGACGATATCATTGATTTAACTTCGGAATTCGGTATTAATATTGAGATTATTACCGAATAATATTCTTTTTTAAAAGAAATTTATTTGTGCAGAGTAAATTGGGCAATTGATTTTAATAAATCTTTTCTGCTTATAGGTTTTGTTAAATAATCATCAAAAATAGTGTGGTATTTTGCAACGACATCTTTTATTGCATGAGCAGACAGTGCAACTACCGGAATATTTTTAAAACGATTGTCTTTTTTTATAATTTTTGCGGCTTCATACCCGTCTAAAACCGGCATTTGAATATCCATTAAAATTAAATCAGGAGTATATTCTTCAAGTATTTTCAAAACTTCTTTACCGTTATTTGCTTCTTTGATATTTATATTTTGGTTTTCCAGGAATACGCTTATTAACTGTCTGTTTATTTCATTATCTTCGGCGAGAATAATATTAATACTTTCGGCAGAAAAGTCGGGAATATTATTTTTCTTTTTCCTTATTGTTTTTTGTTCAGAAATTTTTACATCGTTCAGTGTGAGAATAAATTCGGAACCTATACCGAGTTTGCTTTTAACCGAAATAGTTCCGTTCATTAATTTTGCCAAGCGTTTTGAAATTGCCAAACCTAATCCTGTACCTTCGTGAATTGTATTTTTTTTATCGTTTGCTTGTCTGAAATTTTCAAAGATTATTTCGGAATTTTCGGAAGCAATTCCTATTCCTGTATCTTTTACACTGAAAAAAAGTTTTATTTTATTTTTATCGGCAGCTTCATATTCTGTGTCAACAAATACACTTCCTTTATCAGTAAATTTTATTGCATTGTCAATTAAATTAATAAGTATTTGTTTAATTCTGAAATTATCAATGAGCAGAGATTTAGGTATATTTGAATTTGCAGTTATTTTAAAATTAATATTTTTATTTTTTGCTTTTTCGGTGTATAATTTTTCCGTTTCACTTAATATACTTTGTATATCGGCAGGTTTATTATGAATTTCAAGATGTCCGGCTTCAATTTTTGATATGTCTAAAATATCTTCAATTAATCTTAGTAAGTTGTTACTGCTGAGTTTTATTTTTTTTGTAAATGATTTTAATTGAGGATCTTTAATTTGCTCGAATAATATGTCGGAGAAACCTGTAATTGCATTCATGGGTGTACGAATTTCGTGCGACATATTTGCAAGAAATTCAGTTTTTAGTCTGTTGGCGTTTTCAGCTTGTTCTTTAGCTTTTATCAGTTTATTTTCAATTTCTTTTTTCTCTGTAATATCCTGTATAACAGCATGAAATATTTCGTAGTTTTGATACGGAACCGATGTTAATAAAATTTCTGCATAAAAATTTTTTCCGCCTTTTTTTGTATGAACCCATTCAAATCTGTTACCTTTTTTTAAAGAAGCAGTTTTAACCATTTTTTTTCCTTTTGTAACAGATTTTTCTCCGTTCGGTTGAAATTCGGGAGATAATTCCCAAGGCTGTTTATTTATAATTTCCTCTTTTTTATCATAATTAAATAAGCGAACGGCAGCTTTATTGCAATCAATAAATATGTTGTCTTTCAGAATTAGTGTCGGATCATCTGTATTTTCAAATAATGTTCTGTATTTTTCTTCGCTTGATTTAAGACTTTTGCTTTGTTTTGTAATTTTGGTGTTTAGCTTGTGAAGTTTAATATTTGCTTTTTTTATTTTTCTGTTACTTATTATTACATAACAAATTAGAATAAATAATAACAATAAAGCAATATAAAAATAGACTTTTCTTTCTATTGATACTTTTAATTTTCCTTCTGTGAGTTTTTGTTTTTCTGTTAAAAACTTATTTTCTTTTTGAAGCTTTTCGGATGCAAGTTCCAATTCTGCTTTTTGAATTGCCTTTGTTCTTTCAATGTTAACTAAACTGTCTTGAAGGTCTGAATAAATCTCGCTGTATTTTAATGCTTTTTCATACTTTTTTAATTGTTTATATGCTGATGATAAATAGTAACTTGAAGCTTGTTTTCTTTCTAAATTATTAAATTTGTCAGAAATAGTGTAAGCTTTTTTTGCATATGTAATTGCTTTTGAGTAGTAAGATTTATTACCTGAAGAGTTTCCTAAAATAATATATAAATCTGATAAGTTAAGATAGCTCTTGCTGAGACCTGTTGAATCTTTTAAAGCTTTTTTTATTTTTAAAGATTTGAAGTAATATTTTTCGGCATTTTTATAATCTTTTAACATTATATACAAAGCACCCAAGTTGTTATATGATTTTGCTAAACCGGCACTGTCTTTTAAAATTTCTTTCAGAGCAATTGATTTTTTGTGATAAAAGAAAGATTTTTTATAATTTTTATTAATTCTGTACAGGATTCCTAAATTATTGTATAGTTTAGCTAAGTGGTGTTTATTTTTCTTTTTTGAATTATTTACAAGGACAGAAGATTCCGTTAAATATTTTAACGATTTATCAATGAAACCAAATTGATAATAAATTTTTGCTATTCGTTCGCTTACAAGTGCAAGTCTTTTATAATCTTTAGTTTGTTTGTATAATTCTAATGATTGAAGATAGGATTTAAGAGCTTTGGCAGGTTGATTTGTGTCCCCGAAAACTTCTCCGGTATAATAAAAACATTCTGCTTTGTCGTGAATATTATTACCTGTGTTTTCTATGCCCTTTTTAAAATATAATAATGCGGAATCGTATTTTTCTTTTAAATAAAAGGTTTTTCCTGTTTCTTTATCAATCTTGATTTTAATGCTGTCATCAGTTTCCGACAGAAGTTGTTTTTTGTATTTATTAATTAATGTATCTTGAGAAAAAGTATTTAAAATTCCTATTGCTGTTATAAGGAAATAACAAATAATGAGCCGTTTAAAAAAATCCGGAGTCATATTATTTAAAAATTATTTTAAGTGTTTTAAGAATAAAAGTAATAAATATTATGTAGCTATCCAAGGAATCAGATACTTATATATTGAAAGAATTGAAGAAATTATTTATTATATCTGTTTTTGTGTCCGATTTTGTGATAACAATTATTTGATATTGAACTTGTTTATATATAATTAAACGATAAAATACATATAGATTTTTATCAGCAATTTTCATAAATGCCTCCAATCCGTTTAGTTTCTTTTCTTTAAAAGTGTATTTTTTTATTAAAGCAGCATGAATACCTGCGGTAAATGATTCTAATGATGCCTCGGTATAAACTTTATTATCTGAGGAAACCGCAGGGTTTTTATGTTCCGTAAATTTAAGCATAAAAACATCTTCATTTTTTGCGCACCTGTAAAATGCTGATTTTAAGCCGTTTTTAATATTATTCTTTTCGTTTTTGAACTTAGCGGGAAATGTAATTTGGAATTTTGGCTTTTCTGATTTTAGTACAAAAGCAGAACTTGACGAAATGTCTTTAACTTTTTGGGCTGCGATATTAACATTGCTGTATATCAAAAAGAAAACAAATGAAAGTGTCAGGAAATTTTTCATAATTTCAGAGTCTTATTAATGCAAATATAGTAAATTTTTTATGCTTTATGAATTATGATAAACATTATTTAATTTCATATCCGAGAATAAATCTGCGTAAATTATCTAATGCTCTTGCACTTGCAAATCGAATATTAAGCAATCGTCGAGTACCGAATGTATATTTTCGAGCAATAATTTTTTCTTTATTTCCTACTGCAATCCAAGTTGTGCCTACAGGTTTTTCAGATGTTCCGCCTGTCGGTCCGGCAATACCCGATACAGCAATACCGTAGTCGGTTCCGAAAAGTTCGAGTTGTCCTTTTACCATTTGTTCAACTACTTCTTTACTTACAGCACCGTATTTTTCTAATACTTTTTCTGAAACTTTTAATAATGATGTCTTAATTTTATTTGAATAAGCAACTATTCCGCCTTTAAAACAGGCAGAACTTCCCGGCACGGAAGTTATTAAATGAGCAATGTTGCCGCCTGTGCAACTTTCTGCTGTTGAAACAGTGAGATTCCTATTTGTTAGAATTCCGATTAATGCGTCTTGTAAAAATAAATTACCGTAACCGAAAACAGAATCTCCGATTATTTTATTTAATTTTTGAATTTCTTTATTCAGAATATTCTCTGCTTTTGCTTTTGTATCGTCAATTATGCTTAATCGTAATCGTATGCGTTCCGGTGAGGGCAGGTATGCCAAATTGATTCCAGAATATAAATGTTGTTCCCAATTTGAAAGTTTTTCTGCTAAAGTCGATTCCGGAAAACCGTAAGTTAAAACTGTTTTATGTACAATATGCGGAGTTTTAAAATGTTTAGTAATCATCGGCAGAATATCTGTTTCTAACATTTCTTTCATTTCAAAAGGAACGGCAGGCACCGATATAAAAACAGTATTGTTTTTCTCAAACCACATTCCGGCAGCTGTTCCGTTTTTATTTCTGATGACTTTACAATTTTCAGGAACTTCTGCTTGTTTAATATTTCGTTCATTTAAACTAAAACCTTTGCTTTTAACAAAATGTTTTACATCTTCTAAAACTTCTTCGTTTAAAACTAATCGGGTTTTGAAATAATCTGCTAATGTTTGTTTGGTTTTATCATCTTCGGTTGGTCCTAAACCTCCGGTTATTAATATGAGGTCGGTATATTTTGAAACTTCGTCAAGAACTTTAATAATATGTTTTTTATCATCTGCAACACTTGTGATTTGTCTGATTTCAAAACCGGATAAATTTAGTCTTTCTGCAATAAACTGCGAATTTGTATCTGTTATTTGTCCGATTAATATTTCGTCTCCGACGGCTATTATATCTGCTTTCATAATTTAAAAATAATAAGCGTAAAATTAATATCTTTACGCTCATTATTTTTAAAAAAACAGAAATAAATTATTTTTTTATTTTTTTTCTTCTGTTAATTTCTTTCCTTATTAGTATTAATTCTCTGCTTGTTTGACCTTTTACCGATGTGTTTTCTTCCGCTCTTCGGAATAAATACGGTAAAACATGTTTAATAGGACCGTAAGGAAGATATTTAGAAACATTATATCCGTCGGCTCCGAGATTAAAACTTAGATTATCACTCATACCGTACAATTGAGAAAACCAAAATCGATTATCTGTTTTTTTAATATTATACTCATTCATTAAGTCAGCTAATATTTTAATGCTTTCTTCGTTGTGAGTGCCGTTAAAAATTGAAATTTTATCTCTGTGTTCAAATGAAAATTTTAAAGCATTATTATAAGAATTATCAGTGTCTTCTTTTGTTTCGTGAATAGGCGATTTATAACCTTTTTTTTCGGCTCTTTCGCGTTCTTTTTCCATATAAGCACCTCGAACAAATTTTGCTCCGAGAAAATAGTTTCCGTCAACGGCTTTTTGATATGAAGATTTTAAATTTTCTAAACGATCTGTGCGATACATTTGCCAAGTGTTATAGACAACGGCTTTTTCTTTGTTGAAAAGTTGCATCATTCCTTCAACGGTTTCATCAATAAAATTTTGATACCAAGAATCTTCCGCATCAATTAAAATCGGAATATTTACATCATACGCTTTTTGACATAATATTTTTACTCTGTCCTTAAAATTTTGAGCTTCTCTTTTTTCTTCTTTCGTGAGTTTTTCGTTTGTACTTGCTTTGGTTAAAATATGTACTGACGTAAATGCTGTCGGTTTAAAAACTGCAAAAGGAATGTTCTCTGACTTTCCTGCATTTTCAATAGATTTCAATGTTTCTGATAAAGCTTTATCAATATCTTCCTGCGATTCTTTACCTTCAACTGAATAATCTAAAATAGATTTTACACCGTATTGTCCGATTAATTTAATTGTCGGAATACATTCATCAATGGTTTCGCCTCCTACAAAATGATTGTATATGGTTGGTTTTACAATCCAACTTATCGGAAATCTGACAGCTAAAGCAATTTGAGTTAAGATTTTTGCTGTTTTTGTAATAAACGGGCTTGCCATTATTTTGTACAGAAGCAAAGCTTTTTTCAGGTCTTTGTTTGTTTTGGAAACAAAAGCAATTTCGGTATTTGTGAAATCAGTCATTTTTTATTTTTTTAAAACGTTACAAAACATAATTTAATAATAATTTAATACTTAAATAAATCTATTTTAAAATATAATTTATATATAATTGTTATTTTAGCATTAAATTTCAATAAAAAAAGCAAAATTAATGTATATAAACTTTAATCCAAATGATATAATTCATACTGACGAAATTATTTCTGAACTAAAAGTATATTTAACCGAAAATGAAACGAAACAAATTTTTATTATTACCGATAAAAATTGTTTGAAGTTATGTTATCCTCTCATTAAAAGTATTTTTCCCGAAACTCAATCTGTTTTTTCAATTGAAACCGGAGAGGTATATAAAACGTTGGAAACCGTTACAAAAATTTGGGATTTTTTATTTGAAAAGCGGGCAGACAGAAATTCTTTGATAATTAATATCGGCGGGGGAATTGTTTCGGATATCGGCGGATTTAGTGCGTCAACTTTTAAAAGAGGTATTTCATTTATTAATATACCGACAACGTTACTGGCTCAGGTTGATGCTTCGGTCGGCGGCAAAACAGGTATAAATTATAACGGGTTGAAAAACCAAATAGGTACTTTAATTATGCCTGATAAAGTTTTTATCAGTACGGAGTTTTTAGAAACGTTAAATTCTGATGAAATATTATCGGGTTTCGGTGAAATGATAAAACATGCACTTATTTATAACGAAAAACATTTTTATGAGCTGATTAATTATATTAAAAATGAATTTTCAGAAAAAAAAATCATAAATCTTGCACCCTTAATAAATAAATCCGTCAATATAAAAATACATTTCGTCAAAAATGATGTTACGGAAAACGGAATGCGAATGATATTAAATTTCGGACATACTTTCGGTCATGCTTTTGAAAGTTATTTTTTTTCAAAAAATAAATCTGTTAAACACGGCATTGCCGTTATTTACGGTATAATTTGTGAGTTGTGGCTTTCAGTAAAATATTTGAATTTTGATAAAGGAAAATTTACAAAAATTACAGGAGAATTATTGGATATTTATCCGAGACTTGTGATTCCTGAAAATGAGTTTAATCTTATTTTCGGATATATGCAATATGATAAAAAAAATAAAAATAACACCATTCAAAGTGTTCTTTTAAAGGATGTAGAATTTCCTGTGATACAAAGGATTATAGAAGAAAATGATGTTTATGAAAGCTTGAGAATTTTAAATAGTTTGTCAAAGAGAAAATGAAATAATTTATTTCGGTATTAATTTTGCTGTAATTCAATTTGTAAAAAAAATAGTAATAAAATTTTACTATTTGCCGTTATTTTCTATATTTGTGCATATCAAAAACAGGTAAATTGAAAAAATTAATCGGATTTTTAGTTGTATTATTCTTTGTTTCAGAGGCGGGAACTGCCCAGATAGCTCACTATTCTCAGTTTTATTCTACACCTATGACCATTGCCCCGTCATTTGCCGGTTTGACTGAAGCGAGCAGATTATCTTTAAATTACAGAGATCAATGGCCAGCAATTCCGGGTGTTTTCAGAACTTATTCTGTAGGGGTTGATAATTATTTTAAACGAGCAAAAAGCGGTGTCGGGTTATTATTTTTCAGAGATGTTGCAGGTAAAGGAAATTTGGGTTTGACTGAAGCAAGTTTATTGTATTCGTATAAAATTAAAATCGGGCAAAAAAGAGGTAATATGAATTCGGAATGGTTTTTACGACCGGGAATTCAATTTAAATATTCTCAACGTTCGATTGATTTTGAAGCATTAACATTCGGAGATCAATTACTGGGTCAGGCTTCAAGCAGTGAAGCTCCTCCGTTTAAACGTAAGGCATATATTGATTTTGCTGCTTCACTTTTAGGATATACAGATTTATATTGGGGAGGATTTTCTGTAGATCATTTGCTTAGACCAAGCCAATCTTTGTACGGTTTAAATGACAGAATGAGTATGAAATGGTCTGTTTTCGGCGGAGCAAAAGTTTTATTAAAAGGTCAAAAGAACAGACGTGTGAGATACGGCAGAGATAATGAAAGTGTTACTTTTGCATTTAATTATCAATATTGGGATCATTTTGATCAATTGGATATCGGTGCTTACTGGACTCATGATCCGTTAATTCTCGGTGCTTGGTTCAGAGGTATTCCTGTAATCGATAAAAATGATAAAACTTTTAATAATATTGATGCAATTATTGTTTTAGTCGGTTTTAAAGTTACACCGAATGTGAAAATCGGATACAGCTATGATATGACTATTATCAAAAACTTATTCAGCGAAACCGGCGGTGCCCATGAAATTTCTCTTGTTTGGGAATTTAATAAAAACTTAGATCGACGCTTTGACAAGCATACAATTATTCCGTGTCCTAGTTTTTAATTTTATTTTTTTTGATTCTGTAATCTGCAATTTTCTTTCCCGCGAATTGTCCGAGGAAAAATGAACCTACCAGAAAAGGGTATGTCCACCATTTAAATCCAAGGTGAAATGCAAACCTTAGTGCTATTACAAAAGGAATGGGAATATGAACCGATAAAAACCATTGTAGAGAGAATTTTTTTGTTTTTGATCGCCACATTCCGAACGGAAGATTTAGTAAAAACACTATTATCGAAACTATTAATACGTTCATTTTTTATATTTAATAATTAGTTTGCTAAAATAAAAAAATGTGACTTGTTACAGTCACATTTTATGGAAATTATAAAATTAATTATTTAATCTCAATTTGTTTCGGTTTTTTAATTACATCTTCTTTTTTATGAATTGTAATTGTTAAAACACCGTTTTCGGATTTTGCTTCAATTTTTTCTCTGTCTGCAATTTCCGGTAATGTAAAAGATCTTGAGAAATTAAAATAATTAAATTCTTTTTTTGTGTATTGTCCTTCCTCAGAAATATTATCTTCTTCTTTTTCTGCTGAAATTGTTAATACATCATTTTCCAAATTGATATTGATATCTTCTTTTTTTAAATTCGGTGCTGCTAATTCTATTTTATAAGCAGTATCAGTTTCAAAAACATTTACCGGAGGCACTGTTAAAACTCTTGATTTAGCCGACGGATTAATATCCCCTGTGAAAAAATCGTCTAACCAATCAGGGAAAAACGGAGTATTTCTTCTTACTACTGTCATGATTTCTATATTTTAAGTTAATAATTCAGTTAAATATTTTTACTATTAACTTATCAAATTATATACCGACTGTAAAAATTTATGAAACATACAGATATGTATGTCAAATCGGCACTGTTAACATTGTATTATTATGACTAATTGACATTATTTTGTTATTTTCTTATGTAAATTAAAGAAGTACGAACAATAAGTATTAGTTCTAAAGGCAATACTGCTTTATCAAATAACGGGGTAATAAACAAGTCTGTAATAAGACCGAAAACAATTATGATTGAATACAGAAACAAGAATATTCTTAAATATTTTTTATTTTCAGATTTCAATAAAAATGCTGCAATAAAATAAAGAGGTGATGCCCAAATAATATTCCGGTTATTTATAACAGATGAGTGGTCTGTTCCAAACCATAAAAACAGAATGTTTAATCCGATAAATCCGAAAATAAAAAAAAGTGTTTTATCTAAAAGTAAATAATATTTTCTGTATCTAATCTCATAAATCGTTAATAACAAAACTAAAATTAATAACATCCAAGAAATACGACTTGGTGAATACGGTGAAATTTTAATAATCTTTTTCCCTTTCGGAAGATATAAGTTATTTTCTTGTTTTACAAGGGGTTCTGTACCTTCGGATGTTTTAATTTCAGAATTTTCAAATATTTTATAAAGATAATCAGGTAAGAAGGCACTTTCTTCAATACTTACTGTATTATCAACCGGAAGTCCCAGTGCCAGATTAATTCCGAAACGTTCCCAATTTTTATTTTCTAAATACGGCATAAGCATTTCTCTGTATGTTTTTTTGCTTTCTGATAATTTCCCGGGTAAATTTAAACTGTCCTGTATGGCATTATTAATAATTTTCAAGACTCTTGTTGAACAATTATCTTTTAAAAAATCATAACGATAATACATATTTTCAGGCATAGCATTTATTTCTAATGCTTTATAGATTGCTGATTTCTGAGTAAAAGATAAATTCAGGATTTGCTCTTTTATTGCTCGTTTTTCTTGTATATACGACATCACAAAATATCTGTAACGTTCAACACTGAGCATATAATCTAATTTTCCGCGAATAAATTTCATGTAGAATCCGGGTGTTTCAAAATTAAATGTGCCGTAGTTATATACTTTGTCAATGCCGTGTACGGGATCATTAATCCGAATTGCCGAATGCCCGAAAGTTGAATACAGTTCATTGCCGGGAGCACAAGTAATAACACTTATTTCGGCGTTAGGAGATAATATTTGTCCGATATTAATTTTTGAGATAAAAAAGAAAATCAGAATTAAAGGAATATGTTTAAGAAATTTCATAGTTAAATAATTGAGAGTAAAATACCGCCGATTGTCATATAAATAATAAGTCCGAAAATGTCATTTGAAGTCGTAATAAAAGGACCGGTAGCAATTGCCGGATCAATTTTCAGTTTGTGCAATGCCAGAGGAACAAAAGTGCCGAAAAGCGAAGCAAAAACTATTACGCTGAATAAAGCAGCACTGACCGTAATTGTTAAAGCAAAAGAATCTGAAAAGAAAAAATTATAAGTAAATAAAAGAGCAGAACAAATAATTCCGTTAATTAGTGCAATGGATATTTCTTTAAAGATTTTTCTGAATGTTGTTTCGATACTTATTGAACCGTTAGCTAAACCCTGAACGACGATTGATGCTGACTGCACACCGGAATTTCCGCCCATAGCAGCAATTAAAGGAAGAAAAAATGCTAATGCGGCATGACTTGCTATTTGAGTTTCATAGCCGGACAGAACTTTTGAACCGATAATTTCTCCGACTAAACCGACAAGCAACCACGGCAGGCGAGCACGTGTTAATTTCCAAATTGTATCCGAATGTTCTACATCTTCGGAAATACCCGACATCATTTGGTAGTCTTTTTCGGCTTCTTCACG
>JAJRUH010000075.1 GCA_024277895.1 Bacteroidota bacterium | reverse complement strand
TGCGAAATAAGAGAAATTTGAAAGATGGTGTGCCTGCGGGAAGCTAAAATATTTTACACAAGTGCAAGGAAATAGGGTGAAATGAATTAAAAACCTTGCACTTGCATATGTAAATAACCTTATAAGTAGCTGAAACACAAATATATTAGTATTTTTCAGCAAGCCCTGCCTATATTGCTGCTTAAAAAAGCATTCCAATATCTTTTAAAATCATATTCTGAAAATTTAAAATTAACCGGGAAAGAACTTTAACTTCGTTGAGGGTTGAAACCGTTCGGAAATTTTTCGTATTTTTGACATAACTGAATTAAAAAATTACCCCGAATCCTGAAAGGCTCAGCGAAGCTAAATATACGTATTTTATACTGATTTCGGGACCTTTTTTATAAATAGTTAGGTATTTCCTGAATGTTCCTATAATATCTGACGGGTGTTAAGTTATTTACTGTTCTCAGGCTCAATTTCAATTGTTTCAGGCTTTGAAGCATCTCCGTATTTAGCAATTATTTTATCTTTTCTTTTAAATAATATAATTAAAACTATGACACCTGAAACAACCATAAGTGTTGATAAAAATTCAGCTTGTGTAAACTTGAAACCTAAGACATCATAAAGATTATTAACTCGAATTCTTTCAATAAAAAAACGCTCAAAACCGGCTAAAATGAAATAGAGCGTAAATAATAATCCCGGAATTTTTATCTTCTTTCTTATACTGAACAGAAAAATAAATACTAAAGTCATTAAAATTGTTTCATAAAACGGAGTAGGAAAAACCGGAGCAGATAACACATGACAATTTGCCCAAGCACTGCCGTCACAACCCGGTATTAAGATTCCTTCATTAATAATATTATGCGGATAGTTATATGCCCATAACCAATCAGGTAAAAAATTAAGCCAATGCGGCGGAGCAAAAGAAGCAACATGTCCCAGTTGATAGGCAGTTGTCGGTATTGTCCCCGGTTGGGCAAAGGCTTTGTTATAAACACCCCAACATCCGTCTCCCGAGACCTGGCAGCCGATTCTGCCTACAGCATAGGCAAGCGGCATTACAACTGCGGCGACATCGGTAAGATGAATAATACTGATATTATTTTTTTTGGCATACCACACTACAGCTGCACCGCCTATTATTAATCCGCCTAGAAATGATAATCCGCTGAAAGACATTAATGAACCGATCGGGTCGGCAGAAAAACGATCCCAATTTTCTAAATTATCAAATATTTTTGCACCGAGCAACCCTACAATACCTGCTATTACTAAAATATTGCCTGCTAAATCATGAGGATAAACTTTTTTGGTTTCCCATTTCGGATTGTCAAGTCTTTTCTTATGTTTATCTCTCCAAGTAAAGAAACCTGATATTACTGCAATAATGATTCCTCCTATAAAATTTCCGCTTGATGACAAAATAAAATCTTGAGGATTTGCAACAAATACCGAGTATCTTAATGCAGCATCAATAAGTTTGTAACCTATAATAAAACCTATAAGCGAAGAAATTATTATTTCTTTTGAACTTGCAGGTGCACCGACCAAAACTTTTTTATCCGTTGCATAAAATAAACCTTGTCGTTCTTTACGTTTTATCTCCTTTATTAAAAGCCAAACACCTATAAGAAAGGCACTTGCAACAAAAAAACCGTAAGATTGAATTGGTAAAGGAATCTCAATTCCGAATATTTCTCTTATAAAGTCACTTATTCTCGGATACATATTATTGTGTTTTTATTCTTAACAGATTTAACTGCGAAAGTATAAAAAAATTGCAATTTAGTTTATAAAAATAAAAACTTCGGGTTTTTCGCCCGAAGTTTTATGTTTACAACAGACCAAGACGTTTTTTATAATCTTTTACTTTTATTAACTCTTTTCCTTTGCTTTTTCCGGCATTGTTTTCAATTACAAAATCCATTAATTTATTCAAAGCAGAAGTCATTGAACCGTCTTTTTTCGGATTTTTATCAAATTTCAGAAGAGATTGAATCCCTTCAATAAAGTCGCGTTCATATTTGTTCATATTTCTGCTTAAATAAAGTAATTCGGAACCGATACGAAGATTAAATTCTTCATTTGTCATACAGTTTTCCGGTTCCGGAGCAACAGACATAATTTCCAAAAGATTTAAATTTACAGTTTTATTTACGTCAACGGAACGTGCAAGTTTTTCAATAATTGCAATCTCCGTTTCGTCAACTGTTCCGTCACCTGCAATTGATAAAGTTACAGGAGCATTATATAAAAAGGTGAAAAGCTGAGGATTAGACATATTAAAATCTCTGTCTTTAGAAAAACGTTCTGTCTTATTACGCATTTCTTTAAATGTATTTCTTATAAAAATAACCTGATTCTTAATAGTTTCTTTTTCTGTCATAGTAACTGTTTTTTATTTATTTGTGAATTCAAAAATACAATAAAATTGTTTTATTTTAGCTTATTATTGTTTTTATTTTAAGAATTTCTGTTTATCAGAATAATTATATATTAAGTTTAGTTAATGAAAACATGACTTTTTTTATATTTGTCGAAAATTGAATAATATGATAATTACTTTTAAACTCAATGATGAAGAAATTAGGTATGAAGGCGATAAAAACAGAACTTTACTTGATTTTATCAGAAAAGAAAAAGGCTTAATTTCAGTGAAAGACGGCTGCTCCGGGCAAGCTGCCTGCGGTGCGTGTACGGTTGAAATGAACGGAAAAGCTATTCTTTCGTGTGTTACGAAAATGGGTAAATTACAAAATGCCGAGATTTATACTCCCGAAGGTTTTCCGGAATATGTGAAAGATACTATAGCTAAAGCTCTTGTTAACGAAGGCGGTGTACAGTGCGGTTTTTGTACTCCGGGTTTTATAAGCCGCACAAAAGTTCTTTTGCAGAACAACCCCGAACCTACGATTGAAGAGGTTCGTAAAGCCATTAAATCTCATATATGCAGATGCACCGGTTACAAAAAAATTGAAAAAGGCATCTTAACTGCTGCCGAAGCAATAAAAAACGGAACTAAATTAGAAATAAGAGAAACTTCAGGAAAAATAGGAGAATCCGAACCGAAATACCGGGCATACCAAACAGCAATCGGCGAACGTAAATTTGTTGACGATATTATTCTTGACGATATGTTATACGGAGTGTTAAAATTCAGTGATTATCCGAGAGCAAAAATTCTTAAAATTGACACTTACGAAGCCGAAAAATTAAAAGGTGTTCACAGAATTTTTACTGCAAAAGATATCCCCGGGGAGAAAAAAGTAGGTTTAATATTGCAAGATTGGTCGGTAATGATTGATCAAGGCGAAACAACGCATTACATCGGTGATGTTATTGCCGGAGTTGTTGCCGACACCGAAGAAATTGCAAGAAAAGCCGTTAACCTTATAAAAACGGAATACGAAGTATATGAGCCGATTACCGATGTTTTCAAAGCAATTGAAGCAGAACGCATACACCCCGAAAGACCGAATAATTTCGATACCGTTAAATTTAATGTAGGAAATGCCGACGAGGCTATGAAAAAAGCAAAATATATCTCGAAAGGGCATTACGAAACTCAACGTATTGAGCATGCTTTTCTTGAAAAAGAAGCTGCAATTGCCCGACCTGACGGAAAAGGCGGTATTGAATTGTTAAGCCAGTCGCAAGGCGTTTATGAAGACCGTCGACAAGTTGCAATGATACTCGGTTTGCCCGAAGAAAAAGTAAGAGTAACGCTAATTCCCAACGGCGGAGGTTTCGGTGGCAAAGAAGATATGACAATTCAGGGACATACTTCACTTTTTGCGTTTTTGCTGAACAAACCCGTAAAAATTTCTCTTACTCGCGAAGAATCTATTCGTATGCATCCGAAACGTCATCCTGTTTTTATGGATATTGAAGTAGGTGCTGATGAAAACGGAAAACTTACAGCTTTAAAACTTCATGCCGTAGGTGATACCGGTGCTTATGCTTCCGTAGGAATGAAAGTCTTGGAACGCGTTGCCGGACATGCCGCCGGAGGTTATTTTATTCCTGATGTAGATATGATTGCAAAAACCGTTTATACAAATAATATTCCTTGCGGTGCAATGCGAGGTTTCGGTGCAAATCAGGTAACTTTTGCTCTTGAAAGTTGTATTGATGACATTTGCGAGCAAGGAAATTTTGACCGTTGGCAATTCCGTTGGGATAATGCACTTGTTGACGGACTTAAAACTTCTACGGGACAAACCGTTTTCGGAGTGGGAGTAAGAAAATGCCTTGAAGCACTGAAAGACGATTTTTATAATGCAAAATATGCCGGACTTGCCTGCGGAATAAAAAATTCCGGTGTAGGAAACGGAATGATTGATGAATCAAAAGTTATAATTGATATTATTTCCGAAAATAAAATTGTCATAAAACACGGTTGGACGGAAATGGGACAGGGTGTTCATAATATGGCACTTCAAACTCTTTGTGAAGAAACCGGGTTAAATCCCGAAATTATTGATGTAGAAGTTGATACCGAAGCACAAATAAAAACCGGAATGACAACTTCGTCAAGAGCAACTGCACTTGTAGGACTTGCTGTTATTAATGCCGCAAAATCTTTAAAAGATGATTTGAAAACAAAATCGCTTAAAGAACTTGCCGGAAAATCTTACAGAGGGCAGTTTGAATTTACCCTATCCAATAAACCTACAGATAATGTTAAAAATCCGATAATTCATTATTCCTATGGTTATGCGGCACAACTTTGCATACTTAATGATGAAGGTAAAATTGAAAAATTTGTAGCAGCACACGATGCCGGAAAAATTATGAATCCGATGCTTTTTGAAGGACAAATTGAAGGCGGAGTTCATATGGGATTAGGTTACGCCTTAACAGAAGATTTGCCTATGAAAGACGGTTATCTTGTTTATGATAAATTCAGAAAACTCGGTATTTTAAAAGCACATGAAACTCCCGAAATTGTCGTAAAAGGAATTGAAGTAAAAGACCCCGTAGGACCATACGGAGCAAAAGGTATCGGTGAAATAGGGCTTGTTCCCACAGCCGGAGCAGTTGCAAATGCTTATTATCAATTTGATAAAATTAAAAGGTATAAGTTACCTCTGTTTCCTAAGAAATAAAAGACGAATACCTGACATATTTTTAAAACCTGTCAGGTATTTGTCTTTTATAAAACGTCTTGTTGTTGCGGGAGTCTCATTTATTATTATTCGCCTCAGATTTACAAAATTAACTAAAAAACAATTTCATATTTTAATTTTCAATATTAACTTTGTCAATTTAATATCGTGTACATTTTGTATTTGTGTACGAAAAAATTATAATTATGATAACAATTACATTTCCCGATAATAATACCAAGGAATTTCCGAAAGGAATTACCGGATACGAAATAGCAAAAAGCATAAGTCACGGATTGGCAAAAGAAGTTTTGTCAGTAGGCGTAAACGGCGAAACTTTTGATTTAGCACGTCCGATTAACGAAGATGCGAAAATTGTATTTTACAAATGGAATGATGATGAAGGCAAACACGCCTTTTGGCATTCGTCGGCTCACCTTATGGCAGAAGCAATTGAAGTTTTGTATCCCGGTGTAAAATTATGGGTCGGTCCTGCCGTAGAAAACGGCTTTTATTATGATATTGACTTGCCTGAAGGACAGGTAATTACCGATAAAGATTTTCCGAAACTGGAGAAGAAAATACTTGAGCTGGCACAACAAAAAAATAAGTTTGAGAGAACCGAAGTTGCCAAGAACGAAGCATTGAAATTTTATTCAGACAAAGGAGACGAATATAAAGTTGATTTAATTGACGGACTGGAAGACGGAACAATTACATTTTATAAACAAGGAAATTTTACGGATTTATGTCGAGGTCCGCATTTGCCGAATACAGGATACATAAAAGCCGTAAAAATTATGAGTATTGCCGGTGCTTATTGGAAAGGTGATGAAAAAAACAAACAACTTACACGTGTTTACGGCATAACTTTTCCGAAAAAGAAATTGCTTGATGAATATCTTGTTATGCTTGAAGAAGCTAAAAAACGAGATCACAGAAAAATCGGAAAAGAACTTGAGCTTTTTACGTTTTCAAGTCGAGTAGGACAGGGACTGCCTTTGTGGTTGCCCAAAGGTGCTATGTTGCGCGAACGTTTGGAACAATTTCTTAAAAATGTTCAAAAAAAATACGGTTACGAACCCGTAATAACTCCGCATATCGGACAAAAAGAACTGTATGTTACTTCCGGGCATTATGCAAAATACGGAAAAGATTCGTTTCAGCCCATTCACACTCCTGCCGAAGGCGAAGAATTTTTGCTGAAACCGATGAATTGTCCGCATCATTGCGAAATTTATAAATTTAAACCGCGTTCCTATAAAGATTTGCCTGTAAGATATGCCGAATTCGGAACTGTTTACAGATACGAGCAAAGCGGTGAGTTACACGGACTTACGAGAGTGAGGGGTTTTACACAAGATGATGCGCATATTTTTTGTCGACCCGACCAACTGAAAGAAGAGTTCATTAAAGTTATTGACATTGTATTATATATTTTTAAAACACTTGACTTTGAAAATTTTACCACGCAAATATCTTTACGTGATAAAGAAGATAAAAGTAAATACATAGGTTCTGATGAAAATTGGGAAAAAGCAGAAGCTGCAATTGTTGAAGCTTGCGAAGAAAAAGGTCTGAAAACTGTTGTAGAATACGGTGAAGCAGCATTTTACGGACCGAAACTCGATTTTATGATAAAAGATGCACTCGGCAGAAGTTGGCAACTCGGAACAATTCAGGTAGATTACAATTTGCCCGAACGTTTTGAATTGGAATATACCGGAAGCGATGATAAAAAACACAGACCGGTTATGATTCACAGAGCACCTTTCGGTTCTATGGAACGTTTTGTGGCTGTTTTAATTGAACATACTGCCGGGAAATTCCCGATTTGGTTAACACCCGAGCAAGTTGTAATTCTTCCCGTAAGTGAACGGTTTAATAATTTTGCATATGAAGTAAAAGCAAAATTAAATGAAAGCGATGTAAGAGCAATTGTTGACGACCGTAATGAAAAAGTCGGTAAAAAGATAAGAGACAATGAGATGAAGCGTATTCCGTATATGGTAATTGTCGGAGAAAAAGAACTTGAATCCGGAACATTATCGGTAAGAAAACAGGGCGAAGGAGAAATCGGAAAAATGACAATTGAAAAATTTGCAGAATTTATTACTCAAAGAGTTGCAGAAGAATTAAAATAAATTATATCTTTGCACACTGAAAAATTATTAACTAAAAATACAGAAAAATCGCAAAAAGAAGGTCAAATTATTCCGGTCGCAGAAAAGACGACTTGAAGTATAAATACAAAACGGGTAAATACATCAGTGCCAAAACAGTAAGATTGGTAGGCGAGGATGTTGAAAACGGAATTTATTCGTTAGATGAAGCTTTACGAATTGCCGAAGATTTGAATATGACATTAGTTGAAATTTCTCCTAATGCCAATCCGCCTGTTTGTAAAGTTACGGATTTTCAAAAGTTCATTTTTGAACAAAAAAAGAAACAAAAAGAGCTGAAATCAAAACAATCGCAGGTTGTTGTAAAAGAAATTCGTTTCGGACCCAATATTGATGAACACGATTTCAATTTTAAATTAAATCATGCTCAAAAATTTTTAGAAAACGGAGCAAAAGTTAAAGTTTTTGTTTTTTTCAAGGGAAGAACAATTGTATATAAAGACCAAGGGAAAATAAAATTATTGGAATTTGCACAAGCACTTGAAGAATACGGAAAAGTTGAATCTATGCCGAAATTGGAAGGTAAAAAAATGACTATGTTTATTGCCCCTTTAAAAAAGTAAATTCAGAAATTGACAAATAATTATTAATTAAAAAAGGAAAGAGTTATGCCTAAAATGAAAACAAAAGGCGGAGCAAAGAAAAGGTTCAAATTAACAGGAACCGGTAAAATTAAACGAAAACATGCTTATAAAAGTCATATTTTGACGAAAAAAAGTAAAAAACGTAAAAGAAACTTGGGTTATGTAGCTATCGTTCATAAAGCTGACGACAGAAACGTAAGACAACTTCTTGCTTTAAAATAAGTAAATTTCGGTTTTAATACCCGGTTGAATGTTTCAAAGAATCTTTAAAGATCGCATTCGCTAAAAAATTTAAAGAATTATTAACAAGAAAAAAGGCATTAAGTACCGTAAAATCGGTCGCCTTATTCAAAAAACAATTAAGTTATGCCGCGTTCAGTAAATGCAGTGGCTTCAAGAGCCAGAAGAAAAAAAGTCCTTAAACAAACGAAAGGTTATTTCGGAAGAAGAAAAAATGTTTGGACAGTTGCAAAAAATGCACACGAAAAAGGTTTGCAATACGCATACCGAGACAGAAAAACTAAAAAAAGAAATTTCAGAGCTTTGTGGATTCAAAGAATTAATGCAGGCGTGAGACAATATGATATGTCTTATTCCGAATTTATGGGAAAAGTTCATAAAAAAGGTATTGAACTTAACAGAAAAGCACTTGCCGATTTGGCAATGAATCATCCCGAAGCTTTTAAAGCTATCGTTGATGCCGTTAAGTAAATGAAATGAAATTTATGAATGATATTAAGCCCGAGTTTTTCGGGCTTTTTTATTTATATTTGCATAAAAAAATGAAAATAGCATTAATCGGGTACGGAAAAATGGGCAAAGAAATTGAAAAAATTGCCGAAGAAAGAGGACACCAAATTATTTTTAAATTTGATGTCAATAATCAAAACGAATTTACGGCAGAGAATTTAAAAAAAGCAGATGTTGCAATAGAATTTACTCAACCCGATTCGGCATACGATAATTACATAAAATGTTTCGAAGCAAATATTCCCGTAGTTTCCGGAACAACCGGCTGGCTCAATAAGTTGCCTGAAATAAAATTACAATGCACAAAGCACGGCAATACCTTTTTTTATGCTTCAAATTTCAGTATAGGAGTGAATTTATTCTTTAAATTAAACAAACAACTTGCTTTGTTAATGAACAAATCCGAGGGATATGATGTAATTATCAGCGAAACGCATCATACCGAAAAAAAAGATGCTCCGAGCGGAACAGCAATTACGATTGCCGAAGATCTTATTTCCTGTTTTAATAAAAAAACAAGTTGGGTAAAAGAAACTGCCGTTAATAATACGGAACTTGTAATTCGTTCGTACAGAGAGGGAAAAGTGCCGGGAATACATACCGTAAAATACAAATCTGACGTTGATTATATCGAAATTACGCACAGTGCCGAAAGCCGAAAAGGATTTGCTGCAGGTGCTGTCAGAGCAGCAGAATTTACACAAAAAAAATCCGGTTTTTTAACAATGGATGATTTATTGGATTTATAATTTAAAAATTAGTTACTTTGTTTTTTCAATATGCGAGAATAATTCTTGAATCTTGAGATTTTGTTGTTATTTTACAGGATAAAATTTAATTATTAAAATTAAAATTGTTTATTTTATGATATTAACTGAAAAGAAAATATGTATAACAAATAAACATCATACTAAAAACAATATATTGTAAGTATTTTGTAAAACTGCGGAATATTAACTTAAAAAAGAAAATAAATATAATATTTAAACAAAAATAATATGAAAAAATATTTTAATTTCCTGAAAGATAAATATTTCAAATTCGTTTTTTGGACAGTTATTTTTATACTTTTTGTAATTTGGATAGGAAGTTGGTGGCTTTTGCTCGGTATTCCGATAATATTTGACTATTACATTTCCAAAAAAGTTAATTGGACATTTTGGAAAAAACGCGACTTAGAAACTAAAAGTAAACTGATTGAATGGGTTGATGCTCTGGTATTTGCAGTAATTGCTGCAACAATTATTCGTTCTTTCTTTATTGAAGCATATATGATTCCGACTTCATCATTAGAAAAATCCTTGCTTGTAGGCGACTATCTTTTTGTCAGCAAAGTCAGCTACGGACCTCGCATGCCGATGACACCCATTGCAATTCCTTTTACTCACACCTTTCAGGGAAGTACTTTTGAGCCGTATCTTGAATGGATTAAAGCACCTTATAAACGATTGAAAGGATTAGGACATATTAAGCGAAATGATATTGTGGTTTTTAATTTTCCGGAAGGAGATACAGTGGTATTAGAACGTTCTGCGGAAAGCTATTATAAAATTATCAGAGACTATGCTTTACAACTGGAACAGGCTGATATACAGTCAGGTAAAAACCTTGTGGACGGTAATATCTATCTTAATAATGCACGAGATTTGGTAAAGAAAAATTATACAATTGTTACCCGACCGATTGATAAAGAAGATAATTATGTGAAAAGATGTGTTGCAGTTGCCGGTGATACTTTGGAAATGCGAAAAGGTTTTGTTTATATAAACGGTAAAAAGGGAAAAATTCATAAATTTGAAGAACATAATTATCATATTATAATGAAGCCGGGAAAATCATTAAATCCGAAAGCATTGTACGATATGGGTATAAGTAAAGAAGATTTCGGATATTCCGGACAATATCCTGTTGAAGGTTATGTACTGCCGTTAACAAAAGAATATTTGAATAAGATTGAGAAATTTAAAAGTGTCAAAGAAGTTGTGAAAATGGTTGAAGATTCCGGAATTTATAATCCGGATATTATTCCTCACAGTCCTAATTATAAGTGGAATGTCGATAATTTAGGACCCTTGTACATTCCTGAAAAAGGGCGAACAATTAAAATTGACACCTTTAATTTGCCTTTATACAGGCGTATTATTGCAGTGTATGAAGGCAATAATTTAAAAGTTAAAAACGGTAAAATATTTATTAACGGAAAAGAAACCGGCGAATATACCTTCAAAATGAATTATTATTTAATGATGGGAGATAACAGAAGCAATTCTGCCGATTCGAGATATTGGGGATTTGTTCCGGAAGATCACATTGTGGGCAAACCGATATTTATTTGGATGTCGATGGATAAAGACAAAACAATATTTACCGGGAAAATTCGCTGGAACAGATTGCTTAAATCTGCAAATGTGAAATAATTCAGAATAATATCGAATAGAATTTTTTCATACCTGACAGGTTTTTAAAATCTGTCGGGTATTGTTTTTGAAAATAACAGTATTGAATTATTGTTTAATAATCTTTTTGAAGACAGCGGTTTTGTTAACTTTTATTTTCAGGAAATATATCCCTTCAGAAAAATCGGCAATATTAATTTGAGAAGTCGAATTATTTAATTCAAGTGTCTTAACAATTTTACCTTCAATATTAAAAATATCTAATCGGGCATCAGAGATTTTAAGTTTGCTGAAATCCATGAAAAAAACATCAGAAACAAGTGTAGGGTATATTTCAATATTCTTTTGTAAAAATGATTTTATTGAAGATGTTGAGGCACTGACTGTCCATTTTTCGGAATTACCGTCTTCGGAAGTTATGTCATAAACAACCGCACCTTGTGAGAAATCATTGGTTGTTTCTCCGTTTATTTGTTCTGTTCCGTTCACTTTAACAACAGAGTTTGTTTCGGCAACAAAAAAAGCTCTTATTTGTGTTAAATTTGTTCCGTCGGGCATTGTCAGCAGTACGGTTTTATCAGTTTCGTTGATATTTCCGACAACAGAGTCATTTTCTGAAATTAACGAATAAAATAAAAACTTATTTCCCGAGCAAGTGCGTTGTTGTAATTCCGAATTATATTTTATTAAAGAATCTTCTAAATTCACTGCATTGTTTATATTGTATGCGTCAGGAATATCATAAATAATTTTACCGTTATTATCAATCAGCATATCATAAGGAAAATAATTTATGTTGTAAGAAGTAAAAACATTATTGCCGCCCCCGTCATTTCCGCTGACGGCAGGAAAAGTCATTGAAAAATTTTGAGTAAAATTCCAAACTTCATTATTATAGGAATTACCGTCAATACCTAAAAATATTATATTTCCGAAATTGCAGCCGAAATAACGGTAAACAGTATCGACAATCGGACTTAAGTCTTGGCAGGATTGGCATCCGACAGAAAAAAAATTAATATATACGTTTTTCCCTTTGTTTAAATAATCGGTATATAATTTATGTGTATGTCCGTATATATCTGTTACACTAAAATCCGGAACTGCTTTTTGAGAATATGAAATTGAAGATGTAAATAATAATGTGAATAATAATATTTTTCCCATTTCTACCGGTTCGTTAATTAATGATATAAAGTATCAAACAATTGCATAAATTGTTAAAATTTTGTTCCGATTACTAAAATATCATCCACCTGTTCATAATTTTCCATCCATCTTTCAATAGTATCATCAATAAATTGTCTTTGTTCTTCCATTGATAAATCCTGAATTTGCAAAAGCATTTTTTTAAATCTTCCTATCATAAATTTTTTATCTCTCGGTCCGCCGAATTGATCTGAATAACCGTCGGAAAAAGTATAAAGTGCATCGCCTTTAATAAGTTTTATTTTTTTGTTAGTAAATTTGTCTCCGGCACCTTCAAAATCATAAATTCCTATCGGCATTCTGTCGGCTTCATAAATTAGAATTTCGTTATTTCTGACGATGTAAAGAGGATTAAAAGCACCGGCAAATTCAACAATTTCTTTTTTGCTGTTTACTTTGCATAAGGCAATGTCCATTCCGTCTTTTGCTTCTTGTGCCTCACCTGTTTGGTGCAGGGCTTCAATTACTTTTTCTTTTAATTTATCAAGAACATCGGCAGCTTTCAATTCTGTTTTAGAAGTTCTTATTATGTCATTAAGAAAAGAAATACCGAGCATACTCATAAATGCACCCGGAACTCCGTGCCCGGTACAATCTGCTGCTGCATAATAAGTTATATTGTTTTTTTCTGCAGCCCAGTAAAAATCTCCGCTTACAATATCACGTGGTTTAAATAAAATAAAATTTTCGGGCATTGATTTACTTATGAGCTTTTTAGGCGGCAAAATAGCATTTTGAATACGTTTTGCATAAAGAATACTGTCTTCAATATCTTTTTTCTGATGAGTAATTTCGTCTCTTTGTGCTTCGGCTAAATCTCTTTGTGCTTCTATTTCTTCTTTTTGTGCTTCCAGTTCGGTATTTTTTTCTGTAATTTCTTGTGTTCTTACTTCCACTAATTTTTCTAACTTCTCATTTTTCTTTTGCAGAATACGCATTCGCCATTTTGAAATTAACCAAAAACCGAAAAGTATCGTCAAAATAAGAGGAATAATAAACCACCATTCCAGCCAAAAAGGTTTTCTGATTTCAAAATTAATACTTTGATAATAACTCCAAATTCCGTCCTTTCCTTTAGCTCTGTATTTAAAACTGTATTTGCCGGGCGGTAAATAAGGGAATATTGCAATATTTTTTTCTCCTTTCGATGATGCATATTCATTCTCAAGTCCTTGCAGATAATATTCGTATTCTACGGAATTTTCATCTTTAAAAGAAAGACCTGAAATCTCAAAACTGATATTATTTTGATTTGATTTTAATTTATCGGGCATTTTTATGTAACCCTTTCCGTTAATTGTTATTGATTCTATTCTGCAAACGGGAGTTGTTTTTTCTGTTCTTTTCTTTTTTAGGTCAAAAGTGGCAATTCCGTGATAAGTCCCTATCCATAAGATATTTGAGGGATCAAGATACAGTCCGTCAACTGAGATTTCATTTCCCGATAATCCGTCTTTGGAATCAATTGTAAATTCAATTTGATTTGTTTTTTTATTGTAATATTTAACGCCTTTATCCGTACCTATCCACATCATATCAGGGTTTTCGGCATGTTCAACTGCCGTTACCAAAGTTCCTGACAGGATATTATCAGTTATAAAACTTAAAGAATCATTCATATATTTTGCTAAGCCGTTTTGTGTACCTATCCAAATAAATTTGGTATATGTTTCTGTATTTTTTTTCTTTATTGAATCTAATCGTAAAGCCCAAGTATGATAATTTAATTGTTTCAGAGGTTTAAAAGTTATTGAATCAAACACTACCAAACCGGTATTATTTGCACCGATAATTTGATGATTATATTCGGTAAGTTGTGTCAGAAGTGTTGTATTTTCATTTTCAATATGTACTAAGTCCGAATTAAAATTTTTTAGATAATAAACAATACCTGCACTTCCGGTAAGGAGAAAAATTTTGTTGTCAGATGAAATAAAAATATCATTTAAATGAAATAAAGGATTTTTAAATTTCTTAGATTTGATTATTTTAAGTGATTTTTGGTCAATATAATATATGTTTTTATTATCTGCAATTACTATATTCTTATTTTTTGTTTGACCTATAACAAACGAATTATTTTTAAATTTCAACTTATCGGTAAAATTTGTGAGATTTCCTTTGATATAATGAATACCGGAGCTCATACCTATCCATACTCTTCCTGATTTGTCTTTAAATACGGAATTTACCGTACTGTTTAAATTTTCGGGATACAGATTACGCAGACTTTTATTTGTTAATTTTTGAATACCTCCGGAAAATCCGAACCAAAGGTTTCCTTCATTATCGGTTATAAATGAGAGTATTTTATGATTCATTAAACCGATTTTGCTGTCATAAACAATGGGTTTTTGTTTTAGTGTAAGAATTTGGTATATTTTAAAATCTGATAATAACCAAATTGATCCGTCTTTTGTTTCTTTAATTTTATTAATCGGAGTATCATGAATATTTACTAAATCATTAATGTTATCGGATTTACTGATGCCGTTATTGATACTGTCTGTATAATATATGCCTGATTCGTTTGAAATCCAGGCATTTCCGTCAACATCAAAAAATGCTGTTAAGCAGAATTCGTTTGATATTTTTTTTACTGTTCCGGCTTTAAAAAGATAAATACCGTTTCCTGATGCAATAATAAATTGATTTGTTTTCGGATTTTTTGAGATTGAATTTATTCTTTCCGGCAAATTTTGATATTTTTTATTTAAACTTACTTCATTTCCGTTTTTATCAATTTTATATAATCCGAAATCTCCGTAAAAATAAACAGTATTATCATCAATAAATATTCCTTTAAAAGGAATTCCTTTAAATTTTGTTGTAATTTTCTCTGTTTTTTTATCTAATATTGAAATTCCGTCTAATCCCGCAAAATATATTTTTCCGTTTTTATCTTGGACTGCTGCAAAAACCGAATTCCCCGCCAAACCGGTTTCTTTATTGTATAATTTCATTTTTCGGCCGTTATATTTTACTACACCCGAGTATGTGCCAAACCACATATAGCCTTCTTTATCCTGAAATATTGACAGAACATCTTCTTGAGGCAGACCTTTGTCTTTACCGTAAAAAACAAAAGGAAAATAACCTTCTTGGTAAGTTTCGTGCAGTACAGTGAGATAGTTCTGAGCCGATTGCATAGTCATCCCTGCCTGATGTTTAAAATATTCGTCAAAAATTCCGTTTTTGCGGGCATATTCAAAAAATTCGAGTATTTTTTGTCGTAATAAGGGCTGATTTTTCTTAATTGCCCATCCCATTTTT
>JAJRUH010000074.1 GCA_024277895.1 Bacteroidota bacterium | reverse complement strand
AGTTACCGGCTTGCAGAAACAGGTAATGTGCAACTAATAATTTATGATATTGCCGGCGAGAAAATTCGTAATCTCATCAATCGAAGGCAGGCAGCGGGAAATTATACAATTCAATGGAACGGCAGAAATGATAAAGGGAGGAAAGTTTTGAGCGGCGTTTATATCTACAGTCTGAAAACGGCTTCATCAAAAGGCAGTTTTTCTTTATCGCGCAAAATGATTTTTTTAAAGTAATATTTTTATAAGTGAATTTTATGATTGATAACCTGATAAATAAAATTGACAGCATAACCGATGAATTTAAAAATAATTTTTCCGGGCTAAGCAAAGAACAATTAAACCGAAAACCCGATGAGCAGACTTGGAGCATTGCTCAAAACATCGAGCATCTGATAATCATTAATGAATCATACTTTCGTGTAGTGGAACAATTACGAAACGGCAATTACAAACTTCCTGTTTTTGCCAAAGCCGGATTCATAGTGAACTTTTGGGGTAAGACTTTATTAAAAGCTGTTAATCCCGGCAGAAGAAAAAAGCTAAAAACGTTCTCTATCTGGAATCCGCCGGAGAGTGAAATTCCGGCAGACATACCCAAAAAATTTATTGCACATCAGTCAAAACTCAAAAAACTTATCGGTGACTCGGAAGATTTACTGCGTGCAGGCACCGTAATTTCATCTCCTGCAAAGAGATTCATTGTATATAAACTGGAAACCGCATTCGATATAATTGTAACACACGAGCAGCGGCATTTAGAACAGGCAAAAGAAGTTTTAACTGTTTTAAACGAAAGTGTCCGGCAGTAAATAACAAATGCATTTCGGTTTTCAATCATTTTACTTAAAAATAATTTTGAAGTAAATTGCTGTTCCTGATTTTCATAATTAACAATTCATCTTTAATCAATAATTTCAGAAGCTATAATTAAAGGATAAAATAATTGTTCTACGGTTTATTGTTGTGTGTTGTTGTTGCCTTTGCGGCTTCCTTCTTATCAAATTATATCCCAATCGGTTCTGTAGCAATTGCTATAATACTGGGCATTATTCTTTCTAACAGCATTAAGTTGAATGAAAAATTCAATAAAGGAATAACATTCAGTGAAAAGCATATATTATCGTTTGCAATTGCGCTTATGGGTGTAAACCTTAATTTTACAATCCTGCAGGAATTAGGTATCAAGACTATTTTGCTTATTGTTACGGCTATTGTTACTACAATTTTAGCCGCACTAATCCTTGCAAAGTTATTTAAGTTCGACATAAAGTTTGCATTGCTGCTGGGTATCGGAAACGGAGTATGCGGAAGCAGCGCTATTGCCGCATCGCAAAAAATAGTTAAAGCAAACGAAGAAGAAGTAGGGCTATCGATTGTAATCGTAAATTTTCTCGGCACAATCGGAATATTTCTACTGCCGTTTATAGCTGCATTCGTTTTAAATCTTTCCGAAATCAATTCCGGTATTTTAATAGGCAATACGCTACAGGCAGTCGGACAAGTAGTAGCAGGCGGATTTTCTATCGGTGAAATATCAGGGCAAAGTGCAACCGTTGTTAAAATGGGACGCATCTTAATGTTAACTCCCTTGCTGTTTTTACTTATCTTCTATTTTTCAAAATCATCGTCAAACAAAAATCAAAAAGCAAAAGCTCAGCAGGTTCCTCTTTTTATTATTGGTTTTATTTTGTTTTCACTGACTGCAACTTTTAATTTACTGCCTAAAGAATATTTGGATATGATTGGCATGTTAAGTCATTATGCACTAATAATTGCAATGGCGGGTATCGGTTTAAAGATTACTTTCAGCAGTATTATAAAAGACGGTAAAAGCGCGCTTGTTATAGGAAGCCTGATATTTCTGGTTCAAATAATTTTAAGCAGCGGCTTGATATATTTTTTATTCTAAACAACGTTGAAATGATGTTAACTCAGTAATGATTAATTAAATTGGAGTTAAATGATGATAAAGAGCATACGTATTAATGCGGGTGAAAGAATAAAAATTTTTAGCAGCAGGTTCGGCAGCGTACCGGTTGAGTACGAGTTTCAGGCACGAACCACCGGTTCCGATCGTTTGACCGGTGAAGTTGAGGTTTCAGCTTTTACTCTCTTCTTTCGCAAACCATTATTAAAATTTCCGCTGCGTGAAAAAAACCTTATCAAAGCAGGTATGTGGGATACATTCGTTTACATTTACGTAAAAGCAAATACTGACATGGAAGTGACGATACCACGAAGAAATCTCCGGGCTGCCCGTTGGGTTTTTCTGTTGGCAGTGTTAATTGCATTAGCTGCACTTGTAATTGCTCTGGCAGTCAGTACTCCTTAAAAAAGCTGCACACGGAATTCAAGGATAATCGTTTTATATTTATGCTCTTTTTATAATGGAAACGGAATTTGTCAGCGATTGTTAAAGTAATTTATTATCCCGTTCTTTTTACAGCCGTAATTTTATCTGAACCCTGTTAATTCATTTCCGTATATTCAGGCAATCCAAATTTCATTATTATTCAATCGAAGCACATTTATGCTACAAAACTTTTTTAATGAAATATTAAAATTAGAAGAAGACCAAAAACCTCTTTGGGGTAAAATGACACCGCAGCATATGGTAGAACATTTGATACTATCTGTTAAAATGAGTAACGGAAAGCTTACACTTAAATGTATAAACCCGCCGTTAAAGCTTCCCTTTCTTAAAAAGTTTTTGATGAGCGAAAGACCGATGCCCAAACTTTATGTTAACCCTGTAATAGGCGAAGACTTACAGCCGTTAAAATTTAATAGTCTTAACCAGGCGCAGGAAAAATTAAAAAGGGAAACAGATGATTACGAAAAATTCTTTTCTGATAATCCCGATGCTACCCCGGTAAACGTTACTTTCGGAAAGCTGAATAAGAAAGAATGGGATGTTTTTCATCAAAAACATTTCACACATCATTTAAAACAATTCGGACTACTCTGATAATATTCTATTTCCACCCTGAATAATGTAACATATATTCGATATCAATTTGTTTATATTTGAACTCATATTAATTTGACTTGATTAGGAGAATTTAATTATGATAAAGAAAGTTTTATTTGCAGTCGGATTGCTGCTTTTAATTTCCTGTTCTCAAAAGTCGAACAAAGAGGAAATATTCAGGCAGTACATCTCATCACACAATGCTCACACCATCGATAAAACAATGTCGTT
>JAJRUH010000073.1 GCA_024277895.1 Bacteroidota bacterium | reverse complement strand
TTTGATTTTTGTATTTTAATTTGAAAATGAAAGATTTAATAACTTGTTGCGAGTTATTTTCCGTTTTTGCTTTTTCGTATATTTCATCAACAACTTGAAGTGCTGATTTCGGAAGTCCTTTTTTTTCGAGAGAATCAATTTTTTGCCATTGAGTTTTATAAAATGTCATTTTTTGGGCATTTAGGTTAAGAGAAAAGAAAGCAATAAATAAAAATAATGTAAAAGATGTGATTTCGGTTTTCATAAGTTTGCAGATTTGATTGTAAAAAAAATGAAATAAATCTTCTTTGTAAAGATACGGAAATAATTTAATTTCCATAAAATTATGAAAGTGAAATATTTTAAGTTTTAAGAAAACTATTTTTGTGAATTGACCGCCGTTTTATTGTCTGAAGAATTACCGGCTTGAGTTGGATTATCTGTTTGTTCCTGATTGTTTGGTTGCTTAATACCCGAACATCCTGTGTTTTCAGAACTGCCGAAAGAAATCGGAAGAATGATTAAAAAGAAGATGTATAAGATATTTTTTTTCATAATTCGGAATGTTGTAATAAAGATTAACGAATTATTTGTGAGAAAGTTACAACTATTTTCCCGAATTACATAATTTATTTTAATTTTTGCAGTTTAAATGATGTTTCGTTTATTGAAATGGTTTGTTTGTTTAAATTGTTTGATATGAAGTCTTACCGATTACATTTATTTTTTTTGATTCTGCCCTTAGCGTTTTTTTTAAAAAGTTACGGACAAAACGACAGTACAAACATTCGAAATTCGGCGGTAAAAGTTTTTATAGATTGTCAAATCTGCGATGAGGAATTTATTAAAAGAAAAATTGATTTTGTTAATTATGTGCGAGATACAAAAGAAGCTCAGGTTCATATTTTGTTTACGAGGCAAGTTGCCGGAAACGGCGGCAGAGAATATTCTTTTATTTTTATAGGAGAAAAGGAATTTACCGGTAAAAACGACACACTCAAATTCGTCAGCCAAGCAGATAATACACGTGATGAAATTCGTGATAAGCAAGTACATTATTTAAAAATAGGATTAATGCCGTATGTTTCACATACAAAACTTATTGACAAATTAACTGTTAATTATGATAATACGGAAGGGAAAAATAAAGAAATAGTGAAAGATAAATGGAACAGTTGGGTTTTTAGTCTTTCATCAAATACATGGATGAACGGAGAAAGCAGCTACAGTAGTTTTAATTTATGGTCGAATATACAGGTTAAGCGAGTAACGCCCGAAATAAAACAGATTTATCGTTTGAGAAACAGTTTCGCACAGTCGGTATATAAAATTGATGATTCGACAAAAATTATCAGTATAAATCGATCATATAAGGGAAGTGCACTTATAGTAAAAAGTTTAAATGAACGTTGGTCGGCAGGAATAAATATAAATTCCGGCATTTCAACTTATAGTAATTTTAATTTGAATTTGAGATTAATGCCGGCAATAGAATATAATATATTTCCGTATAAAGAATCTTCCGTAAAACAATTTACAATCCGACTTGAATCCGGTTATATATACAATAATTATACAGATACAACTATATATGATAAATTAACAGAAAATTTATTACAGAGTCAATTAGCACTTGCTTTTAAAATAAATAAAAAATGGGGCAGCATAAATACTTCATTAAGCGGGTCAGATTATTGGCATGATTTAACAAAATATGATGTAAATTTATATACCTCTCTGAATATCAGAATTATTAAAGGATTATCATTCAGATTATCCGGCGGCGGTTCTTTTTTAAGAAATCAATTAAGTTTAAGGAAGGAAGGTGCTTCTTATGAAGATATTTTACTGCGTCAACAACAAGTTGCCACAAATTTTAATTATTTTATGTCTGCCGGATTATCCTATACTTTCGGTTCTATATATAATAATGTAGTAAATCCGAGATTTGACAGCAATGTAATGTATTTTTCAAATTAGTTTTTATTTCTTTAATAATATTGTTCCTTTTTTATATTTTTGAGTTTTAAAACCTTCAAAAATGGTGAAAAGAAATTTTTTAAAAGCAATAGGTCCCGGTTTATTGTGGGCGGGAGCCGCCATAGGCGTTTCACATATTGTCCAATCAACACGTGCCGGAGCAGGATTTGGGTTTGCGTTGATTTGGGTAATAATTTTCGCTAATGTGTTAAAGTATCCTTTTTTTGAATTTGCACCTCGCTATGCAGCTTCAACCGGAGAAACTTTAATAGACGGATACCGAAGACTCGGGAAATGGGCAGTTTGGATTTATGCCGTTATTACGGTTTTTACAATGTTTTTTTTAATGTCTGCCGTAACAGTTGTAACAGCCGGTATTTTTGCAAATGTTTTTCACAGCAGTTTTCCGATAAATTATTGGGCAATCATAATTCTTTTAGTGTTAGCACTTATCGTTGTTATCGGAAAATATTCGTTTATTGATAAATTTGTAAAAATTATTATTGTTCTGCTGGCAATATCAACAATAATAGCTGTAATTTTTGCATTTTCATCCGGTTATCATCCTAATCCGGAGTTTACTCATAAGTTTGATTGGGTAATTGATATAGGTTTTTTACTTGCACTCGTTGGTTGGATGCCTACGGCAATTGATGTTTCGGTTTGGCATTCGGTATGGACTATTGCAAAAAAGAAAGATACCGGTTATGCTCCTACACTAAAAGAATCCTTGTTGGATTTTAAAATAGGTTATTTCGGAACAGCAATATTATCTCTTTTTTTCTTATCTCTCGGGGCTTTGGTAATGTACGGTTCCGGTGAGACATTTTCAAACAGCGGTGTTGCATTTGCCGGACAATTAATCAGTTTATTTACAAAAAGTATCGGACCTTGGGCATATTATATTATTGCAATTGCTGCATTAGCAACTATGGTCAGTACCACAATAACCTGTTTAGATGCCTATCCGCGAGTTTTGGAACCGACAACAAAAATTATCGTTCCGAGACTAAATAAAGAGAATAATACCGGCAAAATACAGCTTGCGGCACTGATTATTGTAACTGCCGGAACAGTTATTATTTTTCTTTTCTTTTTGGGAAATATGAAACAAATGGTTGATATTGCAACAATTATTGCTTTTTTAACTGCTCCTGTTTTGGGTTGGCTGAATTTAAAAGTAATAAAATTAAATAATGTGCCCGATGAAGCAAAACCGAGTAAGTTTTTAATTGGTTTAAGTTGGACAGGTCTGTTTTTCTTAACGGTTTTCGGCCTTTATTTTTTGTATATAAGATTTATTTTATAAAATAACTTGATAAATGAACACACTCGGGAATATTTTGTGGTTAATTTTCGGCGGACTGATTATAGCCTTGGCATATTTTTTAAGCGGAATTGTCCTTTTGATTACTGTTATCGGAATACCGTTTGGCTTGCAGTTATTTAAAATAGGAAGCTTTGCCTTGTTGCCTTTCGGATACAAAGCTGTTCCTAAAGAAAAACAATCCGGTTGTTTGTCTGTAATTTTTAATATTATTTGGTTGTTGACGGGCGGATTATCCTTAGCCTTAACCCATGCCGTACTTGCCTTAATTTTTGCAATAACAATTATCGGAATTCCTTTTGCTTCACAACATTTAAAGTTAGCCGGCTTGGCACTTACACCTTTCGGGTATAAAATTGTTGAAAATATTGAAAAAAAATAAATTAAATTATTTTGAATATTATTATCTTTGAAAACATTAAATTTTAAACAATGAAAAAGTTTCTGAAAGTTTTATTTCTGATTATTATTATCGGAGTCGGCGGTTTTTGGGTATATATTAAATTCATTTCTCCCGTTGAAATGAAAAAATCAATGACTATGGTTCCGAATGATGCGATTATTGTTATTGAAACTGAGAATATTGCAGATGCCTGGACTGAAATAAGCAGCAGTAAAGTATGGAATTATCTTCTCAAAAATCCGTATTTTAACGATTTGAACGAAGATTTTGATATGCTGAATGAATATTTGAAAGATAATAAACTTGCTAATCTGTTGTTAAAAAAACGCAGTCTGATTATGTCATTGAATATGACTTCGGCTCGAGATTGGGATTTTTTATTTGTTGTTGATTTACAAAATTTGGCACAAATAAAAAAATTTGGTTTAAATAGTTTATTAAAAGAAGCGGAAGGCTATAAGGTTAAAAACAGAAAATATAAAGATGAAACAATTTATGAATTGACCGATGAAGAAAATCCTTCCGATGTTATTTATTTAACAATCAGCGGGAATCAACTTGTGGTTACTTTTACGGGTTCTTTAATCGAAAAATCAATAGATCAAAAAAATGATAACTTTTGGTCACAAAACAAAAATTTTATAAAAGTTACCGATAAGCTCTACGGTGAAGAACTTTTTAGAATGTATATTAATTATGCAAAATTTGACGATTTTAGTTTAACATTCCTTACCGAAGATTCCGAGATAATTAATATGCTTTCTAATTCATTGGCTTATACAGCTTTTAATATTGATTTAAGAGACGAAATGTTAAGTTTTGACGGATATACTTCTGTTGATTCTGTCGGTTCTTATGTAAAAGCATTAGCAAATATAGAACCCGGAAAAATAAGTGCTTGGGAAATAATGCCGAAACAAACCGCTATGTATTTCTCTATGAGCTTTAAAAATTTCTATAATTTTTATGACAATCTTACAAAGCAATATGAAGAAGGAAATGAAGAAGATATGGAAGATATTAATAATAATATATCAAAAATTGAACGTTTGCTTGATATTAGTCTTCATAATGACTTCTTTAGCTGGATAGGAGAGGAAATTGCCGTTGTTAAATTAAGACCCGGGAAAAAAACCAGACCCGAAGATGTAGTTATTGTTATTCCTGCAAATGATATTGATAACGCAAAAGCCGGTTTGAATCGAATTATGTTAAAAGTTAAACGCAGAACACCTTTAAAATTTAAACCTGAAAATTATAAAAATTTTAATATTCAATCATTGGAGATTAACGGATTTTTTAAACTCTTTCTCGGTAAAATGTTTAAAGATATTGAAAAACCCTATTTTACATTTATTGAAAATAATGTTGTATTCAGTAATTCATTAGAAACTTTAAAGAGTGTAATTGATTCATACATAATCGGAAACACTTTAAACAGAGATGAGGGATTTGTCAACTTTAAAGATGAATTTAACAACAAAGCAAATATTACATTATTTATCAGAACGCCTCAGATATATCAAAATCTCTATTATTACAGCAATCCTGTTGAAAGAAAGAATATAAAAGAAAATAAAGAATTTATTTTAAGTTTTGAAAAAATAGGATTTCAGTTATCATCCGAAGGAGATGATATGTTTAAAACTTTACTTCTTGCCAAACACAATCCCGATGCTGTTAAAACTGACGAATTAGAGCAAATGGAACAAAAAATAACTGAAAATATGTTTCGCGATGAAGTTGAATTAAAACTTTTTAAAATAAAACTTCCGCAATCATTGAAAGAAATTGACACTTTGTATCAGGAATTTTACGATAACGGCAAAGTCAAATTTGAAGGTTTAATTAATAATGGTGAAATTACCGGATTATGGAAAACCTATTATAAAAGCGGTAATATTAAAAGTTCCGTAAATTACGATAACGGAATACTATCCGGTGATGCTTATTTCTATTATGATACCGAAGATAATATAAAAAAAGCGGAGGCAGTTTTTGAAAACGATGAATTGACAGGTACTTATTTTGAATATTATAAAACCGGAACTCAAAAGGCAAAAATAGAATACGACGAAGGAAAAGCATACGGT
>JAJRUH010000072.1 GCA_024277895.1 Bacteroidota bacterium | reverse complement strand
TTTTGTATTTTGTTCAATTTGAAGTATTTATATACATCTACATCTCACAAAATCCAAAATAGACGCACCTGTGAGATTTTCAGCAAGCCCTAATTTAAAACCGATTTATATAACCGATATGAATTTCAGAATCGGAAAATTGCAAACTATTTCCGGCTAAAGTTCCGAAGGCATACGAAACAGAAAAAATACCGGCTTTTGTACTTAAATTTGTACCTGCACCGAATCCGTAAGGCAATATATATCCGACAGGAACAGAATTATCCCGAATAATTGCCGTATTAAAAAATACAAAAACATTAGAATTTGCTTCATACAAAAACCTCGGTTCCAAATTAAATACAGAATATGCCGAAGTCCTGAACCTGTTTTCACTAAAACCTTTTAAAGTCTTAAATCCGCCCAACTCAAACAGTTCGTTTTCATATAATCTTTCGTACGGAAAAGCGTAGCGAGAATCAGAAGTTAATTTTAAAACAAAACGACGATACAACGGAATGTAATATTCTGCCCGAATATTTGTTTCATAATAAGGTTTTTTTTCAGAACTTACTGTCCTGTTTCCGCCGGCAAATCCGACATCAAAAAGATATGCTCGCGAAGGATTCGGAAAATAATCATATTTCTGACTTTTATAGGATAACCCGAATAACAAAACCTTTGTATTTTTAAAAATACTTGTGTCAATATTTTGTTCAGACAGCAATAATGATTGTTTTTGCCGAACGTATGCAGTAATTAAGTCATTATTTTTAAAACTGAAATCGACACCTAATTTACCGGATATTTTCAAAAAACTCGTATCTCTTTTGTCTGATTTAAACTGTGAATGAATTAAAAACGGACTTTTAAAAATATACGGAACAGTAAATCCCACATTCAATTTTTGAGATAAAGCAGCCGTTCGAGACCAAGATAAAAAAATCGTTTCTCCCTTTCCGAAATTATTTAATAATTTCAAATCAATATTTCCGGTAAAGGATAACTTGTTGTCATTATTTTTGTCGGGCAAAAATCCGATAAGTCCGTTAAACAAGTTTGCTTTTTTATTTTTCAAATATAAATATAAATCGGCTTTATCGTTAAAAAAATCAACTTCCGGTGAGCGTATTACAGATAAAAAAGGCAATGCTTCAATTTTTGAACTTGCGGAATTAATTAATTCCTCATTATACACATCTCCCTCATATACTGACAAATAACGGCTTAAAAATATCGGAGAAATCTTTGCATTCCCTTTAATTACTATTTTATGAAACCGAATTAGTTTATTTTTCTGTAACTGCAAGTTGAGTTTTATTTCATTATTTTGAATTTCAACATCTTTAGGAATAAGCGTTGCAAAAGGGAAACCGACATTTTCGTATTCTTTGATAATATCATCATACAAATTCAGTAAATCGGCAGGATTAACAAAACCTTTTGTCCCGGCAGCTGAATTATTTATATGATACTTTCTTCGTAATACAGGATAAATATCGGTAATTAAAAGCTGATTAATATGATATTTTTTCCCGGGAAACAGATAAGCCGTAACCGAACTCGTATCAAATTTAACAGAATCGAAAGATGCCGCTATATAGCCTTCCGAAAAAAGTTCGTTTCTTATTTTTTGCAAATATTTATATATCAAAGCAGAATCCGAGAACGTTTTACCTCGTGCTTTTTTAATTATTTTTTCTTGTAACTCAGTTGAAACTGAATTTATTTTCAGCGTGTATTTTTGACCGAAACCGAATAAACATACATGTAAAAAAAGGAACAATATAATTGCTCCTTTAAAAAAATTAATTCGGTATAAATACTTAATCAATGTCATCAATCATTTTATCAATTTCGTCTTTAAAAGCCAAAGACGCAGTATAATCTTCAACGTTTTCTTTGTCTTTATATTTTTCATTTAAAATATTTAATTGATTGGCATATTCGCTTTTTAATTCAAATTCTTTTTCAAGTTCTTCAAATTTTGCTGTATCTGTTGACGCATTAACATATTCATCATCAACATTATCCAACTCCTTAATTCGATCTTCATGCTTATGAATTTTGTCTTCCTGCAACTGCGTTTTTTTTGCTTCTTCGAGTTTATCCTTTACTTCTTGGTATTTTGCGACTAATTTATCATAAAGTTGTAATTTAGATTCGCGTAATTTAATTTGCGTCATATAAGCACTCACAATTTTATCGCACTTCTCCGATTTTTCCGCACCTATTTTTTCGGAGTTATCCGTTTTTATCTGCTCATATTTTTCAAGAGCATCTTCTTTATATTTTTCTCTGTAATAAGTTAAATTTCCGTTAGGAAAAACTTCGGAATATGTTTCAACAATTGCTTCTGCCGCCCAACTTTTTATCTGTTCAATTTCTTTAACAGAAGCGATTTTATCGTTTTCGGCATTTTTGAGTGCATTATTAATTTTAAATTCGAGTTCCGATGATCCTTTAGTTTGCGGATTATGAAGTCGTTCTTTACTTTTTTGAAAAAATTTCCAAGCCATGTTTTAAGTTTTATAAATTATTGTTAAAATTACAATTTTGAAGCTGATTGTGCAAATATTTATTATTTTTGTATAAAAAGTGATTAAAAATTAAATTCGGTAATTACAATTTTAAAGTATTATTTTAACAAAACAATAAAAATGAAACTTACATATACAGCACTCGCAACCTTTTTTATATTATTAATCAGTTCTTGTTCAATAACCAAAAAACTCGAAAAAGAACTTGTCGGTAAATATGCCGTTGAAATGCTGAAATCGAGCAGTGAAGAGCAAGCCGGCAACACATCCGCAAATATACTGAAAGGATTATTGGAAGGTTCTTACATTCAGTTTAACGAAAATAAAACGTATGAACTGTCCTTGGCAAAAAAAATAACAAAAGGAACTTGGCATTTTTCCGATGACGGAAAAACAATTTTAACCGACAAAAAAAATATTAAATTCCGAATAAATAAGTTTACTGACAACGGATTAGAACTCAAAAGTTATAATAATAAAGATGTCGTTTTAATGATTCTGAAAAAAATCAGTGGATAAACGGTTTTCCGAGCGGATATTTTAATCCTTTAGTTTGAATAATATCACATTTAACGGTACTGAAACCAACTTTTAATCTTATTTTTACGGGAATAAAGTTTCCGTCGTCGGAAAACCAAACCTGCATATCATCTTCCTTTTTTATTGTACTTTTATCGTCAATTACCGGAATAAATTTTAAACATTTTATTTTTCCGAATTTGGTTCTTATCTTTTCTGTTTTTTTATATTTAACTTTAACGGTATAAAGTTGTTCGTCAAAATACGTTGTTAAATTAATAATCTGATTTTTTTTCAGTTTATTTTTAAAAATCATTCTTCGGGCATAATAAAATGCCGAAAGCACATCTAAAGTCCCGGGCGGCACTTTATGATCTCCGGATTTTAAACTTATAACTTTGTTTTCATCACGAACGAAAATAACTTCATTATATCGTTGATAATTATTTTCGTTAATATCTCTGATTGATTGCAGGGGCAAACCGTTATACAAGTTTATTCTGCTTTCATAACGATCGCTGACTCGGGCAAATTTTCCGACTAAACCTGAAGTCCGTGCAATTGCTTTTACATGATAATACCAATCGGAACCTATTTGTTCGAGTTCAATTTTCATTTCGGCATATCCGCCGTTAATAATACCGTATTTTATTTTATACTTTAAGTATTCTTCAGGGTTAAATGCCGTATTTACAATCGGTACGGAATCATTTTTTTGACCGAAAACAAACAGGCTGAAAAACAGAAGTACTGATAAAAGAAGTTGTTTTTTCATTGTTTAGGTTTATATTAGGGCTTGCTGAAAAACGCTAAATATATTGTAATTCAACACTTTATACTTGTATTTTTGTGATAAAGTGCAAGATTTTTGAATGAAATATCTTGAAACCCTTGCACTTATTTTGATAAAACTACCAAATTTTTGCTGCTCAGTTGCACATCTCTTTTGTATTTTGTTCAATTTGAAGTATTTATATACATCTACATCTCACAAAATCCAAAATAGACGCACACCTGAACTTTTCAGCAAGCCCTATATTATATAAACAAAAACAATGCGTTTTTAGTATTTTAGGTAATAAAAAAGGCAGGAAAAATTCCTGCCTTCTGTTTTTTTATATAATTTTTTAAAAATCCTTTACGTTAATTTCAACTCTTCGGTTAAATCCTTCTTCTTCCTCGGTTTCCGGAATAGGATAAATTTCGTTTTTACTTCCCATACCTTCGGTTTCAATTCTGGAAGCATCTATTCCGTTATCAACTAAATATTTTTTAATAACTTCGGCTCGGTCGGTTGATAATTTAAAATCAACATCAGTACTCGGAAACAATCCGTTTGTATGTCCTTCCAAACTAATTTTTGCTTTCGGATCTAATTTCATAAATTTCAACAGTTTCTTTTTTACATAATTTGATTTAGGAACAATGTTAACATCATTTGCCTGAAAATAAATGACACCGAGCGTTTTGTTATTCAAACCTTTTTTTACTTTATTTAATGCAAAATTAATTTCTTGTCCGTTTAATTTATTTGCTTCTTCTGTAGAAAATACTTTAAATTCGGGGAAATATTTATCGGCATATACACATAATTCATATTTCGGAAAAGAGTTTTCCTGAGTATTTAATAAAATTTCCATTTCATAGGAACCTTTTTTTTCGGTTTGAGAAGAAACATATAAATTATTATTTCTCAGATTTCTCCAACGAATTTCAGCTTTTAACAGTTTTCCGTTTTTTACATCTGTTATTTTACCGGTTATTTTAATTGTTTTCAGTTCTTTAAATAATACAGTATGTCCTTTTCCGTTTCGATACATATTATTCAAAGCCAAATAAAAAACATCTCCAGCTTTTACCGGAACTCCTTCTTCGTAATCAGATTCATCACCTGTATATGATAAACCGGTAATTCCTTTTTTGTTTGCCGGAGGATTAAAATTTGATCGAATCGGTTTAATTTCTCCTGCTTTATATTTTGCACAGAAATTAGGTTCATCCCTAAAAAGCATAAAATCATAATTATCTTTAGAGTTTAAAGGAATAATATCGAATAATAATATACCGTTTTTTTGAATTGTAAATTTATACCAAGTCGGGTGTTTTACCAAAGTGAAATCCAAGGATTTTGTACCTGTTTCTGCCGGCGGTGTAGTAGGACCGAAAATATGAAATCTGGAAATATCATATGCATGCTCACAATCTGAAGTATTACTTATATCTACCAAATTTTGTGCTTCAGAATAAACAATCGTAAAAATTGCAAACAGACTGAATAAAAGGAACTTTTTCATTGTTAATGTTTTATGATTAATATATTAATAATTTCTGATAAAAACTTTTGTTGTTTTAATCGGAGAATTATCATAGGTTTTAATTTTTAAGATATAAATATTTGCCGCTAATCCGGATGTATTTAATAAAATTTCATCTGAATAATAAATTTTCTTTGTAACAGATCTGCCCGACAAATCAATCAACTCACAAACTATCGGATATTTACAATCTTCTTTCAAAAAAACTTTCAGACAATTATTTGAAATAACAGGGATAATATCTTGTGTTTGTTTATCGACTTTTATTTGTTTATTCTTTACAAAAAAATCTGCATGTTCATAACTGCAGGTTTCTTGTTTTATTTCAATTTTAAAATCGGAAGTTTTCA
Organism: Bacteroidota bacterium; assembly: GCA_024277895.1. Taxonomy (GTDB): domain Bacteria; phylum Bacteroidota; class Bacteroidia; order Bacteroidales; family JAADGE01; genus JAADGE01. Next base: position 66 of record JAJRUH010000072.1, on the reverse strand, counting down.
TGCCGGGAATCTCCGGATGTATATAATAGATGCCGTCAGGCAAGTTTTCAAAAACAAACTTCCCGG
>JAJRUH010000071.1 GCA_024277895.1 Bacteroidota bacterium | reverse complement strand
TTTTAATAATAAGTTGGTTTTTAAGTTGTGATTTCGGTTATTACAAAACGTACCGAATATTAAAATCCGTCACGTCCGGAGATAATACGAATAAATTATTTTTCTTTTAATGCTTTCTGCTCTTTCCCGAGGTTAATTAAATACATTTGAAAATTTTTACTGAAATCTTTATCTTCTATACTAAAAATAGTATCAGCAACACTTTTATTATTTCTCACTTTAACAATTTAAGATAAATCATTGCATTTATTTCCGTTATACGATGCAATGGTATATTATGAATCACTAACTAAATAAGGGCTCTCAGGAAATGCAAAAATTGAAATCAGAAAAAAGCACGGATACTCATTCCTCCGGTATGGATGATTTTACCGGTATCGGATTTTCTGCCGGAATAATTTAATTCAAATTGAAGATATTTCGTTAACTTTTTATACCATAAAACCGACCATAAAAAGTTTTTACCGGGCAGTAAACCTTCAAGTATTTCATACGAAACTGCCGTATTAGTTTTTCCGATATAATTTATTTTTACAAAATCAAAATTTACTTGAAAACTGCCTTTATTAACACTTGAAAAGCGATATTCACCACCGGCGGCAGATGAAATTAATTTCTCCTCTCCTATCAAATTATTTTTCTTTTTAAAAATAAATTTTCCTTTAATATTATTTTTTTTATCAATCTTAAAATTTACGGAAGTATTGTTTTCAGTATAATTTACTGAAAAATTATTACCTGAAAAATATTCCGATTTATATTTTTTGTTCCCCGATTTAAAAATATTTGCAATTATAAAACTGTTTATCGTTTTATTAAATTCAATTGAACGGAATATGTTTTTTCTTACATCGATTCCGTTTATCAGCAAATTTTTTGTTCCGGAATTAATAAAAGTCCATGCAATGTGTAATTGATATTTTGACAGATTAACAGCAAATCGATTTTTTAAAGATTTATTTTGTGTAATCAGTGTCGAATCCGGAATATGAAAGCTGAAATAATTTGTACTGCTGTTAATTTTGCGATTCATTTTATACGTAAAGCGATTTGAAAACAACGAAATGATTTTTTTAAAACCTTTTTCAGAATGCCAAATTCGTTGAGGCACCAAATTAAATACTTCATAAACAGATTGGTTATAAACCGTTTTGTAAGTTAAAGACGGAAGTGCAATACGAATATAATCGGCTTCATCCGGAAAATTTGCTTTTACAAATTCGTTAAGCTCTTTAATGTTGTTATTGTTAAAATCTTTCCAGGCAAAAATTCCCTGTCCGCTTTGAACTTCTAAATATGAAAATTCTTTAACAGCTTCATTTCCGCTTGTATGTTCTGCAAAACTCGAACTTGTAACAGCTCCTTTAAAAAAATTAAAAGAATAATTAATTTTTCCCGAAAGAGTGTTTTCGGCGGGTGTATTCGTTAAAATACTGTCTTTTACATATAATTTTCTGTAATTTATTACGGCATTAAATTTTTGATGTTTCAAATTAAGCAGTCCGGCTGCAAATTTTAAATTATGTGCCGTTGAGGCATAAGATATATTATTTTCGAAAGGTAAAAAATCTTCTCTGTTCACATAACTTACGGAAAGATTTTGCTTGGAATTTTCCGGAGTTTTCAAATAAATTTCAAATTCATTAAATCGGAACGAGCCGGCAGACAGAGAGTTATCTCCGATATAGGTAAAAATATTTTTTTCTCCCGAATTTATAATTCCGGTTTTAAATGCCTTCAAACGTCCTTCAATTTGCCCTTTATATCTTATAAATTCTGTTTTTTTTGCCGTATCTTTTGTTGTCAGACGATTTGCTTTTAAGTTAATTAAGAAGTTTTTTTTATCTATAATTACGAACATTTCATTTTTATATCCCGAATGAAAATTATTTCGCAGCAATAGGTCGGAATTAAATCCTGATTTTCCGAAATTTCGGTTAAAATATGTGAGTTTTACATCTGCAAAATGTTCGTCAAACGAATTTTTGCCGGGAAGCAAGTTCCAATCTCGTTGAAATTCAGGAGACCTGTAAGGTTCAAAAGCATCAAAATGTTTATTCGTAAATTGATAGTTTGTGTTTATCGTAAAATAGCCGTTTGAAGTATCTTTTTTCAGAAAATTTTTAAAGCCGCCGCCCCTGAATGCATAGCCGATGTTATCATTATCATTAATATCGGAAAATGTATTTAAATCGTTATTTGTTAAAGCTGTTTCAAAATAATAGCTTGTTGATTTGTTAAGTTTTCCGGATGCTCCGGCATTTGTCATTTGCTTTTTTTTCGGGCTTACGAGTAATTTTATCGGTTCGTAATCGCCTTGCGGTATGCCGTTTTCGGGTGCTGTCCATTGAAACACTTTCCCGTTTGCACTATTTTGAATACGTTTATAATTTCCTTTGTTATTTCCGACAAAAGAAAAATTTACTCGGTATTTTGCATTGTCAGGGTTTGTTGAGTAAACGTAAACATTTTGATATACAGCACCTTGTGTAATTGTGTCTGTTTTTCTGTAAAGTACTTCGTTATTATTAAAAGTATCAATAAATACGACATTATTTATAAAAGCATTTTGAATATCATCTCCTATATTATGAAACATTAATTTTTGTTCATCGCTTAAATTTTGTTGCAAATTGTTATTTTTTGCATCTTGTTCCGAAATTAGGTTTAAAAAGAAATTTGTTTTTTCTGTTTTTATTGAAATTCGGCTGCCTGCCGTAAATCGAACATAATTCAATTGAGTATATTCAAATTCGGCAATAATTCGGCTGTCTTTCGTAATAATTCTTTTTGAGGTAAATGTTAATTCTCCGGAGTTGTAATCAATTATATAATCATTTTCGTTACCTCTTTCCAATAATTTTCCGTCAATATAAATTTTTTCACTTCCCGACAAGACAGTAATATATAGTTCCCCGTTTTTTCCGGTTAACCGGTAAGGTCCCTGATTTCCTTCCGCTCCGTTAAAAATCATTTTGTTATAACTTCCTTTGGAAACTGCTGCGTTGAATTGTGTTTGTATTTTGTAATTTTTTCCGGCATTAAAAGAAGTCATAAAATTTGCACCTTTCACTTTTTTATCAAATTTCATAAAATAACCTTCCGAAGGTTTTATGTTTAAATCTCCTGCTTCCAGTAAACTTTTTTTTGTAATAAGACGAATAAAAACGTTATCAAATTCTCTTAAATTTTGCGAACTGCCGTCAGCCTGTACGGGAATGTTACTGTCGCTGATATTAGCCTGAATTTTAATATCCGGACTTATTTTTCCCGATAACTGTAAATTAAAATCTGAATTTAAAGCTGCATTTTGATTGTTCCCGATTGTAATTCCCCTCGAAATACTTCCGGATTTTTTTAAACCGGAAAAACTGCTTAAACCGGAAGAATTATTTTCGGAATATTTTTTTATATAATGCCTTTGAATTTTATTATTTCCGGAAATTAATGTCTTATGGTAAAACGGGTCGGAAAAATTATAAGGAAAAATTCGATAAGAAACTTTACAGATTTTATTTTTATATCTTTGAAATGCTTCCGGAGTAAAAATAATTAAAGATTTTGAAGCAATAAGAGTATAATTTTTTTGAGAAACGGGGGCATTATTGAATGAAATCGTAAAACTTTCCGGAACAATGCTTAATGTGTCGAGCATTATACTGTCGCCCGAAACAATAATATTTTTTTCGATAAAATTATTCAAATTCTGCCCTAAACCGACAAAATTCAGTAAAATAACAAATATTATAAAGGTTAATTTTTTCAAAAAATTATAATTCAGATTAGAACCCGATATGCAAAAAACGGAAATAATTATAAAATAATTACTAATATTGCGACAAATGTCGAAAAAAAAGAAAATATTAATTTTTATCGATTGGTTTTTACCCGGATACAAAGCCGGAGGACCTATCAGAAGCGTGGCAAATATTGTTGATACGTTAAATAGTTTTTTTGATTTTTACATTATAACTTCCGACAGAGATTTAGGGGACAATATTTCTTATTCGGAAATTGAATTTAATAAAGAAATTATACGAGACAATTACAAAATCAGATATCTGACCGCCGACAATCAAAATATAAAAACTTACGGGAAACTGATAAATAAAATAAATCCCGATAAAATTTATTTTAACAGTTTGTTTTCTTTGAAGTTTACTCTGTTTCCTTTGTTTGCGGCGAAGGAAAAGATATATCCCGAAAATATTATTATCGCTCCGCGAGGAATGTTGGGCAAAGGTGCTTTAAATATAAAAAGGAATAAAAAACGTGTTTTTTTAGTTTTTTCAAAAATTTTAAGACTATTTAAAGGTGTAAAATGGCATGCAACTACGAAAGACGAAGCATCAGACATAAAAAACACATTCGGAAAAGGTATAAACATAAATATTGCTCAAAATATTCCGAACAAAATATCGAAATTCATTGAAAAAAAGAAAATGGAAGAAACACGATTTGCATTTGTTTCTCGTATTTCCGAAAAAAAGAATATTCTGTTTGCAATTAAAATATTTCAATATATAAACAGTAATAAAACAATTTTTTTTGACATATACGGACCTGTTGAAAATAATGAATACAAACTTTTATGTGAAAAAGAAAAAGATAAATTGCCTGAAAATATTATAGTTTCATACAAAGGAAATATACGACACGATAAAATTCAAGATGTTTACAAGAGTGCTCATTTTTTTATTCTCCCGAGTTTACACGAAAACTACGGACACGCAATTTTTGAAGCATTTTCTTTTTCTTGCCCCGTAATTATAAGCGATCAAACTCCTTGGCGAAATCTTGAAGAAAAAAATATCGGCTGGGACATAAACCTGAATAATAAAGAAAAATTCCGGAAAGTTATTCAAAAATGTATTGATATGAACCAAGAAGAATATGATAAAATGTCGGAAAATGCTTTTAAATTTGCGAAAAAATTTTCCGAAAATTCAGAAGCCGTTTTACAAACAAAAAAATTATTTGAATAATGAAAAAAACCGATTTGTCAAAATTCGATAATTCTTGGTATAAACCCGGTGCCGGCAGTTTTAAAAGAACTATTTGGTATTTTGTTAATGTGTTGTTTTTTTTAAACCCTTGGAACCCCGTTTCTTCATTAAAAGTTTTTTTACTGAAACTATTCGGTGCACAAATCGGAAAAGGCGTTGTAATTAAGCCCTCGGTGAACATAAAATATCCTTGGAACTTAAAAACAGGAAATTTTGTTTGGATTGGCGAAAATGTATGGATTGATAATCTCGAAAATGTTACGATAGAGGATAATGTAAGTATTTCGCAGGGAGCAATGTTGCTTTGCGGAAATCACGATTATAAAAAATCAACTTTTGATTTAATTACCGGAAAAATAATTTTGGAAGAAGGAGTTTGGATTGGTGCAAAAAGTATTGTAACGCCGGGAGTTACATGCAAATCTCATTCAATACTTGCCGTAAATTCGGTCGCAACAAAAAATTTAGAAGCATATACAATTTACCAAGGTAATCCGGCAATTAAAATAAGAAAAAGAGAAATTACGGAATGAGAATTTCAATAATAACGGCAACATACAACAATGAAACAACAATTTCTGATGCGGTAAATTCTGTTGCTTCTCAAACTTACGACAATATTGAACATATTATAATTGACGGAAAATCAAACGATAACACACTGTCGATAATTAAGGAAAAATCCGGACGAATTTCAAAAATCATCAGCGAACCGGACAACGGAATTTACGATGCCCTCAATAAAGGAATAAAAAACTCGACAGGAGATATAGTCGCATTTTTACACGCCGACGATATTTTTGTAAATAATACGATTATCGAGAAAGCAGTAAACCTTTTCAAAGAAAAACAAACCGACAGTATCTACGGAGATTTGCAATACGTTTCAAAAGAAAATACCGATAAAATTATCAGATATTGGAAATCCGGAGAATTTTCATTTTCAAAACTAAAAAAGGGATGGATGCCTCCTCACCCTACTTTTTTTGTAAAAAAAGAAATTTATGAAAAATACGGTTTGTTTGATACCGATTTCAGAATTGCCGCTGATTATGACATTATTCTTCGATTTCTCGGAAATTTCAAAATTTCAACAGCTTATCTGCCCGAAATAATGATAAAAATGCGAATAGGAGGAGAAAGCAACAAAAATGTCAAAAATATTCTTCAAAAAATGAAAGAAGATGCAAAAGCCCTGAAAAAAAACAATCTCGGAAATTGGCACACGGTTATTTTGAAAAATATTATAAAAATTCCTCAATTGCTGAAAAAATAATAAAGCTGCTCTTACAAATTTTCTTAACTTTGTTTTCTCAGAAAAAGAGAAATGATACCCAAAGAAACCGTAGATAAAATATTTGATGCCGCTGATATTTACGATGTTATAAAAGACTATGTAAATCTTAAAAGAGCAGGTGTAAACTACAAAGGCAATTGCCCTTTTCACGATGAAAAAACACCTTCTTTCGTAGTTTCTCCTTCAAAAGGCATATACAAATGTTTCGGTTGCGGGGCTGCCGGTAATGTTTCTAAATTTATAATGGAACACGAAAAAGTGTCATTTCCCGAAGCACTTAAAATTCTGGCAAAAAAATACAATATCGAAATTATTGAAGAAGAACTTACCGAAGAAAAAATACAGGAAAATGAAACTCGCGACAGTCTTTTTATTGTTACCGAATTTGCAAAAAACTTCTTTAAAACCCAACTTCACGAAACAGCCGAAGGCAAAAACATTGCATTAAGCTATTTTAAAGAAAGAGGTTTCAGAGACGATATAATCAAAAAATTTGAACTCGGGTGGAGCCCTCAAAAACGCGATGCCTTAACCGAAACGGCATTAAAAAAAGGATATAAACTCGATTTTTTGAAAGCAACGGGACTTACGATTGCCAAAGACAACAATTACAGGTTCGATCGTTTTGCCGAGCGGGTTATTTTTCCGATACATACCCTTTCCGGAAAAGTCATTGCATTCGGAGGCAGAACCTTAAAAGCAGATAAAAAAACAGCAAAATATCTTAATTCGCCCGAATCGGAGATATATCACAAATCCAAAATCCTTTACGGAATATATCTCGCAAAAAACGCAATGGTAAAACTCAATAAATGCTATATGGTTGAGGGCTATACAGATGTAATTTCAATGTATCAGGCAGGAATAGAAAATGTTGTTGCATCTTCCGGAACATCGCTTACCGTTGAACAAATAAAACTCGTAAGGCGATTTACAAAAAATTTAAGCATTATTTACGACGGCGACCCCGCAGGTATAAAAGCATCTTTGCGAGGCATTGATTTGGCGCTTGCCGAAGAAATGAACGTGCGAATTATTGCACTTCCCGAAGGCGAAGACCCCGATTCTTTCGCTAAAAAAAGAACTCTCGAAGAACTGCAAACATATATATCCGACCACGAAGAAGATTTCATAAAATTTAAAACCGAACTTTTTGCCGAAGAAGCAAAAAACGACCCCGTAAAACGAGCTCAACTCATAAAAAATATCGTAAAGTCAATTTCCGTAATTCCCGACAGAATTTTACGGGAAGAATATATTCGTTCTACGGCAAAACAATTAAATGTAGGTGAAGAAACTTTGTATTTTGAAGTAAGAAAAATATTACGCAAAAATTTTGAAGATAAAAGAAAGCAAAACTACGGAGAAACATTAAGACAAAAACCGACAAAACCGCAATTGCCGGCGGAAACAGCAGGAATTTATTCCGAAGTTATTGAAAAAGACATATTAAGTTTCTTGCTTAATTACGGAAACGAAACAATTAAAATTGAAGATATTGATGAAGAAATAACGGTGGCAGAATTTATTATTTCGGAAATTAAAAATGACGATTTAGAATTTCATAATCTCATCTACAAAGAAATTTTTCAAGACTACGAAAAATATTTTTACATAAATGCCGAATCTGTTCAGGATTATTTTTTAAAACACGAAAATGATAAAATAAATTCGATAGCCGCCGAAATTTTAAGTCCGAAACAAGAGTTGAGTAAAATTTGGACTTCTCGCGGTGCTGCGGAAAATAATATTGAAAAACGTTTGCACGAAATAATTCCGGAATTGATTGATACTTTCAAACTGAAAATTGTTCAACTGAAAATTGAAAAACTAAACAAGCAACTGGCACAGTTGAAACCTTCCGAAACTTACGAAGAACAACTGAACCGATTGCTTGAAGAATTAAATTTATTTAACAAGTTAAAAGTAAAACTTACCGAATTTCTTGAAAAAACAGCATTATTATAGAACATTCCGAGATTATTTAGGGCTTGCCTTTAGATTTGTAAAGTTATTTTTAAAGAAAAAAGTATAATTTAAAAATATATGATAATGATGATGATGAATTTTCTTTTTTGTTACTTTTTTCTTTGTTAATAATTGTAATTTTG
>JAJRUH010000070.1 GCA_024277895.1 Bacteroidota bacterium | reverse complement strand
TGTGTAAAATATTTTAGCTGCCCACAGGCACACCATCTTTCAAATTTCTCTTATTTCGCAGTATTTATATACGACTTCAAACGAGAAACTTGAAATCTAATGCACCTGTGAGCTTTTCAGCAAGCCCTATTTAACACCTTCATCCATATTTTTATCTAAATCAGAACTTGTTTTAGAGGCATTGTTTCTAAAAACTCTTTCAAAATTATTTTTAATATCAACCGTTACATTTGCCTGAGGAACATGACATTGAGAACAATTATATCGTGTCGGAGATAATTTATTCAATTTTTTTGAGAAGACTTCACCCTCTTCGGCATCCACTTCATATTTCCCGTCAACTTCTTTTAGTTTAGGGCGATAATCCGTAAAATGAGATTCCGGGATTGCAACTGCACCGGAAACAGATACTTTATCAGGCATATGGCACGACAAACAAATATTATTATTTTTCGTAATCGGAAAAAATCCGACGGTCATATGAGGAATCATAGGCGGTGCATTTTCAAAAGATCGTTCAATCTTTGTGGCAGTTCCGGGTGCTTTATTACTGTATTGGGGCATTTTTCCCAATAAATTTTCATCATCTTTTTGAACATCCGATTTAATAAAACCTAATGTTGAATCACTTATAAGTTGATTTGATTTGTCATCAGTTCCGCAAGAACTTAATAAAATGACTGAAATAATTCCCGTAAAAATAATTTTCTTTATCATAGTTTATTAATTTATAATTACATTTTAAGTTTAAATTTTAAAGCATTATCATCACATACGTCAATACATCGTCCGCAATCAGTGCATTCCGATGATTTTATATTTCCGGTTTCTTTTCCTATTATCTCTAATACCTGAATTTCGGGGCAAACTCGTTTACATTTCATACATAAAGTACAATTTTCGTATGTATGATAAATCTTAAGAAATCTAAATTTCCCCGTCAGGGAATAAAAAGCTCCGACAGGGCAAATATGCCCGCACCATCCGTGCTCAACAATAAATAAATCGAACAAGAATATGATTAAAACAGTTGATAAACTAAATACAGAACCGAATATCAGTCCTCTGAAAAAAATTGAAATAGGATTAATAAGTTCAAAAGATGCGATTCCGGTAATAAAAGACAGCAATAAACCCAAAATCACAACATAATATCTAATATTTCCGGAAACAGTTTTCATTTTTAAAGCCGGTTTTATTCCTGTTTTTTTTCTTACGTAAGATGCAAAATCAGTAATAATATTCAACGGACATACCCAACTGCAGAAAATTCTTCCGCCTAATAATGAATAGAAGACCAAAATAATAACAGCACCGATAATCACCTCAACAGCAGGAATATAGCCTGTAAAGAGCATTTGCAAAACGGCATAAGGATCGGACAAATAAAATTTATCCGCAACAATTGCTGTACTTAGATTACCTTTCAAAATATTAATTCCGAAATTTGCACCGGAAAAGAATAAAAAAAGAATTCCGATTTGAATAATTCTTCTTAAAATTAAATATTTATTATTCTTCATCTTCAAGCAAATCGTCAGAATTATTTAAATAGTCAATAGCTCCGGAATTATCTTTGTCATTATTAACATCAGAGTTAACATTTTCCAGTCGTTTTTCATCTTCCGGATCCCATCCTTTAATATAATGATTACCGACTTTCCCTGTTGCAATTGAAAGAGGCAACACTTTTATTGCAGGAATTTCAGTAACACACACATGTTCACAAATTCCGCAACCCGTACAGGCTTCGGCATTTACAACAGGTTTTAAAAAAGCATGTTTTCCGGTTCTTTCATTTTTATCATATTCTATGGTAATTGCTTCATTTAAAAGCGGGCACGCTCTGTAACAAGCATCGCATTGAATACCCCAAAAAGCAATGCACGATTCTTTATTAACTACTGCCAAACCCATTCTAATTTTATTAACATCCGGTTTCGGAAGAATATCGTCAGTATAAAGAGATGTCATATCTAAAGCTCCTGTAGGGCAAACAGGCACACAAGGAATATCGGTACACATATAACAGGGAATATCTCTGGCAATAAAATACGGAGTTCCCGCAACTTTGTTATCAGAAGGTATTGATAATTTTAAAGTGTCGTAGGGACAGGCTTCGACACATAATCCGCATTTTATACATGCTTTTATAAATATATCTTCTTTCAGTGCACCCGGAGGTCGGAGAACCAATTCAGGTTTCTTCCTGTCATCAACATAACCTCCCCAAACCAATCCTCCTAAAGCAAGATATCCGGTACCTTTGAAAATTGTTTTTATTGCGTCTTTCCTTGAAGTTGCCTTAAAATCTTTATTTTTTTCTTCTGACATTTAAAATAATTAAACGGTTTAAGCATAAAAGTTACTGTTAAGCTTTATAAACTTTCACAGCACATTTTTTAAAATCTGTTTGTTTTGAAATAGGACAAGTTGCATCCAATGTAACTCTGTTAATAAATACTTTTTCGTCAAACCAGGGAACATAAACTAATCCTTTAGGCGGTCTGTTTCTGCCTCTGGTATCAACATGGCATTTAACTTTTCCTCGTCTGGATTCAACCCAAACCAAATCACCTTGTTTTGTTCCTAATGCACCGGCATCTTTCGGATTCATATAGCAAAGTGCCTCAGGAACAGCACGATATAATTCCGGAACACGCATTGTCATTGTTCCGCTGTGCCAATGTTCCAGCACTCTTCCTGTTGAGAGCCAGAAAGGATAATTTTTATCGGGGATTTCGGGTGCATCCATAAAGGGACGGAAGAAAATTTTAGCTTTGTTATCTAATTTTTGTTTTCCTTTATCGGGATTCGGCGATTTTAAATCACCGACAGGAAGATTTTTTAATGCTTTTCCGTAAAAAGCGAAATCTCCTGTTCCGGCTTTTTGAGCATACGGATCATATTTTGCATTAAATCGCCATTGTGTTTCTTTTCCGTCAACAACAGGCCATTTTAAACCTCGCACTTTGTGATATGTATCAAAATCGGCATAATCATGTCCATGTCCTTCTCCGAATCTACGATATTCTTCCCAAAGATATTTTTGTATAAAGAAACCGTAACCTTTCCATTCTTTATTATCAGAACCTAAAACAGTTCTTTTATCACCTTCCGACTCGGTATTTTGAAAACCTGTACCTATCGGATCGGGCCAAGAATAGGATTTTGCTTCTTTATTTGCAAAAAGTACTTCATATAAAGTTGTATTCGGATTATAACCCAAATCTGCAAGTTTATTTGTAACATCGGGCAAAGGATTATCTAAACCGGATATTTGTGCCTCACCCCATACCTCTCTTATTTTAAAACGTTTGGAAAGTTCAACAATTTGCCAAACATCGGGCATTGCATCCCCGACAGGTGTTACCTGTTGTTTCCAATGTTGTGTTCTTCGTTCGGCATTACCATAGGCACCCCATTTTTCATATATCATTGCTGAGGGTAATACCAAATCAGCAACTTTTGCAGAAATTCCGGGATAACCGTCACTTACAACAATAAAATTATCAAGTTCACGGGCAGCTTTAATCCAATGACGAGCACTTGCCGTATTTTGATAGGGATTATTTACCTGTACCCAAACAAATTTAATTTTTCCGTCTTCTATGTCTCGATGAATTTTCATCACATGACTTCCGACTTTCGGATTAATTGTTCCTGTCGGGAGTTTCCAAATTTTCTCGGCAATTGCTCTGTGTTTCGGATTTGTTACAACCATATCAGCCGGTAATCGATGAGAAAATGTTCCGACCTCTCTTGCTGTTCCGCAAGCCGAAGGTTGTCCCGTAAGGCTGAATGCTCCGCTTCCGGGTTTGGCTTGTTTACCGAGTAAAAAATGAACCATATATGCTTGTTCATTAACCCAGGTTCCGCGAGTATGTTGATTCATTCCCATTGTCCAGAATGACACAATTTTTCTGTTCTTTTCAACATACAGTTTTGTCAGTTCTTTTAATTTATTTTTATAATCTTCAAGAGATTCATCCGCATTTCCTTTTGAAACTTCGGCAACATAATCTAAAGTATAAGGAGCTAATGCTTTCTTAAAATCTTCAAAACTGATAAGCCAATGTTTTCCGGCAGATTTTGTATTTTTCATTTCAAGTATATCGCCTGCTTTATATCCGAGATAAGATAACGAAATACCTTCGGCTTCAGAAAGTTTTTTAGAAACTTGCTGTTTTACCGTTTCTCTTTCTTTATCCGTAAAATCGGGATGGTCGGGTTTTCTCATTCCGTATCCTATATCGACAACACCCGTAGAAAAGACTATATGTTTTCTTATAAATTCACGGTCGATTGCTTCAGGATGATTATATACTATTTCTCTCGCTAAGTAGTTCCAAATTGCTAAATCTGTTTGGGGTCGAAAAACAATTTCGGTATCTGCTAAATCAGATGTTCTGTTAGTAAATGTTGTTAAATTAATTATTTTAACTTTATCGGGATTATTAAGTTTTCGGTCAGTAACGCGAGACCATAAAATCGGATGCATTTCTGACATATTTGCTCCCCAGGTAACTACTGTATCGGTTAATTCAATATCATCATAACATCCGGCGGGTTCGTCAATACCAAATGTTTGAATAAATCCGGCAACAGCCGAAGCCATACAATGCCGAGCATTCGGATCAATATTATTTGAACGAAAACCTGCTTTCATAAGTTTAACGGCAGCATATCCTTCCTGAACTGTATATTGACCTGAACCGAAAATACCGATACCTGTCGGACCGAGTTCTTTTAAGGATTTTTTAATTTGCTTTTCCATTTCATCGAAAGCTTTCTTCCAACTTATCGGTTTAAATTTACCGTGTTTATCAAACTCACCGTTTTCATTTACTCTCATAAGAGGCACTTTTAAACGATCTTCGCCGTACATAATTTTTGCGTTAAAATAACCTTTAATACAATTTAATCCTCGATTTACCGGTGCAGCAGGATCTCCTTTTACGGCCACAATTTTATCATTCTTTGTAGCTACCATAATACCGCAACCTGTTCCGCAAAAACGGCAAACGGCTTTATCCCAACGCCAATCGGATTCTGCTTTTTGCGGAGCAGCTTTAAGTTGTTTTGGTAAACTGATACCGACTGCAGCAGCAACAGTTGCAACTGCCGAACTTTTGATAAAATTTCTTCTGCTTAAATTCATATTAATATATTATGTAAATTATTTGAATAAAATGTTACTCAAAGCTACAAAATATATTTTAAGATACCAATATCATTTAATATGATTTTTATCATACGTTTATGTGTATAGGCTTGATTCCACATAAGAATCAAGTATTTAAGCAATGCACTGCTTATTTAATTTATAATCATTCTAAATTATATTGTTATACAACAATGATATTTTTAAATATGTTACATCAAAAAAATAAATTCCAAATAATAATTTGATAATAAATGAGAAACAGAATTAAGATAATGTGTAAAAAAAAGGTATTTTTTGGTTATCTTTGTATAATTCAAAACTTATGAAAATTAATGCAATAATAATCGGTGCAGGGCGAAGCGGAACAACAACGCTGTATAAATATCTTGAAAATCATCCGGAAGTATGTTTTTCAGACATTAAAGAAATTCATTATTTTTCGGTTGAAGAATTGTATAAAAGAGGTAAAGAATATTATCATTCGTTTTGGAAACATTGCAGAGAAGAAAAAATAAAAGTTGCGGCAGACACATATTTGCTGATTGACAAAAAAGCTCCCCAAAGAATTGCAGATTATAATCCGGAGATGAAAATAATTATCATATTGAGAAATCCGGTCGAACGTGCTTGGTCTTCATTCCGATATGCATTAAATAACGGATATATTTCTAATAATAAATCATTTATACAATCAATTCAGGAAGAAGAATTTCATATTGGACATTCGGATATTACTGTTCAAAACAATTTATGTAATTTGTGGCAAAGCAAATATTTTGAACACATCTCATATTGGTCTGAATTTTTTCCGAGAAATAATATTTTGATTTTAAAAACTTCGGATTTAAAGAATAACACAAAAGTTTTATTAAATCAACTTTCAACATTTTTAAATAGTGAAAATTTTAATATTGAAGATACCGAGATAATCGCAAACACATCGGCAGAGGTAAAATCAAAAGTATTGCAACAATTTCTGTTGAACAGAAATAATTCCTTAAGAGTTGCATTAAGGAAAATATTACCGAATAAAATTAAACAAAGAATATTACATTCCAAATTACCTGGAAAATTATCATCCGTTAATCGTAAAGAAACGTCCTATCTCCCCATTTCCGAAGCAGACAGAAAATATATAACTGAACTTTTACGAAAAGATAAAGAACGTTTGGAAAAAGTTTTCGGAGTTAATTTATAACATTCTCATATGTTTTTAATTTAAATCGAATCTGCTGCGAAAAGTCGAAAAACCAAAACATACTAATTTATCAACATGCATGATACTGTATGTCAGATTGTTGCAATTTACACTTCAAACCAATCGATATAATCTTCAGGTTTATGTCTCGGCAGGTTTTTATAAAAAAATTCACCGCAAGATTTATCAAAATAATAATCTTTTTTCCATTCCGAAATATTATTAATAATTTGTTTAACGGCATCAGCAATAAACAAAAGTTCTTCATCTTTCATTGTAGGATGAACGGATAATCTAATCCATCCGGGTTTATCTGTTAAATCACCTTTGTTAATTTTATCCGTAATGCGATGAGATTCATCTTTTGTTACGTGTAATAAATAGTGTCCGTATGGTCCGGCACAGGAACATCCTCCGCGAGTCTGAATTCCGAACCTATCGTTTAATAATTTTACTATTAGGTTATGATGAATATTATCGACATAAAACGATACTGCTCCTATTCGCTCTTTGTATTTACCGGCAAGAATGTGTAATCCGTCAATTTTATTAAATTCAGAAAAGATTAAATCTAAGAGTTGATGTTCTCGTTTCATAATATTGTTACAGCCCATTTTTTCTTTCAATTTTAATGTGAGGGCAACTCTCATAGTTTGTAAAAACGCAGGAGTACCGCCGTCTTCCCGTAATTCAATATCATCAAAATAGGCATATTCATTCCATCTGTTTGTCCACAAAACAGTACCGCCTCCGGGATGGTCGGGGGCTTTATTATCATAAAGTTTCTTATTAAAAATCAAAACACCTGAGCTGCCGGGTCCGCCGAGAGCTTTATGCGGTGAAAAGAAAATTGCATCTAAGGATTGTTCGGGATTTTCAGGGTGCATATCAATCTTTATATACGGTGCAGAAGCTGCAAAATCTATAAAAGCATAGCCGCCGTGTTGATGCATAATTTCAGCAAGTTTGTAATAATCGGGAATAATGCCCGTAACATTGGAACCGGCAGTAAAAGAGCCGATTTTCATTTTTCTGTCGGCATATTTATTAAGTTGTTTTTCCAATTCATCAGGAAAATTCATCTCATCATCTTCAGGAAGTAAAACAACAACTTCCGCAATAGTTTCTAACCACGAAATATGATTTGAATGATGTTCCATATATGTTACAAAAACAACAGGAATATCTTCTTTAGGAAGTGTTTTTTTTAAAGTGTTTTTTAATTTTTCAGGAATTTTAAGTCCTAACAGGCGTTGCAGTTTCACGACTGCACCTGTCATTCCGGAGCCTTCGGTAATCAAGCAATCATCCTTAGAAGCGTTTACATGTTTTTTTATAATGTGTTTTGCTTCATGATATAAATTCGTCATTATAACTCCGGTTTCACTGGCTTCGGAATGTGTGTTTCCGACCATTGTACCGAATTTATTTTTCATTAAATCTTCGATAGGCGCATACATTCTGCCGCTGGCAATCCAATCTGCATATAATAATTTTTGTTTACCGTAAGGAGATTTAAATTCGGTATTAATACCGACAATATTTCTTCTGAATTGCTCGAAATAATTTTCTAAACTTGCCATTTGTTTTTTTTGCTAAAATAAACATTTTAAATAATTTCAAAGGTGCAAATAAAAATCTTTTGTCAGCTTTTTATATTCTTTTGTGTATTGATTTGTGTCGTTTTCGCGAATAACTATTTTTCCTGTTTTTACAGCATATTTTTCCTGCGAAAATTCAAAAATAATTCTGTTCGGCAATTTATCTGATTTTGGAAAAACAATTAATTTGCGATTACAAAATAATCCGTAATCCGAACATAATTTTTCAAAAGATTTTTCAAATTCAAAAGGCAGAATAACGGAAAATGTACCTCCGAAGTTTAATAATTTTGAAATACCCTGTACTAAATCTTCCTTAGGTAAAGAATCAGAATGTCGTGCAACATTTTTACTTTCATTTTTTGATTTTTCGGAATTTTCAAAAAACGGCGGATTACAAATAATAAAATCAAACTTTTGTTGTGTTGTTTGGTAAAATTCTTGAAATGAAATATTCAGAACTCTGATTCTGTCTTGCTTTTTATTAAGTTTAACATTTCCAACACACTGATTAAAAGCATCTTTTTCAATTTCCAAAGCAATGATTTCGGCATTTGTTTTTTGTGCAGACATAAAAGACAACAATCCGGTTCCGGCACCGATATCCAATACGGTTTTTGCCTGCCCGAAATGAGAAACGGCGCCCAGAAGGACACCGTCAACACCGACTTTCATAGCGGTTTTATCTTGATTAATTTTAAACTGTTTAAATTGGAACCAATTGTTTGACATTTTTCAGTCCTCCGTACCGCGAATAAGTTTTCCTTTTCTCCACTTTGCCTTTCCTGCAGGTTTACCGTTTTC
>JAJRUH010000069.1 GCA_024277895.1 Bacteroidota bacterium | reverse complement strand
ATATGCCCTTTTTATTTGACAGGTTTTTTCGGGTTAAAAATAAAGAGACCCGTCATATTATGGGAACCGGCCTGGGTCTGCCTATAGTAAAAGAGATCATTGAAGCCCACAACGGATTTATGGATGTTATAAGCGAAGATAATAAAGGCAGCACCTTTACAGTCTATCTTCCCGAAAAAATAAATTAGCTTAAAAAGATTTGAGATTATTTTATTTTTTGTTTAACTATGATGCAGCCATTTCTTCAAAAGTTCTGTCATAGTGAGAGACAAAAAAACAGTAAGGTCCATCATGTCCGTTGCAATAATCAGATGGGGCTTTACTTTTAGTTTCTTAAACTGGCCGGATAGTGTAACTGTCCCTCCATGCATTCTCCATTTCCAGTTTCTTCCCGGCAGTTTAAGAAGCGAAACATTATGACTGCTCTTAGCAATTATTCCATCGGCCCATGATGCATGGGACCCTGTATAAAAAGGTTCTACTAAAAGTATATTGAGCATTTACATGCAGTGTCCCTTGATCATAAGCATACAAATTTATGTTATATGAAATTTCCGGATCGGTCTGTTTATATCATAAAAAATATTAATATTATCCTCATTATTATTGACTGACATTTTGATTTATCCTAAATTAAATACAACAAATAAATATTACTTGTTTGAGCTTTCTCGGCATAGATAATATTTTACGCAAGATTTATTTTTAAGGATACCGGCAAAATGAAAAAGGCAACCTTGGCGCTTTCAATAATATTTTCAGTTCTCATAGTGAAAACAGTCTATGCGGAATGCATTGATGGCAATTGCAGCGACGGTTTTGGTACAAAAGTTTATCCCAGTGGGAGCAAATATGTTGGCCGATTCAAAGACGGAAAGGAGCATGGGAAGGGCACTTACTATTTTTTTAACGGAAGTTTATACGAAGGTGAATTTAAAAATGGAAAATTCACCGGCAAAGGGAAATGGGTATATTCAAACGGAATGAAGTATCTGGGGGAATTCCGGGACGGAAAGATATGGGGCAAAGGAGAGTTTTTGCCCTTAAAAAAATTACAGGATGAAGCGGATATTATAGATATTCTTCCGGCAGATGTGGATTTATTGATCACAGTGCCTTCAATCAGATCAATATTCAGAAATTTTTCCGTAAAGAGCAGTTCGGTTTTCGGCAATCCCGTAGATGATCTTGAAGAAGTAATAAAAACATTTGGAATAAACCCGTTTAATATCTGGAAATTAAAATCCATTGGTATTGATACAGGAAAAAAAGCGGGTTTTTTCTTATCGGATATAAAATTTGAAAATAAGAAAAAACCTGAAGTGAATATAATTCTTTTTATTCCGGTTACTGACGGAAATAGGCTGGCGGATCATTTTATTAAAAAGGCAGAGAAAAATAAGAATATCAGAATTTACAGTGAAAATGATTTTACTCTTTTTTTAAATAAAAAGTCCAAAGAAAAGCTGTATATGTTCCGGAAGAAGAATTATATATTTTTTGGAGGGAATCCTGCAGGGAATTCGGAATCTTATATATCATCATTGATCAAAGGGAAAACCTCTCTTAATAAGTCGCGGCTATACAAAAGAATATCCGTAAAATTAACAAACAGTGATACAATTTTCGGATATATCAATATTAATGAAATTCTCAAAAATAACAATAAAAGGATTGAAGGCCTGATTAGAAGGGCATACAAAAAGGACAGTAAGTCATTAAAAAAAACAATGTCATTACTGCGCGATTATAAAGGCGCAGGCTTTACTCTGGATCTTGAGAACCGCAATCTCCTCCTTAATTTTGTTTATTACCTTAAAAATAAAGCAAAAAGCATGGAGTTTATAAAGGGTATTGTTTATAATAAAGACAATATCCTTGCCGTTGAAAAAAACCCCTTGCTGCTTTTCACTTTGGGAATTAACTTTGAGAAATACTACAATTACCTCATGAATACATGGTCAAAACAGTTTGTAAAAGCTGTAAAAAATTCTTTTGTTAAAACAAAAAAGGAATATAAGATTGATGTTGAGAAAGAGATCATTAAAAATCTTGCCGGAAATATCAACCTTGCTCTCTATGAAGGGAAAACGCTTAATATGTTTAACTACAATTCTCTTTTTACCTTTACCATTAAAAACAGAAAAGTAATGGATAGAGTATTTAAAAAGATCGCCAGAAAAATTCCCCCGCAAATGTTCAAAAGAGAAAAAGTGGGCGCAATAAATGCTTATGTTTTTACAGCAGGATTGGCTAAGATTTATGCAGGCATTAAGAACAGGATTGTTATAATTGCTTCCGGCAGGAATATCTTTAAAAATGCTCTGTATGGGAATCCGAAATCCGGTTTTTTGTCAAAAATGAAAGAAGAGAGCCTGGTCTCCATGCTTAAGATGAAATCATCGTTTTTCTATCTTGATATTGACGAACTGATGTATGCATTAAAGAATTTTATGAATGTTTCTAAAAAACTTGGTCCGGAAAAAATAAAGATGATTAACAAATTTCACTATTTACTCGCTTCAAGCCGGTATAAGAAAAATTATATTTATGCAAATTTCAAAGTTAAAACAGAATTCAATGACCCATTCTTTATTGGATTGAAAAATTTTATCGGGAAGGTTAAACAAAAGTCTGCCGGTAACAAAAAAAGATAGGTTTTAGAACATTTATTGAGCAAAAATAATCCTTGACTGATTTAATATTTAATGTTAAATCAGTCATCATGTACTGGAAGCGATTATTAGAAAAAACCATTGCTGATACTGAAAAATCATTCCCTGCTATAGTAATAACAGGTCCAAGACAATCGGGAAAAAGTACAATTTTAAAAAACTATTTCTTAAAAAGAAATGCAGCATTTATAAACCTTGATGATCCGAACTTAAGAATTCTTTTGAAAGATGACCCTCTGAGTTATTTAAAGAGTGTAACAAAACCGGTAATAATTGATGAAATTCAATACATGCCCGAACTTGCTTCATATATAAAAATACTCATTGATGAAAACAGAAAGCCCGGGCAATGGTTTATTACCGGTTCACAGCAATTTTCTGTTATGAGAAATATCTCCGAATCTCTTGCAGGAAGAGCAGCAATATTATCACTGCCGACATTCCAATTAAGGGAGAGAAGAGATGTGAAAAATTTAGGCTCCTATCTCCTGAGCAGTACATATCCTGAAGTTGCCGTAAACAAAAAAATCAATTCTGATATATGGTATTCCAGCTATATTCAAACATATCTGGAAAGAGACCTTCGCGCGTTAATGAATGTAGAAAATTTAAGAGATTTTGAGAATTTCATGAGACTGCTGGCAGGTTTAACATCTCAAGAATTAAATTATTCATCCATTTCCAGCAGGCTGGGTATAAGTGTTCCCACTGTAAAAAGATGGATTTCTGTTCTTGAGGCAAGTTATATAATATTTATTCTGCCTCCATATTATAAAAATTTCGGCAAAAGAATAATTAAATCGCCAAAAGTATATTTTTATGATGTTGGCCTGGTTAATTATTTAGTCGGTATCAAAGATCCAGATTTTTTACTTAAAGGACCTATGTCGGGTGCAATCTTCGAAACAGCAGTTATTTCTGATATAATAAAAAATGAATATTCAAAAGGAATAAAACCGGAAATTTATTTCTGGCGGTCACAGAGCGGAATTGAGATAGATTTGATAATGCCGATCCGAGGTATTTACCATCCCTTTGAAATTAAACTCTCCAGCACGATTAAACCGGGATTCTATAAAAATTTAAACTACTGGATTGAGTTAAGCAAACAGAAAAATGTAAAAGGGTATCTAATAACCAATTGCCAAAAGGATGTTCCTTTACCCTCCAATATTGAAAATATCTATTGGAAGGATGTGTGATACCCAAATTCAAATTTAAGCCGCAAAAATCATTGTCAACGCATAATCTTTCATGCCGGTCTATTTGCTTTTCGAATTCTTTAACCTTTGTCTGCTTTTCAGGACCTTTTGCAGGTAGTCTTCGGATCGGGTGAGGATCTTATCTTTCAGGGTTTTCATTGTCTGTATTCCAATTCAATGGATTATTAAAAATATATTCCCGTATTCTGTGCAGCGATTTGTTATCGCGGATAATATGGTCATAAAAACGCGGCTGCCAGACAGGTAAATTTTTTGTTTTCCGCAATTCATTAATTTTACGCGCGGAAAATGATTTTAATGCGCGCACAATTTCCGACAATCCATGATTTTTTGGATTTTTTGTATTCGTATTGTTATTTGTTTCAACGTTTGTATCAATATCAATATCCGTATTAATATCCGTTGTAGAGACAGGTCTCAGACCTGTCTCTACAGATACATTATCATTATTGTATCCATTGTATCCATTGTATCCATTGTTTCCATTGTTTTCAATATTATCATTTATCATAATAATACCGTGAATGTGATTGGGCATTACGGTAAATTGATCCAATGT
>JAJRUH010000068.1 GCA_024277895.1 Bacteroidota bacterium | reverse complement strand
GGAACAGCAAATCGAATATCGAAACTGTTTTCCTTATATGAAAGATTAATTATTTTTTTATTGCCTAAAACTATTTCTTTAATACCTTTCTTTGTATGTATAAAGAAGTGTGTAATAATGGGTTTAGGAACGAATGTATTCTTTTTTATTTCATTTAGTTTCAATGAATTAAGTCCTTGAACTCCGCCCCAAAAAATTTCATTGTTTTTATCTTTATATACAGCATTGACATTGAACTCGTACCCTTGCAGATTATCTTCTTTAGAGAAATTTGTTACTTCATTTGTGTAAGGATTAAATTTAATAATACCTCTGTTGGTACTCATCCATAAATTTTTATAATTATCTTCAACTATTGTATATATGAAATCATTACTAAAACCGCTACTTTGTGATGTGTAAAATATAAATGAATCTTTTTTCGGAATATATTTGTTTAATCCTGTTCCTGTTCCTGCCCAAATTACAGAATCCGAACTTTCAAAAACAACAGGAACAATATTATTACTTATTTGATTATTGTCGTGGGTGTAATTTGTAAAAATTCCTGTTTTAGGATTAAGCTTACTTAATCCGTATAAAGTTGCAATCCAATAATCGCCTGTACTGCTTTTAATAGTTTTAAAAGTTTGATTGTCAACAATGCTGTTCCCTATATCTTTTTTTGTATATGCTGTCAATTTTCTGTTTTCGTATTTATAAAGTCCTTTATATGTAGAAAACCAAATTGTTTTTTTATCAAACATAATGTCAGATAAACGATTTTTTAAAAAAACAGAATCAAAATTTTGATTTGTAAATTTATTAAAATTAATGAATTCGGATTTTTTGTGTAACCATATTGCAGGTCCGTTATTTGTACCAATCCATAAATTACGGTTCGGACTTTTTACAATACAATATATGTTATTATCGGGGAGATTTGAATTATCTTTATTAAAGTGTATTACGGTTCCGGATTTTCTGTAAAATATATTAAGACCAAAACCTCTTGTGCCAAACCATATTGCATCGGTTTTTACATCATGATAAACTGAATAAATTGTATTAGACGAGAAGTTAAGTTTATTGTTCTTATCTTTTCGATAAAGTTCAAAATTTGTTTTTTTAGAATTAATTTTAAAAATACCGAAGTCTGTTGATATCCACATTATATTTGACGGGTCTTTAAAAATATTAGACACATTTCCTATTTTAATTTCATCGTAAATATAATCTTCAAGATTTAATTTGTGTAATGTATTACTTGTTGAGCCGTAATAAATACCTTTTACGGTTCCTATTGCTATGTTATTTTTGTCAACATAAATTGATTGAATTTGTTCTAAATTTGTTTTAGTTTTATATTCGCTGAAAGTTTCATTTTTTGTGTTAAAAAGGAAAAGTTTATTTTTTGAACCTGCCCAGATTTTATTATCGTTTTCAATAAAAACTGTATAAATTTTATTATCTGTTGTATCCTTTTTATTGTATTTATAAATAATAAAAGTTTTTGACTGTTTATTGAATTTAACAAGTCCGTTTGAAGATCCTGTCCATAAATTTTCAGAATCATCTGCTAATTTATATATATCAAAGACACCGCCTGCTGAGTTTATATTTTCGGGATATATTTTATATTCAAAGAAATTCTTTTTTTTAGGATTATATTCAATAATACTTTGAATTGTTCGTAACCAAACAATTCCTTTTTTATCAACTGTAACTGCCTTAATATTCGTAGAATATGTTGAATATTTACTTTGTTTATTTTTTAAAATACTTTTAAATCGATTTGTTTTGTAATTATAAACTTCCAAGCCGCTGTTATTGACAATCCAAAGTAATGAATCTGCGGATGCAAATAAATCAATAATGTAATTGTCTGATATTGAATATTTATTAGCCGGATTTTGCCTGAATATTTTGAATTCATAACCGTCAAAACGATTTAACCCGTCTTGTGTTCCTATCCAAATATAACCTAATTTATCTTGACAAATATCAGTTGTAAAGTTTTGAGAAAGTCCGTCACTAATAGAATAATGTTGAACATTTAAAGATTTATTTTGTGCTGTTAAAGCTCCGGAGACTAACAGAAATAAAAACAATATATTTTTGAAAAAAATTTGCTTCATAAAAAGTTTACTTATTCAAAAACAATCAGAACTTCATTTTTTTCAACAGAGTTACCGTTTTGTACAAGAATGTTTTTAATTGTAACATCATGTTCGGCTTTTAGATTATTTTCCATCTTCATAGCTTCTAATACGAGTAAAATCTCTCCTTGTTTCACAAAATCGTCTTTTTTTACCGGAATTTTTACAATTAATCCCGGCATTGGGGCTTTAAGTTCTTTTTTTATTTTTTCAGTTTGATTTTTAATACCCATTTTTTTTAACAAAATATCCAATTCTTCTGTTAGTTTTATTGTATAAGAATTGTTATTAATGTTCAGTAAAACTTTTTTTTCTTCTGCATCAACAGAAATAATATTAATATTAAATGATTTGTGTTTAAATAAGACATGAAAAGAGTTTTCATTGTTTATTATTTTATCAATCAAAAAGTTAGTATTATTTATTTTTCCCTTCAAATATGTATTTCCGAAAAAATCTATTTTGTAATTTTTCTTATTAAATTCAGCTGTTATCATAATTATATTTTGAAAACTAATAATTTTGCGAAATATGTTTTAATTTTTTCAAATCAATAATTTTAATCTTTCTTTTATTCAACTCAATTAATCCGTCTTTTTTAAATTCGGAGAGTAATCGTATTACCGATTCTGTGGCGGTACCCACTAATCCGGCAAGTTCTTCACGAGTAAGAAAAATATTTAAATCACCGTCTTTATTTTCTCCGAAATTTTCATAAAGAAGTAATAGTATTTCAGCTAACCGTTCTCTTACATTTTTTTGTGCTATATCAAGGATATATTGATTTGCATCTCCCAATTCTTTACAAGATAATTTTATTACGCTCAGTGCAAAACCGGAATTATTGTTTATGAGATTCAAAAAATGTGAAGCAGGAATAAAACATACAGAACTTTCTTCTACTACTTTTGCCGTAGTGCAAGCTGCTTCGTTTGATAGTACGGAACGATAACCAAAAATTTCACCGGCTTTTGAAAAACGTATAATTTGTTCTTTGCCGTCATTTCCTGTTTTGTAATGTTTTACAATTCCCGAATTCAGACAATAAACTCCGGAGATCCGACTCCCTTCACTGTAAATTATATCGCCTTTATCATAATTATTACAGTTTTTAATATAAGATAAGATATCAATTTCGTCTTTTGTTATTTTTCGAAAAATATCATTATGTACAAAACACGTTTCGCACGTATTAAATTCAGAATAATCCATAAGTATATAAAATATGCAAAATTAAGGAATTTTAAATTGTTAGCGGTTAATATTTTCTTTATTTTTGTTTTTTTTATTAAATTAGTTAAATATATTCATACTAAAAAGAGGAAAATATGAGTGAAACAGTAAAAACAAATTGGAAAGGAAATATGGCTTTTGAATGGGATGTTAAAGGTCATAAAGTTATGATTGATGCAACGGAAGCTGTAGGCGGCGAGAATCGAGGTCCGCAACCTAAACCTTTTATGTTGGCATCTTTAGGCGGATGTACCGGAATGGATGTTATTTCTATTTTAAAAAAGATGAAAGTGTCTGAAAATTTGACTGATTTTAGTGTTGAAGTTGGCGGAAAACTTACAACAGAACATCCGAAACATTATATTGCAATGCATGTAAAATACATTTTTACGGCAAAAGAAGGCATTGAATTGCCGCTTGAAAAACTTAAAAAAGCCGTAAGTTTATCGGAAGAACGTTATTGCGGAGTAAGTGAAGTATATAGAAAAGCAGGTATTAAAATGACATCTGAAATTATTGTAAAATAACTTATCTTAAAATGAAAATTAAGGGTGCATAAAACAGCATCCTTTTTTATTTTATTCAGGTTTTATTTCATAATGATAAATAAATTGTCCGTTTGAATCATAAAAATTTACTTTTAAAGTTCTGTTTTTTTCTTTCCCGGAAACAGATATAACTGAAAAATTTCGTTTATTTATTAATGAACCCTTTACTCTGAGACTGTTAATTTCATCTTTATTTGCCGATGCGTGATGAGAGGTCAGCGGAGAAGTTGTAATATCATAAATTGTTGGTTTATTTTTGTTTTTCAGCACGCTTATTTCAGAGTGATGTCTGTCGCCGGTCAGAAAAATTACATTTTTAATATTTTGTTTGTAAATAAATTCAATGATTTCTGTTCGTTCATTCGAGAAACCGTAATTTGTATATACTTCGTAAACTCCTCCGGTTGTAAGAAATTGCCCGCCCATAACAATGAATTTGAATTTTGCATCACTGTAAGTTAAAGCATCTTTTAACCATTCTTTTTGTTTCTTGCCAAGCATGGTTTTATTGTCAGAAATAAGTTTATCAGGATCACGCCAATATCTGTTATCCAATAAAAAGAAATCACAGTCTGACCAATTAAAATATGTTATCGCACCTTTAATGTCAGCAATACCGTATGAGGGATTACCCCAGAACAGCTTAAATCCTTCCAGAGTTTCATTTTTATTCCAAAAACTTTTATCTGAATCATTCGGGCCGAAATCATGGTCATCCCATATTGCATAGTTCGGAACACTTGCAAGTAATTTTTGCATTTCAGGAACAGAACGTGTATTTGTGTATCTGTGCAAAATGCCGGTCTTTGTATTCCAATCCGGTTCACGGAGATATATATTGTCCCCGGTCCATAACATAAAATCCGGTTTTTTATCGACAATATTATCAAAAATCTGATAATCTCCTCCATAACCTTTTCCGGGTCTGTCATATGCCGGTTCGTTTATATACGTACCGCTGCCGGAAGCAAAGGAAAATTCCGGCGGGTCAGTACGCCATTTCCATAGTTTTAGAGTTCGAAATTGTGTTTTATAATTAAAGTTAATTTTTTTGTTATTAATATAAAGGTTATAAATATAAGTATGCCCCGGTTCTGTTTCATCAGCAAGAAGATGAGCGGTAAAAGCATTTTCTTTTTTCGTTTTAACAGTATTAGTAGAATGTTTTTTATTCGGTTGCTTGATATCAAAATAAATAATTTTAACATCAGCTTCTTTTTTAGTTTGAGCCCAAAGCATTACTTCAAACATTTCGGAATAACCTATCATCGGTCCGGATTGAAGCAGTGATTTTTGAGAATAAAGGCGGAAAAAACTTGTAAGAATGATAGTTGTTACTAAAATTTTCAGTTTCATATGAAATCTCATTACAGATCTTGTTAACAAATAAATATACTGTTAAAATATTGAGCTCTAACGGAATATGTGTATAAATTATAAAGTAACAGTTATGATGAAATCCGTAATCTTTATAATTGTTAAGAACTTGATTAAATCTGTACAAATATCGTTAAAATAAGTCTTTCAGGCAATTAATTTTATATTAATACATAGTATTTGAATTTTATTTTAAATAATTTATAATTATTAAGTACTGTTAAATTACTGATTCATAAGGAGTACAGTTAATTATGTTTGTTTGATTATATAAATAAGCAGAAAAATAATAACTTTTTTGAAAAAAATTTGCAGAACAGAAATTAAGCAGTATGTTTGCCGCCGTTTTAAAAAAAATGAGCATTATTGAAACATAAGGCATTGATATAATGAATGTTATGCTTATTTTGAGGGAAAATCCCAAAACCGGAACAAATAAAAAATGCCGGTTTTTTGTTAAACGAAAATTAATTAGATGAAATTTTATTTAAAAAGTTCAGTTGTTTTTGTATTCGGAATGCTGTTTGCTCCGAATTCTTTTTTAGGAGAACTTATTTCTGAACCGAATATTTCAGTCAACGAAATAAAAGAAGCAGAAATAAGAGATGCCGAAAAGAATTATATCAGCAAATATCAATTTGAAAAAGGTTATGAAGAAGCCATTGAATTTATAAAAACCCATGAAGGTTTTGCCGGAGGAAAGGCATATTATGATGCTGCCGGAATTAAAACAATCGGGTATGGTCATGTAATTGCCCCCGGTGAAAAGTTTCCGGAAAGAATTACAAAAAAACAAGCCGAAAATTTATTGAGAAAAGATTTCGACAAAGCTGTTAAAGCTGCCGGAAGAGAAACAAATGTTAAAGGTTATAAAAAAATTGTTGTAGCTCATTTTATCTATGCGAAAGGAATAGGAAATTTTTTGAAAAGTAATTTTCGAAAAAAAGTATTAGCAGGGAAACCGGTGGATAATGAATTAAAAAAATGGTGTTATTACAGAAATTCGAAAGGAAAACCCGTAAGAAGCCAATATATTTACAACATTCGTTTATGGGAAATTAAGATGTATAACCGAGAAATGTAGTATTAGTTAACAGAAACAATTAAAAAATCCTTACTTTTGAGTAAGGATTTTTTTAATATATAAACTACAAAAATGAAGAAAATTTCAGTTCTCGGTGCAGGTATGGTCGGAAAAGCTATCGCAGCAGATTTACATGAGATGTTCGATGTAACATCTTGTGATATAGATGATAACAGCTTGGCTTTTTTGTCTTATAATTTCAACATTAAAGTTAAAAAGACAGATTTATCTGTTGATGCAAATATTGTTGAAGCAGTAAAGAATGCCGATTTTGTTGTAAATGCTGTTCCCGGATATATGGGTTACCATACTCTTGAACAAATCATTAAAGCCGGAAAAAATATTGTTGACATTTCATTTTTTCCGGAAAATGCTTTTGAATTGAATAAGTTAGCTGAAACTAATAATGTAACAGCAATTGTTGATTGCGGCGTAGCTCCCGGTATGGGAAATATTATTTGCGGATACCACAATGAGCGAATGCAAATGTCAGATTACAAGTGTTATGTCGGCGGATTACCCTTTGTTCGTGAATGGCCTTTTGATTACAAAGCAGTTTTTTCTCCTATTGATGTTATTGAAGAATATATGCGCCCGGCTCGTTACATTCAAAATAATTAAACTGTTGTAAAAGAGGCTCTTTCCGATACAGAGCTTATTAATTTTGAGAAAGCAGGCACATTAGAAGCATTTAATTCCGACGGACTTCGTACTTTAATGAAAACCATGAAAATTCCGAATATGATTGAAAAAACATTACGCTATCCCGGAACAGTTGAATATATGAAAGTTTTGCGTGCTTGCGGATTTTTTGATAAAAAGGAAGTTAATGTTAAAGGCAGGAAAATAAGACCTTTGGATTTAACTGCAAAATTACTTTTCCCGAAATGGGAACTGAAAAAAGGCGAAAAAGAATTTACGATTATGCAAATTAGTTGCGAAGGGCTTGAAAACGAAAAAAATATTCGTTATGTATATGATTTGTTTGATGTTTATAATGATGAAACGAATACAAGTTCAATGGCAAGAACTACCGGATATACTTGCACGGCTGCGGTAAATTTACTGGCAGAGAATTTATATACGCATAAAGGCATTTCTCCTCCCGAATATCTCGGAATTTCAACAAACAACTTTAAATTCATATTAAAATATCTGTCTCAAAGAGGAGTAGAATATAAACTTAAAAAAGAGATTATAAATTAACATAATTCATTATTATCCTTTAGCTTAGGAAATTAGACGCCTCTATTTAGAAGTATTCTAAATAGAGGCTTTTTTATTAGAATTAAAATGTTTTTATTTGTTGTGTTAAACAACATAAAATATAATAATTAACAACAAAAATTATAAATAATGGCAATAAAAAAAGTATGGGTAGAGGACGGTTGCATTTCCTGCGGTTTATGTGAAGAAGTTGCTGAAGATATATTTGAAATTGATGATGTATCGGAAGTAAAAGAAGGTGCAGACCTTGCAGGTAACGAAGATGAAATTAAAGAAGCAGCCGAAGGATGCCCCGTAGAAGTTATAAAATTTGAAGAAGAATAAATAAATTATTGGATTTCAGATTACGAGAGTTTGTCAACAGCGGCAAACTCTTTTTTATTTTATTATGCAAAATATCTCAAAAATCTTTCATTCGGCACCCGATATTTTGTAATTTTGAACATTATTGAATATAATAATTTTAAAATATATAAGATATGAAAAAAATAGCAGTTATAGGTGCCGGCACAATGGGAAACGGCATTGCTCATGTTTTTGCACAATCAGGATTTGAAACAGCATTGGTTGACATCAGTGAATCGGCATTGGATAAAGCATTGGCAACCATCACAAAAAATCTCGACCGATTAATAAAAAAAGAAATTATCAGCGAAGCAGATAAAGATGATACTTTTAATCGGTTAACAACTTACACGAGTATAAAAAAAGGTATTGAAGATGCAGATTTAATTATTGAAGCAGCTACCGAAAATGAAGAAATTAAACTTAAAATTTTCAAAGAATTAGACGAAGAATCTAAACCTGAAGCAATTCTGGCTTCAAATACATCGTCTATTTCCATAACAAAAATAGCTGCCGTTACCGAAAAACCGGATAAAGTTATCGGAATGCACTTTATGAATCCGGTTCCGATTATGAAATTAGTAGAAGTTATAAAAGGCTATAAAACATCCGATGAAGTTCTCAAAAGCATTATGGAACTGGCAAAGAAACTCGGCAAAGTACCGGTAGAAGTTAACGATTTCCCCGGTTTTGTGGCTAACAGAATTTTAATACCGATGATTAATGAAGCTATAATTACATTAAACAGAGGAGTTGCCGGAGTTGCCGAAATTGATACCGTAATGAAACTCGGAATGGCACATCCTATGGGTCCTTTGCAATTGGCTGATTTTATAGGACTTGATGTTTGCCTTGCCATTACGGAAGTCCTTTATGAAGGTTTGGGAGAAGCAAAATATGCTCCGTCGCCATTGCTCAGAACTATGGTCGATGCCGGAATTCTCGGTGTAAAATCCGGAGAGGGCTTTTATTCGTGGAGGCACGGAACAAAAGAACTAATTGTTGCCGATCGTTTCAAAAAATAAATTTTAACAATCAATAAATTCAGGTCTGTTGTTCGTATATTTGCAAATAATAACAGACCTTTTTTATGTTCGCAATTGTTGATATAAACAACTTTTATGCTTCCTGCGAAAGAATTTTTGACCCTAAGTTAAGAAACAAACCTGTTGTGATACTATCTAATAACGACGGATGTATTATCGCACGCTCGAATGAGGCAAAAAAGCTCGGTATAAAAATGGGGCAGATTTTTTTTGAGAAAGAGAACCGGTTTAAAGAACAGGGTGTTGCCGTTTTGTCTTCTAACTATCCGTTGTATGCCGATATGTCCGATCGTATGGTGCAGGTTCCTCGGGAAATTGTTGATAATATTACTGTTTATTCCGTTGATGAGGTTTTTATTGATTTGAATAATTGCAGTAAAAACCTGAATAAAACAGCTTTTAAGGTTAAGAATAAATTACTGAAATATTTGGGATTACAGGTTTCTGTCGGTATTGCTCCCATAAAAACATTGGCAAAAGTTACAAATTTTTATGCAAAACGTTATCCTAAGTTTAAAAATATTTTGGTACTTGATGACGATAAGAAAATTCAAGATTCTTTAAAATTAATTGATATCGGAGAAATTTAGGGTGTCGGCAAGCAGTTTAAGAAATTTTTGAAAATCAACAATATAAAATCTGCTTCGGATTTTAAAAATACCAATGAGCAATTTATAAAAAAGCATATGACTGTTACGAGTTTAAGAACCGTAAAAGAATTAAAAGGTATTTCCTCTACCTGACCGGCAATATTCAATAATACGTTTTACCAAAGAAGTCTGCTCATCACATATTTGTTTATGTAAGCCGGTTTAATTTACATTCTTTAATACGAGTTGTTTCTCAAAATATCTCCTGTTTTTTTCAACAATCAATCAAAAAATTCGGATAAAACTTATTAAATTATTACTTTTATAAGTTCAAAATCCATAAAATATTAAGATGTATAAAAACGTTGAAAATAGCAGACACATTGCAATATCAGGTAACATCGGCTCGGGAAAAACTACTTTAACGGATATTTTATCCAAACATTACAAATGGGAAGCACGTTTTGAAGACGCTGATGAAAACCCGTATTTAAGTGATTTTTACGAAGATATGCAACGTTGGTCTTTCAGTTTGCAAGTATATTTTTTAAACAGTCGATTTAACCAGGTTATTGACATTAGAAAGTCCGGAAAAACAGTAATTCAGGATCGTACCATATATGAAGATGCCCGCATATTTGCACCGAATCTGCATTCAATGGGTTTAATGCCTACACGAGATTTTGAAAACTATCAATCGTTATTTAAGTTAATGAGTTCGTTTATTCAGCCTCCTGATTTATTAATTTATCTGAGAGCTGACATTCCCAAACTTGTCAAACAAATTCAAGCAAGAGGCAGAGATTATGAAAACAGTATCCGAATCGACTATCTTACACGCTTAAACGAACGTTATGAAGCTTGGATTACAGATTACGATCTCGGAAAATTAATGATCTTAGATGTTAATGATAAAGATTTTGCTAATAATCCGAAAGACCTAAGCGAAGTAATTGATAAAATTGATGCCGAACTTTTCGGAATTTTTTAAAATTATAATATGATTTCAACAAAACTTACTGAACTTTTCAATATCGATTTACCGATAATTATGGCTCCGATGTTTTTGGTGTCGGATGAAAACATGGTTAAAGCCGCTGTAAAAAATCATATTATAGGGACATTTCCAACACTTAATTATCGTGAAACTGCAAAATTAGATTCTGTTCTCGGAAACCTAAATCAATTTCTTAAGAATACTAAAAATCCCGGAACATACGGAGTTAATTTAATTACTCAGAAATCCAATCCTTATTATAAATCCCATTTAAAAGTTTGTATAGAAAATAAAGTCCCGTTTTTTATAACCTCATTAGGCAACCCGGAAGAAGTAATTAAAAAAGCTCACAGCTACGGAGCAAAAGTATTTTGTGACGTAACCAATTTAAAACATGCCGAAAAAGTTGCAAGTCTCGGTGCTGACGGAATTATTGCAGTAGGACAAGGAGCCGGAGGACATGCCGGTCCCGAACCTTTGCAAATATTAATTCCGTTGTTAAAACAAAACATTCCTGATATTCCCGTAATTGCTGCAGGTGGTATCAGCACCGGAAATGCACTACATTCTGTTCTTATTCTTGGTGCCGCCGGAGCATCCGTAGGAACAAGCTTTATCGCCACCGAAGAAGCACCGGTGTCCTCAGATTATAAAAATGCAATTGTAAATGCCAAAACCGAAGATATTGTTATGACCGAACGTATCTCGGGAACACCAAGCACAATTATTAATACGGCTTACGCTAAAAAAATAGGGTATAAGCAAAATTGGATTGAACGAAAATTGTCTTCTAATTCGAAAACAAAAAAATATTTTAAAATGCTTGTTCAAATGAAAGGCATGAAAAAATTAGAAAAATCCGTAAAACCCGGAAATTATAAAAATTTATGGATTGCCGGAAAATCCGTTCAATTCATTGATCAAATTCTAAGTATTGAAAATCTGATTTTAAAAATGAAAATTGAATTGGAAAACAGTATTACACAAAATAAATTTTAGCTAATACTAAGATTGTACTCAACTGATTATTTGACATTTGTATAATCATTCTGACTTTACAAACAAAATATTGTTAATAACTATTGTCATTTAATAAAATAGTTATATTTTTGCAGTCCGAAAATTCCTGACGGAACAGTTATAAATAAAAAAATACAAGAAAGTGGATACTTTAAGTTACAAAACAATTTCGGCTAATAATGCTACCGCAAATAAAGAGTGGTTACTTGTGGATGCCGAAGGAGAAACCTTGGGAAGATTAGCTTCAATCGTTGCTAAACTGATTAGAGGTAAATATAAAACAAATTACACTCCTCATGTTGATTGCGGAGATAATGTAGTTGTTATAAATGCAGAAAAAGTTCAATTAACCGGTAAAAAATGGACTGATAAAAGATATTTCAGTCATACAGGCTATCCCGGCGGACAAAGAATTATAAATCCGGCAGACTTATTAGCAAAAAAACCAATTGCTCTTGTAGAAAAAGCCGTAAAAGGAATGTTACCTAAAAATAAACTCGGCAGTGCTTTATACCGAAATTTATATGTTTATGAAGGTTCCGAACATAAACAAGAAGCTCAAAAACCAAAAAAAATTGACATTAATACAATAAAATAAACTATGGATACAGTTAACGCAACAGGAAGAAGAAAAGCTTCAATCGCAAGAATTTATCTGAAAGACGGAAAAGGTAATATTACTGTTAACAAAAAAAGTTTTGACGAATATTTTACCGTTCCCGAATATAAATATCAAATTTTAAGACCCTTCTCAATTGTTGAAGCAGAAGGAAAATATGATATTAATGTTAATTTAAAAGGCGGAGGCATAAAAGGACAGGCAGAAGCATTGAGATTAGCAATTTCTAAAGCATTAGTAAAAATTAATGCAGAAGATAAATCAGCTTTAAAAAAAGAAGGATTTTTAACAAGAGATTCCAGAGTTGTTGAACGTAAAAAACCGGGACAACCCAAAGCTCGTAAAAAATTCCAATTCAGTAAAAGATAGAATACAAGATTTGAACTTAATAATTCATTTGAGTTTAGTATCTAAATTACCAAGATCGACAAATTGTCGCTACTTGGTAATTGCTTTATTATAAGAATGTAAACTTAATTTAAAAAAATGTCAAAATTAGATTTTAAACAATTATTAGATGCAGGCGTTCATTTCGGACACCTCAAAAGAAAATGGAATCCGAAAATGGCTCCCTATATTTTTATGGAACAAAACGGAATTCACATCATTGATCTTTATAAAACAATGATAAAACTTGACGAAGCTGCTGCAGCTGCAAAACAAATTGCAAAATCCGGTCGTCAAATCCTTTTCGTTGCCACAAAAAAACAAGCAAAAGAAATTGTAGAAGAAAAAGTTAAACCAACGGGAATGCCATATATTACAGAACGTTGGTCTGGCGGAATGTTAACCAACTTCAGAACAATCAGAAAAGCCGTAAAAAAAATGAAGACCATTGATAATATGGCTGAAGACGGAACTTTTGATAAAATTTCAAAAAGAGAACGACTGCAAATTACTCGTGAAAGAGCTAAATTAGAAAAAAATCTCGGCAGTATTACAGATATGAAAAGAGTTCCTTCAGCAATTTTTGTTGTTGACGTTACCAAAGAAAATATTGCCGTTGCCGAAGCAAAAAAATTAGGACTTCCTATTTTTGCAATGGTCGATACAAATTCCGATCCGAGTATCGACTTCCCTATTCCGGCAAATGATGATGCTTCAAAATCTATTGCTTTAATTATTGATGTTATTACACAAGCGGTTACGGAAGGTTTGAATGAACACAAAGCAGAAAGAAAAGAAAGCAAAACTGAAAATTCAGACAAAAAAGAGCATGTAAAAACAAGAGCTCGAAAAAAATAATTAATTATAAAGATAAAACTGAATTAAAATGACTAAAATAAGTGCAGCAGAAGTTGCTAAATTAAGAAAAATGACCGGAGCCGGTATGATGGACTGCAAAAAAGCTCTTACCGAATCAAACGGAAATTTTGATGAAGCCATTGATTTTTTAAGAAAAAAAGGACAAAAAGTTGCC
Organism: Bacteroidota bacterium; assembly: GCA_024277895.1. Lineage (GTDB taxonomy): Bacteria > Bacteroidota > Bacteroidia > Bacteroidales > JAADGE01 > JAADGE01. The sequence goes on along the minus strand of JAJRUH010000068.1, from coordinate 5,213 downwards.
GGTAAACGTGCCGACAGAGATACTTCCGAAGGTGCCGTTCTTGCAAAAAACACTTCTGACGGTAAACGAGCAGTTATAGTTGCTCTAAATTGCGAAACCGATTTCGTTGCAAAAAATGATGACTTTGTGAAATTTGCCCGTCAAATTTTAGATATTGCAGCAGAAAAAAATCCTGCAAATCTTGATGAATTACTTAATTCAGAAATAAACGGTGTGAAAATCAGTGAAGAAATTATTCATCAAACAGGTATAATAGGCGAAAAAATTCAACTCGGGTACTATGACAAAATCGAAGGTGAGTCAGTTGCTTCATACATACATATAGGAAACAAATTAGCTTCGATTGCAGGTTTCACAAAAATAATTGATGAACATACAAGAAAAGACGTTGTTATGCAAATTGCTGCAATGAATCCCATTGCCGTTGACAAAGATGATGTAAGTCAAAATATAATAGATAAAGAAATTGAAATTGGTAAAGAACTTGCTGTTCAAGAAGGTAAACCCGAAGATTTAGCTGAAAAAATTGCTCTCGGAAGACTAAATAAATTCTTTAAAGAAAACACCCTGTTAAACCAACAATGGGTTAAAGATAATAAAAAAACTATAAGAGATTTTCTGAAAGAAGTTGATTCCGAAGTTAAAGTTACAGGATTTAAACGTTATTCTGTTTCATAAATTTCAAGAATAAAATGAAAAAAAGCTGTCTTCCGGGCAGCTTTTTTTGTTTACAAATTTTCAGCATTAAATAAATTTGTTTCTGTAAGATACGAATATTATCTTTGTGCTTAATTTTAGAAAATTTTAAGCAAAAAATATGGCAGATAATTTTGGCGAAATTGTACAAATAATAGGACCTGTTATTGACGTAAGTTTTGAAAAAACAGGAAATAAACTTCCCGAAATTCACGAATCTTTAGAAATAACAAAAGATGACGGAGAAATATTAGTTATTGAAGCTGAACAACATATAGGAGAATATACCGTAAGAACTATTGCGATGGATTCTACCGACGGACTCGAAAGGGGTATGAAAGTTAAAGCTACAGGCGGTCCCATTAAAATGCCCGTCGGCGAAAAAGTCAAAGGTCGTTTATTGAATGTGGTCGGTGATACAATTGACGGATTAGAATCTTTAGACAAATCTGACGGCTATCCTATTCATAATGAGGCTCCTGCATTTAAAAATCTTTCAACAAGTAAAGAAGTTCTTTATACCGGAATTAAAGTTGTTGATTTGATTGAACCTTACGTAAAAGGAGGAAAAATAGGTCTTTTCGGCGGTGCAGGTGTAGGAAAAACCGTATTAATTCAAGAATTAATAAACAATATTGCAAAAGGATACGAAGGTATGTCCGTTTTTGCCGGTGTAGGAGAACGAACCCGTGAAGGAAATGATTTGCTCAGAGAAATGATTGAATCCGGTATTGTAAAATACGGTGAAGAATTCACTAAATCGATGGAAAAAGGCGTATGGGATCTTTCTAAAGTAGATACAGAAAAACTTAAAGAATCTCAGGTAACAATGGTATTCGGACAAATGAACGAGCCTCCCGGAGCACGTGCACGTGTTGCTCTGTCCGGTCTGTCGGTTGCCGAAAAATTCAGAGACGGAGACGGAGAAGGGAAAGGAAATGATATTCTATTCTTTATTGATAATATTTTCCGTTTCACACAAGCCGGCTCCGAAGTTTCTGCCCTTCTCGGAAGAATGCCTTCCGCTGTCGGTTATCAACCGACTTTAGCAACAGAAATGGGTGAAATGCAAGAACGAATTACCTCAACAAAAACAGGGTCAATAACCTCCGTACAAGCAGTTTATGTTCCTGCAGATGACTTAACCGATCCGGCACCTGCTACAACATTTTCTCACTTAGATGCAACAACCGTATTAAGCAGAAAATTAGCAGAACTCGGAATTTATCCGGCTGTCGATCCCTTGGATTCTTCTTCCAGAATTTTATCTGCAGAAGTTGTGGGACAAGAACATTACGAAACTGCACAAAAAGTTATAAATATATTACAACATTATAAAGAACTTCAGGATATTATCGCAATCCTCGGTATGGATGAGTTATCTGAAGAAGATAAGCTTACCGTTCACAGAGCCAGACGAGTTCAACGGTTTTTATCACAACCGTTTTTTGTTGCAGAACAATTTACCGGACTAAAAGGTGTTTTAGTTCCGATTGAAGAAACAATTAAAGGTTTTAATATGATTATTAACGGTGAAGTTGATAAATACCCGGAAGCTGCCTTCAATCTTGTCGGAACTATTGAAGATGCCATCAAAAAAGGAGAAAAAATATTAAAAGAAACACAACAATAAGATGTTTTTAGAAATAGTTACACCCGAACAAACATTATACAGCAACGAAGTTAAATACGTTAAAGTTCCCGGGAGCAAAGGGCAATTCGGTATATTAACTAATCATGCACCTGTAATTTCAACACTTGAAAAAGGACAAATAAAAATTGTTGAACCCGATAAAAGCGAAAAATTCTTTGATGTAAAAGGCGGTGTAATTGAAATTCTTAAAAATAATATTATTATTCTTATTAAATCTTAAGTTTATTTATCTCATCAAAAAGGCTCATTGAAAGAATACTCAATGAGCCTTTTTTTATCATAGCTATTAGCTGCATATTTGTATATATCAGGATTTCCGGGAAATGCAAAAAAAATTGACTATTGAACACAGCCTCATTATTATTTTCATATTAAGGATTATAAAAAAATAAAAACGTTTTATAAGTCCTTTATTATTTATCAAAATAAATATACTGTCGTGATAAAAGTTTCTGTATGCAGGAGGATATTTAGGGCTTGCTGAAAAGTTCACAGGTGTATTAGATTTCAAGTTTCTCGTTTGAAGTCGTATATAAATACTACGAAATAAGAGAAATTTGAAAAATGATGTGCCTGTGGGCAGCTAAAATATTTTACACAAGTGCAAGGAAATAAGGTTAAATGAATTAAAAACCTTGCACCTGTATATGCAAATAACCTTATAAGTAACTGAAACGCAAATACATTAGCGTTTTTCAGAAAGCCCTATTTAATAAAAATTGAATCAGAATTAATATGCTCGAAATCAAACTGACTTTTTAAATCAGATTTAGAATTAACAAATTTTCGGTTAACTTTTTTGGTTTGTTTATTAATATTGTAAATATATTTCTCTTGAATGGAATTTTAGTATTAAAAGAATAAAATTTAATATCCCTGTCAATAAAATACAGACAAATACTCTAAAAAAGATATCTTCTTGTTTTTACAACAATCTCTTTTATCTTTGCACAATTATTTTTTAACACAATCAATTATTTCAATGGGCGAAACCTCAACAAAATATACACCTTCTGCTACCGAAGAAAAATGGTATCAATATTGGCTTGACAATAAACTGTTTAAATCAACTCCCGATGAACGTGAACCGTTTACGATTGTTATTCCGCCTCCCAATGTAACCGGCGTTTTGCATATGGGACATATAATGAATAATACCATTCAGGATATTCTGATAAGACGTGCACGTATGCAAGGCAAAAATGCTTGTTGGGTACCGGGTACCGACCACGCATCAATAGCTACGGAAGCAAAAGTAGTAAATAAACTTGCCGAAGAAGGTATCAGCAAAAAAGACCTTAGTCGCGAAGATTTTATGAAGCATGCTTGGGAATGGACAGACAAACACGGCGGAATCATTCTGGAACAATTAAAAAAACTCGGAGCTTCCTGCGATTGGGACAGAACAAAATTTACTCTCGACAAAGATTTATATAAAAGTGTTATTAAAGTTTTTATTGATTTGTATAATGAAGGTCTGATATACAGAGGCATTCGTATGGTAAATTGGGATCCGAAAGCAAAAACTGCTGTTTCCGATGAAGAAGTAGAATACAAAAACGAACAATCAAAACTTTACTACGTAAAATATAAAATTTCAGGCAGTAACGAATACATAACAATTGCCACTACCCGTCCGGAAACCATAATCGGTGATACCGGAGTGTGTGTTCACCCGGAAGATGAACGTTACAAACATCTTAAAGGTAAAAAAGTCATTATTCCTCTCGTAAACAGAGAAGTACCGATAATTTTTGATAATTATATTGATATTGAATTCGGGACAGGAGCATTAAAAGTTACTCCTGCACACGATGAAAACGATTATATGCTGGGACAAAAATATAAGCTGCAAATTATTGATATTTTTAACGATGACGGAACAATCAGTAACGAAGCAGGTATTTATGAGGGAATTGACAGGTTTAAATTAAGAAAATCAATTATCGAAGACCTCGAAAAATCAGGGAATTTGGTAAAAATTGAAGATTACGTTAATCGTGTCGGTTATTCGCAACGGACTAATGTTCCGATTGAACCCAAACTTTCGATGCAGTGGTTTCTTAAAATGGAAGAACCGGTAAAACAGGCAATTGAAAATGTTAAAAATAATAATATTCATTTCTCTCCGGAAAGATTTAAAAATACCTATTTCCACTGGATGGAAAACATTCGCGATTGGAATATTTCCAGACAATTATGGTGGGGACATCGCATTCCGGCTTATTATTTACCTGACAGCAATGATTTTGTTGTTGCCGAAAATACAGAAAAAGCACTTGAACTGGCAAAAGAAAAAACAGGAAATCAAAATCTGAAACTTCAGGATTTACGGCAAGATGAAGATGTTCTTGACACTTGGTTCTCATCGTGGCTTTGGCCTATATCCGTTTTTAACGGTATTAATAAACCGGATAATCCGGAAATTAACTACTACTACCCTACCAACGTTTTAGCAACTGGACACGATATCATCTTTTTTTGGGTTGCCAGAATGATTGTTGCAGGGTATAAGTTTAGGAATAGCCCTCCGTTTAAAAACGTCTATTTTACAGGTATGGTTCGAGACGAAAAAAGAAGAAAAATGTCAAAATCTCTCGGAAACTCACCGGATCCGCTTGAATTAATAAAAAAATACGGTGCAGACGGCGTACGTTTCGGTATGATGCTGTGTTCTCCCGCCGGCGGAGATTTGCTTTACGTTGACAGTTTACCGGAACAAGGCAGAAATTTTGCGAATAAAATTTGGAACTCCTATCGATTAATAAAATCGTGGACTGTTGACAAAGATATTTCTCAACCCAAACATTCCGAACTTGCAATTAAATGGTTCAAAAACAAATTCAATGAACAAATACAAGAT
>JAJRUH010000067.1 GCA_024277895.1 Bacteroidota bacterium | reverse complement strand
CCTCCGGGAACGGGAGTAATATACGAACATTTCGGAGCAACTTCATCAAATTTTACATCGCCTTTCAGTTTCCAACCCGATTTTGTTTTATCGGATTTTACTCTGTGAATACCCACATCAATTACAACGGTGCCTTCTTTTACCATATCGGCGGTAACAAATTCCTGTTTTCCGATTGCGGCAATTAAAATATCGGCTTGAAGTGTAATTTTTTTCAGATTTTTTGTTCGGCTGTGGCATAAAGTAACAGTAGCATTTCCGGTTTCATTTTTTTGCGAAAGCAGTATACTTACCGGCTTTCCGACAATGTTACTTCTGCCTATAACAACACAATGTTTGCCGGAAGTTTCAATTTTATACCTTTTCAGAAGTTCTAAAATGCCTTTCGGAGTTGCCGAAACATAAGCAGGCAGTCCTATTGTCATTCTTCCGACATTTTGCGGATGAAAACCGTCAACATCTTTTTCCGGAATTATTGTTTCGATTATTTTATTTTCGGAAATATGCTCGGGTAGGGGAAGTTGAACAATAAGTCCGTCAATATCATTATTTTCGTTTATTTCTTGTATTTTTTCAATGAGTTCATTTTCGGAAATGTTGCTGTCGAATCGAATTAAACTTGATTTAAATCCGACTTGTTTGCAAGATTTTGTTTTATGTGCAACATAAGTTTCGCTTGCACCGTCGTTTCCGACAAGAATAGCTGCCAAATGCGGTTGTTTACTTCCGTTTTTTATAATTCGACTTACTTCTTCGGCAATTTCCGTTTTTATTTGTTTTGAGGTTTCTTTGCCGTCTAAAAGTTGATATGACATTATTGTAGATTTGAATTTTTTTGATATAAATTGCCTCAATTTCTGTTATCTTCTTTTTTTCTTTTTAGCGGCTTTTTTTAATGCAGACATTTTATTTCCGCCTCCCTGCACCATTTGCATCATTTTCTTTGTATCGCCGAATTGTTTTATTAATCTGTTAACTTCCTGAATATTAGACCCGCTGCCTTTTGCAATTCGCTTCCTTCTGCTGCCGTTTAATATTTTAGGATTTGAACGTTCTTCCGGAGTCATTGATGTAATAATTGCTTCAATTCCTTTAAAAGAATCATTATCAATATCGATATTTTTAACCATTTTCCCCATTCCGGGAATCATTGAAACCAAATCTTTTACATTGCCCATTTTTTTAATAGAATTCAGTTGTTTCAGAAAATCATTAAAATCGAACTGATTTTTGGCAATTCTTTTTTGCAGTCTTCTGGCTTCTTCTCGGTCAATTTGCTCTTCTGCTTTTTCAACCAATGAAACAATATCCCCCATACCGAGAATTCGGTCAGCCATACGTTCCGGATAAAATACATCAAGTGCATCAACTTTTTCGCCGGTTCCGACAAACTTAATCGGTTTCTGAACAATATTTCTTATAGTTAAAGCTGCACCGCCTCTGGTATCTCCGTCAAGTTTTGTAAGAACGACACCGTCAAAATCCAATTTATCATTAAATTCTTTTGCAGTATTAACGGCATCCTGACCGGTCATTGAATCTACAACAAATAAAATTTCATCAGGTTTTACTGCTTTTTTAATATCCGAAATTTCTTTCATCATTACTTCATCAACAGCCAAACGACCGGCAGTGTCAATGATTACGACATCGTGTGCATTTTTCTTCGCAAAATCAATACCTGCTTTTGCAATTTTTACCGGATTTTTATTGTCTTTTTCAGAATATACCGAAACTCCGATTTGCTCTGCCATAACTTTTAATTGCTCTATTGCAGCAGGGCGATACACGTCACCGGCAACTAAAAGAGGATTTTTTGATTTCTTATTCTTAAGAAGATTTGCCAATTTAGCAGTAAAAGTTGTTTTCCCGGAACCCTGCAAACCGGCAATTAAAATAACGGTAAATTTGTTTTGAAGATTTATATCGACATGCTCTTTACCCATTAATTCAACTAACTCATCATGTACTATTTTAATGATTTGTTGTTTCGGTTTAACAGATTTTAAAACATTTGCACCAAGAGACTTTTCTTTTACATTGTTGGTGAAATCTTTTGCGATTTTATAACTGACATCGGCATCCAACAGTGCTCTTCTTACGTCTTTTAATGCATCGGCAATATTAATTTCAGTAATTTTTCCTTGTCCTTTAAGTATTTTAAAGGAATGCTCTAACCTTTCAGATAAATTATCAAACATATTATATTAATTTTAAATAACAGCTCGTTAAATTCTTTAAATTATGCAATAATTTTGCAGTTCGCAAAGATAAAAAAAATATTCGGATGAATTTTTTTAAAAAAAGTTTTGTGAGAGAAAATTTTGTTTTAAATTTGCATCCGCATTGCGAGAATAGCTCAGTTGGTAGAGCACGACCTTGCCAAGGTCGGGGTCGCGGGTTCGAGTCCCGTTTCTCGCTCTTTTTTATTGAAAAATCCAATTGTTGCCCGGATGGCGGAATTGGTAGACGCGCGGGACTTAAAATCCCGTGTTCAGTAATGAACGTGCCGGTTCGATGCCGGCTCCGGGTACAGAAAAAGCTCTCATTTTTGAGAGCTTTTTTCTTTTATGAAAATATTAGAAACCATTTTTTAAAGAAGTATAATTTAATTCATAAAACTGTGTATTTATAAAGACGTAAAATTTTGTCAAATACCGGATATCTTTGCTCTGTATCAACTTCTGAATACATATAAAACTTTCATTTTCTGATACTTATGAAAATAAATCGAATTCTTGATATTCGGTATTACACATTTTTATTTTTTATTTCAGTATTCAATATTCAGAGATAGTTTTTTGGTTTATTCCGTTAATTTTTATATTTTTTCTTTTATAAAAAATAAGAGTAAAATTTCCTTTTTTAAAATTATTTGCTGTTATATGCAACATTTTAGTAAAAATAATCGTATATTTCAGAACTGTAGAGAAAAAGTAAAAAATAAAGATTTTTATGAGACAATTAAAAATAAGCAAATCCATAACAAACAGAGACAGCGAATCTCTTGATAAATATTTACAAGACATAGGCAGAGTTGATTTATTAACCGTAGATGAAGAAGTTTCATTAGCTCAAAGAATAAGAAAAGGTGATCAGGAGGCATTGGAAAAATTAACGGAAGCCAATTTGCGATTTGTCGTTTCTGTAGCTAAACAATATCAACATCAGGGTTTGAGTTTGCCCGATTTGATTAACGAAGGAAATTTGGGTTTAATGAAAGCCGCTAAGAAGTTTGACGAAACCAGAGGTTTTAAATTTATTTCTTATGCCGTTTGGTGGATTCGTCAATCAATTTTACAAGCACTTGCCGAGCAATCAAGAATTGTGCGGCTTCCTTTGAATCAGGTCGGTGCTGTTAATAAAATTTATAGGTTCTTTGCTGAATTTCAACAAATTTATAACAGGGAACCGACTAATCAGGAAATTTCCGAAGAACTTAATATCACTACAAAAAAAATTGATCAGGTACTTAAAGCCGCAGGTAAACATATGTCGATGGATGCTCCTTTAACTTCCGATTCCGATAGTAACAGGCTGGTGGATATTATGGAAAATGAAGGCATTGATCCTTCTGACAATATGCTGATGAAAGAATCTTTATTAAAAGAAATTGAACGAGCTTTGTCAACTTTACCTGAAAGAGAGGCAATAATTATAAAACATTTTTTCGGAGTAAACGGTGAAGAATTATCATTAAGAGAAATCGGAGATAAATTAGGTTTAACGAGAGAACGTGTTCGTCAACTCAAAGAAAGGGCTCTAAGAAAATTACGAAAATCTTCAAGAAGTAAACATCTTAAAACATTTTTAGGATAGAAATATCAACAGTCCGCAGTTTGAAATTTTAAACAGGATATCGGAAGTCTTTTGGTTTTGATGTTTTCTTCTGAATTATCTTATTCGGTCGGCAGCTTTTACCAGTAATTCATCTCTTCGAACAGCTCTTCTTGCCATTAAAACAAAAATAAATATTATTAGAGGAAGAATAGCTGATAATCCGATGGTTATGCCGGGGTTTTTGGCTGTGTTGAAAGAAAAAACAATAATGAGAATAACCAAAAAAATATCTAACAAACTGATAATCGTACAAAGACGCATTTGCAAAATTCTTTTTTTGTACAGAAATATGGCAATAAAACTGAAAAAAGCAATCAATCCTAATAAACCGGCAATAATATAACCGGTTTGAATTAATCCGCTGAAACCGGCAATACTTATTTTTTTATAGGAATAAATCATTAAATCATTATTATCTGCCAATTCGATAATAGGAAAAAAATACATTAAAACAGCTAAAATTACAGCTGATAATAACCATAATGTTTGTATTCTCTGTATCATATGTTTTTGTTTTCTGCAAAATTAAATAAAATTGTTGTCAAACATAAATTTTGATGCATAAAATAATCAAAAATTCATAATAATTAATAAAGATAATCATACTTTTGTAAAATATTTTAAAATAAAAAAATGGAATTATTAGATAAAATAAAACACAATGCAATTGCTTTAAAAAAAAGAATTGTATTACCTGAGAGTTTCGATGACAGAACATTACAAGCTGCTGATGAAGCTTATGCCGAAGGACTTGCAGAAATTATCTTAATCGGAAACAGAGAAAAAGTACTTGCTGATGCAGAACGTTTATCTCTGAAAAATATTCAAAATATTTTAATTACGGATTATGCATCTTCCGAGAAGACTGACGATTATGCCGATTTAATGGTTAAATTAAGAAAACATAAAGGATTAACAAAAGAAAAAGCACTGGAATTTTTACAAAATCCTTTATATTTTTCCGTAATGATGATAAAAGCAGGTGATGCAGACGGTGAAGTTGCAGGAGCAGCAAATGCTACAGGCAATGTGTTATTACCGGCTTTCCAGTTTATAAAAACAGCACCCGGTATCAGTGTCGTATCCGGTGCCTTTTTAATGTTTTTGAAAGATCATCAATTCGGGGAAAACGGATTATTGATTTTTGCAGATTGTGCCGTACATCCGAATCCAAATGCAGAAGAGTTAGCCCAAATTGCGGTTTCAACCGGAAAAACTGCAAGAGTAATTGCCGGTATCGAACCGAGAATTGCTATGTTAAGTTTCTCTACAAAAGGAAGTGCATCTCACGAATTAGTTGAAAAAGTTCAACAGGCAACTGAAATTGCTCAAAAATCGGCACCCGATATGCAAATTGACGGAGAATTACAGGCAGATGCTGCAATTATTGAGGCAATAGGCAGGAAAAAAGCACCTGACAGCAAAATAGCAGGAAAAGCAAATGTTCTTGTATTCCCTGATTTACAATCGGGAAATATATCATATAAATTAGTTCAACGGTTAGCCGGTGCTGAAGCTATCGGACCCATTTTGCAGGGAATGGCAGCCCCGATAAATGATTTATCAAGAGGATGCTCTGTAAGTGATATTGTAAATTTAATTGCAATTACAGCCAATCAAGCATCAATAAAATAAGTTACTGAGTTTTAATATAAATTTTAAAATACTTTAAAATGTCTGAAATATTAACAGAATCTATTGAAAATTATGCGTTAAGCGAAAATGCAAAACCGCGAATGAAATTTTCAAAGGTCGGAATTGTCGGGTGCGGTTCTACCGGACAAAGAATTGCATTAATGATTGCCGCCAGAGGAATAGAAGTTGTTTTTTTGGAACTTTCTAAAGAAAAAATTGACGAAGCATATGAAGAATTAGAAGAACAGCTTGATGAAAAAATAAATCACTGGGGATTGACTTCTAATGAAAAAACACTTATTCTTTCTAGATTGAAAGGTACTTTGGATTATGCCGATTTCTCCGAATGCGATCTTGTAATAGAAGCTATTTTATCTAAAACACGTGAATTCAGCAAGGATATCAGACAAGGTGTTTTTCGTAATATTGAAGAAAATGTCAGCCCTGATGCTATTATTGCAACAAATTCAACTTCATCAGTAATAACTGAATTATCTGCAGATCTTAAATATAAGGACAGATGTGTAAGTTTGCATTTTTCAACGACTGCTCCTGATGCAACAATTGTTGAAATTGTGAGAGGCTTATATACAAAAGAAGAAGTCTGTACGAATGTCAGAAAATTTGCGAAATTAATAAATAAAATACCGGTTTCGGTCGAAGAATCGCCGGGTTTGGTGAGCGTACGATTGGGTGTAAGTTTAATATCCGAAGCCTGTAATTTATTGATGGAAGGTGTTGCATCAATGGAAGATATTGACTTTGTATGCAGAAAAGGTATCGGAATGTCTCTCGGACCTTTAGAAATGGCTGATAAAATAGGATTGCAGCGTGTTGTCAGGTGGATGGATAATTTATATAATGAATTCGGCGACCGTAAATATAAACCTTCACCGATTATTAAAAAATTAGTTCGTGCAAAACACTACGGCAGACAAACTTGTCAGGGATTTTATAAATATGATGGGTTGGGTTATAAACTTAAAGATCAAACGCAACCGGTAAACTGTTCAAATGAGCAATGACTTGCTGATTGTAAGATGGTTACCTTAATTTAAAAAAATAAAAATAATTTATATCGAATGAAGATATTAGTATTAAATTGCGGAAGTTCTTCTATAAAATTTGAACTTTTCAGCATGAAAGAAGAGAAAGTTTTATCAAAAGGTGTTGTTGAAAAAGTCGGAATGAAAGGTTCATTTTTACGATTAGAAAAACAAGACGGAAATAAAGTAAGATTTAACGGTGATGTGCTGGATCATAAAACAGGCGTAGAATATATTCTCGGTGTTCTCAGCAGTAAAAAGCACGGAGCATTAAAATCATTAAATGAAATACAGGCTGTAGGTCATCGTGTTGTTCACGGCGGAGAATATTTCAGCAGAAGTGTTTTTATTAATGAAGAAGTGATTAAAGTACTGGAAAAAAATGTTGAACTGGCACCCTTGCATAATCCGGCAAATTTGAGGGGAATATACGCACTTCAGGAATTGATTCCCGATGTTCCTCAAGTTGCTGTTTTTGATACAGCTTTTCATCAAACTATGAAACCTAATGTTTATATGTACGGCATTCCCTATGCTTTATATAAAAAATATAAAATCAGACGATATGGTTTTCACGGCACATCACACCGATATGTTTCCGCAAGAGCCGTTGAGTTGTTAAATACTAAAACAGAAGGTCTGAAAATTATTTCTTGTCATCTCGGAAACGGTGCTTCAATTGCCGCTGTTAAGGACGGTATATCCGTTGATACATCAATGGGTTTCACACCCGTGGAAGGATTGATTATGGGAACACGATCCGGCGATTTGGATATCGGGGCATTAACTTATATTATGCGTAAAGAAGAAATAGGTATTGAAACATCTTCTGTTCTGGTTAATAAATTCAGCGGAATGTTGGGAATAACAGGTGTTTCTTCGGATATGAGAGAAATAGAAGAAAAAGCTGATGAAGGTAATAAAAGAGCCATACTGGGTTTGGAAATGTATGCTTATCGTGTAAAAAAATACATTGGTTCTTATGCTGCAGCTTTGGGTGGCGTTGATGTTTTGATTTTTACCGGAGGAATAGGCGACAATGCTGTTGATATAAGGAAAAATATTTGCGAAGGTTTGGAATTTGCCGGTATTGTATTAGATGAAGAAAAAAATAACTCACGAGGGAAAGAGAAGATTATTTCTTCCGAAAAATCAAAAACTAAAATTATGATTATTCCTACTAATGAAGAATTAGTAATAGCTCAAGATACCTATAAAATTGTTCAAACATTAAATTAACGAGTTTGCAAAGATATTTTGTAAAATTAAGCTATAAAGGAACCAAATACCACGGTTGGCAAATACAACCGAATGCAATTACAATACAAGAAGTTTTACAAAAAGCATTTTCACTGATATTAAGAGAAGATGTTGCCTTAATTGGTGCCGGAAGAACAGATGCCGGAGTTCATGCAATTAATTATATTGCTCATTTTGAGATAATTAATATTATTAACAATACAAAACAACTAATTTTTAAGCTCAATAGTTTTTTAGATAATGATATTGTAATACATGATATTTTTTCTGTTTCCGAAGATAAGCATGCACGTTTTTCCGCAATTTCACGAACTTACGAATACCGAATTCATCAAAATAAAAATCCGTTTCTTACGGAAACTTCTTTATATATTTCTGAAAAACTGAATTTCGAGGCAATGAATGATGCCGCAAAAATTTTGTTTACATTTAAAGACTTTACAAGTTTTTCAAAATTACATACGGATACAAAAACAAATTTTTGTAAAATACAACGAGCAGAATGGATTAAGCGCAACGAGCAAAATATATTTATTATTACTGCCGATCGCTTCCTCAGAAATATGGTCAGAGCCGTAACGGGAACTTTATTGGAAATAGGCAAAGGCAAAATTAATGCAGTTGATTTTATGAAAATTATTGAGAGTAAAGACCGTTCTTCAGCAGGTGTTTCAGTTCCTGCACATGCATTATTTCTTACCGAAATAAGATACCCGAAAGAATAAATATTTAAACCTGAAATATCGAAACCTGTACGGAAACGAAAACAATTATTAACAATAAGATATTTTTTATACTTTTGCTGCTCATTTAACGGAAAGATACAGATATGAAGGAAGTTTTTTCTTGGTTTATAAAAGGTTTCGGTATTGGTGCAGCAAATGTAATTCCCGGAGTTTCCGGCGGAACAATTGCCTTAATAACCGGAATTTTCGAGCGATTAATAGACTCTCTTAAATCATTTAATTTGAAGTCATTAAAGCTGTTGATTGATTTTAAATTTAAAGAATTTGCAAAATATACCGATTTATTGTTTTTAGTTTCAGTATTCGGCGGAGCCGTTGTCAGTATTTTTACTTTTGCACGTTTGCTTGCTTATCTTTTTGACTATTATCCTGTTTTTGTCTGGTCTTATTTTTTCGGACTTATATTAGCATCTGTTTATTTTGTCGGAAAAACAATTGATAAAATAAATCTTTCTGTCATAATTACTTTTATTGCAGGTACTGCTGTTGCAATCTGGATTTCATTGCAAAATCCGGCTGCGGAAAATGATGCTTTCTTATATTTGGTTCTTTGCGGTGTAATTGCAATTATTAGTATGATACTTCCGGGTCTTTCCGGTTCTTTTATTCTGGTTTTAATGGGTAATTATCAGCTTGTTATGATCAATTCTGTTAACAGTTTAGATTTTCATGTTTTATTACCCGTTGCTTTGGGAGTTGTTATCGGTTTACCTGCATTTTCAAACATTTTATCTTGGATTTATAAAAAATATAAAAATGAAACAATTGCTTCTTTGACCGGTTTCATTCTTGGCTCTTTAATTATACTTTGGCCTTGGAAACACGAACAACATCTTATCGGTGCAGACGGTCTTAAAATTCTGAAAGCAAACGGCGAACCTGTAATCAGCAGTTATATAAGATATTTACCCGACAGTTTCAATTCTGAAGTTATTTTGGCTGCTGCATTTTTAATTTTCGGTATTCTCTCTGTTTGGGCAATTGAACATTTTGCTAAGAAATGATACTATGCGACTTTTCGGTTTGATTGGATATCCTTTAACACATTCTTTTTCAGAGAAATATTTTAACGACAAATTTGAAAAAGAAAATATTCAGGATGTCAAATATAAAATCTTTCCTATCCATTCGGTTTCGGAATTTCCCGAAATTTTGAAATCAAATACTAATATTTTCGGTTTTAATATTACTTCACCTTATAAACAATCCGTTATCCCGTATTTAGATGAAACAAATATAATTGCAGCAGAAATTCATGCAGTAAATGTCGTAAAAGTTATTCGCAAAAATCAAAATATTAAATTAATCGGTTATAATACAGATGTTTACGGATTTCAAAAATCATTAAAGATAAAGCTGAGTCCTGAAGTAAAATCAGCATTGATTCTTGGTACCGGCGGTGCGGCAAAAGCCGTTTCGGCAGCGTTGAGAAATTTGGGTATAAATTATAAGTTTGTTTCACGAACAAATAAACCCGATTCTCAAAGTTTAAATTATAACAGCTTAAATGAAGAACTTTTCAGAAAAAATTTGCTGATAATAAATGCAAGTCCGGTCGGAATTTTTCCGGATGTAAATCAAAAACCCGATATTCCCTACGAATATTTGACCGAAAATCATCATTTATTTGATTTAATTTATAATCCGGAAAAAACACAATTTCTTTTTGAAGGCGAAAAAAGAAAAGCAATAATTCAAAACGGATTACAAATGCTGTATTTCCAAGCCGATAAAGCTTGGGAAATTTTTAATTCCTAAGTTTATTTCAACATCTTTTCTTATTTAAAATATATTTCTTTAATTTTAAACTTTAATACAATAAGATTATTTATTTTCAGATGAAACCATTTTTATACGAAACTGCTGAAGAAATAATTCAGGAAAATAAAGATAATTTGCAAAATTGTATTCTTGTTTTTCCGAATAAACGAACAAAATTTTATTTCAGAAGATATTATGCCGAAATTATCGGAAAAACTTCCCGACCGGCAAAAATGACAGAAATAGGAAAGCTGATTCGTGATATTACCGGGCTTGAAGACGGTGATAAATTGAGTTTGATATTTGAATTATTCGACGTTTTTAAAACTTTCAGCAGCCATTATTCATTTGATAATTTTTATCGTTTGGGTGAAATTATTTTATCCGATTTTAATGAAATAGATGCTTGGTTGATTGACCCTAAGCAAATATACAGAAATATTAAAGATTTAAAAGAAATTGATTCGAAATTTGATTGGCTGACAGATGAACAAAAAAAACTGCTTAAAAACTTCTGGGCAAATTTTTTAAGTGAAAAAAGCAGCAGCGAAAAAGATATGTTTTTACACTTATGGAACTTATTACCCACTGTGTATGAATTATTTACAGAACAATTAAAAGAAAGAAGAATCGCCTATAACGGTCTTATTTACAGGGTGCTGTCGGAAATGATTGCTGATGCGAAAATAGAAACCGACAATTCCGATAAATATATTTTTATTGGTTTTAATGCTTTGAATAATGCCGAACTTAAATTTTTTAAATATTTTCAGAAAAAAGGAATTGCAGAATTCTACTGGGATATTGATGATTATTATTTTTCCGGAAAAAAACAGGAAGCAGGTGATTTTTTAAGAAAAAATTTTGAAGAATTAAATATAAAAATTCCGAAATTGCCGAATAATTTTTTAAAAGAGAAAAATATTAACCTTATAGGAACTTCGTTAAATATCAATCAGGCAAAATTGTTACATGTATTGTTGAAAGATAAAAATAAAAACTTTCTTAATAATACGGCAATAATTACGGCAGATGAAACGATGTTATTTCCGATTTTAAGTGCATTACCCGACTTTGCAGAGCAAATAAACGTTACAATGGGCTATTCATTTAAATTAACGCCGCTTTTTAATTTTATAAACAGTTTTTTTCGGCTGCATATGTTTCCGGAAAAACACAAAAATCCGAAATTTTATTATAAAAATGTATTGAGTATTTTAAAACATCCTTATTTGAATGAATATGATGCAGAACTTTGTTCAAAATTAACTGATTTTATTAAATCAGAAAAATTATTTTATATTTTACCTGAACAATTACCTTTCGGAAACGATAAATTAATGAATTTACTCTTTGATAACTTTTTTGATAACGGTAATATTAATCTGATATTAAATAATTTACTCAATATTTTATTCCTGTTTTTTGATAACAAAACTACTGAAGACAAAACACAAAGTAATTCTGTTAAAAATGAATATATTTTCAGAGCTTACAAAAAAATAAAACGTTTCAGGGAAATATTACAGGAAAATAATGAGACTTTAAGTTTGAAATTAGCATCCGAAATTTTATTACAAATATTAAAATCAGATACCATCCCTTTTGAAAGCAAAGCTAATCAAGGATTGCAAATTATGGGTTTAATGGAATCACGAAATTTGGATTTTGAAAATATTATCATTTTGGGAATGAATGAAGGTAATTTACCTAAAATTTCCGGTTCACCTACATTTATTTCTCAAAATATGCGTTATGCATTCGGTTTGCCTTTAACAAAACATCAGGATGCCGTATTTGCCTATTTTTTCTACCGCTTATTGCAACGAGCAAAAAACATTACATTAATTTATAATGACCTTGTGAGTGACGGAAATTCAGGAGAAATGAGCCGATTTATCAAGCAACTTCTGTACGAAACAGATTTTAAAATAAATCATTCGCATTTTAATGATGAAATTTATATGCAGGCAAGACAAGCTATAGAAATTCCGAAAGACGATATAGTTTTCAAAAAACTAAAAAAATTTATTTATGATAATAAAAAACCTGAAACCGTAAAAGCATTTTCAGCTTCTGCCTTTAATACTTATTTGTCTTGCAGTTTGAAATTTTATTATAAATAT
This sequence comes from Bacteroidota bacterium, assembly GCA_024277895.1. Taxonomy (GTDB): domain Bacteria; phylum Bacteroidota; class Bacteroidia; order Bacteroidales; family JAADGE01; genus JAADGE01. The sequence goes on along the minus strand of JAJRUH010000067.1, from coordinate 14,669 downwards.
GTTGCAGGAATTAAAGAACCCGAATCTCATGAAGACGAATTTACACCCGCCGACTTCGGCTCCGTCTTACATTTAGCTTTAGAATTAATATACAGTGATTTGAGAAATAAAAATAATTTAATTACTAAAAATATTTTAGAAGAAAAAATACCTGATTCCGAAAAATATGTATCCGAAGCATTTAAATTATTTTACAATATTAAAACATACAAACCCGAAGGAATCCAAATTATAGTTAAAGATGTGTTAACCAATTATATAAAATCAATATTAAGATATGACATAAAACAAAGTCCGTTTGAAATTATTTCAATGGAAAAACAAAAATATTATGATACTTTACTAAATGTTAATATTAATTTACAACAAGAGCAGGTAAAATTATTAGGAATTATTGACAGGATTGATAAAAAAGATACAATTTACAAAATTATTGATTATAAATCAGGGCAAATGTTTAAAGGAAATTTTTCGATAAACAGTTTGTTTGATAAAAATAATAAAAAACGAAATTCGCATCTTTTTCAGGCATTATTTTATATACTGATAATTGAAAAAACACCGGAATTTACAAATGCCGATTTAAAACCTGCATTATACTATGCTCGTTCAATAAACCAACCTGACTTTTCCGAATTACCCGTTATTAAAGAAGATTTCGGAACTCTGCAAACTGATGAAAATGTTGTTAAAATGGTATTGCCGAATTATCAACACAATTTAGTACAACTTGTTGAAGAAATATTTGATAAAAATACCTCGTTTTCAATGACAAATAATTCTGAAAACTGTAAATATTGCGAATTTAATAAAATTTGTTACTAATATTGAAAAAATGTTTATAAAACATATACAAATATTGATATTATTAATATGATATTTTTACATTTGTCCGCTATAAATTAATTTTCAAATCAATATAAATTATCATGGATAAAAAGATAATAGAAGTTGACCAGGTTGTAATAAAATTCGCCGGTGATTCCGGTGACGGAATGCAACTTACCGGAACTCAATTCTCAAATACATCGGCACTTATCGGCGACGATGTTTCAACTTTTCCGGATTACCCGGCAGAAATTCGTGCTCCGCAGGGAACTGTCGGCGGCGTGTCAGGATTTCAATTAAATTTCGGAAAAAAGGTAAATACACCCGGAGACTTTCCTGATGTTTTAGTCGCAATGAATCCCGCAGCTTTGAAAGCTAATATAGGTTGGGTAAAAGACGGTGCAACAATTATTATTGACACTGATTCATTTACAGATAAAAATTTTGCAAAAGCCGGATGTGATACCGAAAAATTAAAAGAAATCTATAACGATTATAATGTTATTGAGGCTCCGATAACATCATTGACCAAAGAAAGTTTAAAAGACACAGAATTAGATGCCAAAAGCAAAGCCAGAAGCAAAAATATGTTCGCTCTCGGAATGGTATATTGTATTTTCGACAGACCTTTAGACCATTCTGTAAAGTTTTTTGAAAAAAAATTCGCTAAAAAACCGGAAATTGCAGAAGCAAACAAAAAAGTATTGAAAGACGGTTTTAATTATGCAGTTACTATTCATGCAATGCCTTCTTTCAGAGTGCATTCTTCAACCATAGAAAAAGGAGTTTACAGAAATATTAACGGAAATACTGCTACTTCCTGGGGTTTGTTAGCTGCCGCAGAAAAAGCAAACCTTCCGTTTTTTCTCGGTTCTTATCCTATTACTCCGGCTTCTGAAATCCTTGTAGAAATTGAAAAAAGAAGAGATCTCGGTGCTAAAGCATTTCAGGCAGAAGATGAAATAGGAGGAATTACAACTTCTATAGGAGCAGCATTTGCCGGTCATCTGGCAGCAACTTCTACATCGGGTCCGGGATTAGCTCTAAAATCAGAAGCACTCGGATTAGCTGTAATAACAGAATTACCGTTAGTTGTCGTAAACGTACAAAGGGGCGGTCCTTCAACAGGTTTGCCGACAAAAACCGAACAATCAGATTTATTTCAGGCACTTTTCGGAAGAAACGGTGAAAGTCCTGTTCCTGTTATTGCTGCAAGTACACCTTCAAATTGTTTTAATTATGCTTTTGAAGCCGCAAAAATTGCTTTAGAGCATATGACACCGGTTTTATTACTAACCGACGGTTTTATTGCTAACGGAACAGAACCCTGGAAAATTCCTTCAATGAAAGATATGCCTGAAATTAATACTCAATTCATAGGAAAAGACGAAAAAGAATATTTGCCGTATTTAAGAGATAAAAATATGGTCAGAAAATGGGCTGTTCCGGGTATGAAAGGTTTTGAACACCGTATCGGCGGTTTGGAAAAAATGGAAATTACAGGAAATGTTTCTTATATTCCTGAAAACCATGAAGCAATGAGTATTGAAAGAGATGAAAAAATAAAATTAATTGCAAACAATATTCCCGAACTTAAAGTTGAAGGAAATGAAGATGCAGATGTCTTAGTTGTAGGATGGGGAAGTACATACGGTCATTTAACAACCGCAGTAAGAGAAATGAATGAAGCAGGAACCAAAGTTGCTCATGCACATTTTAATTATATTAATCCTTTACCGAAAAATACGGCAGAAGTTCTTTCAAAATATAAAGAAATTATTGTTTTTGAATTGAATCTCGGACAATTTGCAAAATACTTACGTATGATGCACCCGACTAATCATTATGAATATTATGATAAAGTTCAGGGCTTACCCTTAACTGTTAAAGAAATTAAAACAAAAGTTAATCAAATTTTAGAACAATTATAGTCATGGCAGATACAAAATATAATTTCAAAGATTTTAAAAGCGATCAGGAAATCCGATGGTGTCCCGGTTGCGGGGATATTGCTATTTTAATGTCCGTTCAAAAAGCAATGGCTGCATTAGATTACGATAAAGAAGATTATGCCGTTATTTCAGGTATCGGTTGCTCTTCACGTTTCCCTTATTATATGAACACATACGGATTTCACGGAATTCACGGTCGAGCCGGTGTGTTGGCTTCCGGAGTAAAAGTTGCAAACCCGAAATTAAGTGTTTGGCAAATTACCGGTGACGGTGACGGCTTGGCTATAGGCGGAAACCACTTCATTCATGAAATAAGACGTAATATAGATTTGAATATTATTCTTTTCAATAACCAAATTTACGGTTTAACCAAAGGACAATATTCTCCTACTTCTTTATTCGGACAAGTTACCAAATCTTCTCCTTACGGAACTATTGAACAACCTTTTCATCCGGGAGAATTGGTAATAGGTGCAAGAGGTAAATTTTTTGCACGTACAATTGATAATAAAGTTGCTGATACAACCGAAATTTTAATTGAGGCAGATAAACATAAAGGTGCTTCTGTTGTGGAAATTTTACAAAATTGTGTTATTTATAATAATGGTGCTCATAGTGCAATTACCTCAAAAGAAACTCGAGATGATAATCAAATTTGGTTAAAACACGGCGAACCTATGATTTTCGGTAAAGAAAAAAATAAAGGTTTGGTTTTGGACGGTTTGAATTTGAAGGTGGTAACAATCGGCGAAAACGGAGTTACCAAAGATGATATTTTGGTGCATGATGCTCATCAGGAATTACCGTATATCCATTTAGCGTTGATAAATATGGCTGTTGCAGACGGTTTTCCTGTCGCTTTCGGTATTATTCGTTCTGTCGAAGCACCGACTTACGAAATTTTACTCGAAGAACAAATAAAAGAAGTTCAATCACGTTCTAAAATAAAAAATGTTGATGATTTATTACACAGCGGAAATACTTGGAACGTTGATTAGATTATATTTTACAGTAATAAAAAATGCGAACTTTACGGTTCGCATTTTTTATGTTTTATAATATATTGAATAATCAATTTATTTATTCTACTTTTGTTTCGTTTTTCTACGAAATACAAAACTATGTCTGAAACCTATAAATTTTCGCCCGAACAGGAAAAATTGGCAAGATATGCAAAAGCATTGTCCCATCCGGTAAGAGTATATATTATTTCATTATTATCGCAATCTGCCTGTTGTTTCAGCGGCGATTTGGATAAAATACTTCCTATTGCTCGTTCTACCTTGTCTCAACATCTGAAAGAGTTAAAAAATGCCGGCTTAATTCAGGGAACTATCGAATATCCTAAAATTCGTTATTGTTTAAATCCTGATAATTGGGAAGAGGCAAAAAAGATGTTTTTAAACCTGTTTGATAATTAAATTATTTTTTCATTTTTGTTTCTTTTTTTGAAATACGAAAAAATTTATTTATGAAAAAGTTTTATATGTTGCTAATTATGAATATTTTATATTCTGTTTCTACGGCTCAGAAATCAGATAAGATTTTCGGACATTCAGAATTTAATGCATATTCTCAAATCAGATTTTCGACAAATTTTAACGACAGCTATAATTTTTCATTGCGAAGACTGAAAATGTGGTTGAAATCTGCTCCCGATTTCTCGGAACATTGGTCATATAAAATTCAGGTTATAACATCGGGCTCAAAAAAGGAAATGTTTTTTCTTGAAGATGCAAAGGTAGGTTATAAAACAGGAATTTGGTCTTTCGATTTCGGACAATTTGTTCCGCAATACAGTTTGCAACGATTTCAGTCCGATTATCGTTTGCCGGTTATTGAAAGAGCAAAAGTTATTGATTGCATTATTCCCGACGGGACTTTGGGTGTAAGAGATATAGGAATTCAGGCAACCCTAAAAACCGAGAATAATGTTGTCCGGTCGAGTATAGGTATTTTTAACGGCTACGGAATTAAAGAGTATCGGTTCAGCAATACAGGTGTTATGCTTACAAATAAAACAGTTTTTAATATTCCTTTTGAAAACGGAAATATACAAACAGGTTGGTCGGGACAATTCAGGAAAGCCGAAAATTTGAAAATTCCGAAAGTATTGCCGGATACTGTTTTGTTTTCAGGTAACGATTTCAGGTATAATTTTTTTGTTAATTATATTTACAAGAATTTTAAAATTCAGGGAGAATATTTAACGGCTTTTTTTGATAAAGAAAAATCTGAAGGTTGGTATTTATTGTCTTCGCTGGTTTTAAATAAAAAAAATGAAATAGTTTTTGCATACGAAAATTACAAAGATTTAATTTCTGAAACTGATGATTTACCATATTTTCATATCGGATATAATTATTTGATACACAGTTATAAGATTAAATTATTTTTCGATAATTATTTTCAGATTAATAATAATTCAATTCAAAATTATACGGCTTCCGTACAATTACAAGTTTTTTTAAAACAATAAAAATGAAGATATTAATTTTATGTACGGGCAACAGTTGTCGCAGTCAGATGGCAGAAGGATTTTTAAAATCGTTTGACGAAAATTTATATGTTGTATCTGCCGGTACCGAACCAAGCAAAGAAGTCCATCCGAAAGCAATAAAAGTTATGTCGGAAGCAGGAATTGACATAAGTACAGGCAAACCGAAGAAGGTAAATAAATTTATAAATGAAAATTTTGATTATGTTATAACTGTTTGCGGAGATGCAAAAGAAACTTGCCCGGTTTTTTTGGGTAATGTAAAGCATCGTTTACATATAGGTTTTGATGACCCGGCTGACGCACAAGGCAGTGAAGAATTTATTTTGTCGGAATTCAGAAGAATAAGAAATGAAATTAAAAGAGATTTCAGAGATTTTTACGAAAAAGAGTTAAATTATTAATAAACAATAATATATACACGCAAATCCTACAGATTTTTCTGTGTAAAATTTTAATACGGAAACAGATAATAATTAAGAATATCGGTATCAGTTAAGTGTATAATTTAATAAAACAATATGAAAAAACGATTAAAATTTCTCGACAGATATTTAACTCTTTGGATATTTCTTGCAATGATTACGGGAGTCGGTTCGGGATATTTATTTCCGAAAATTTCAGAATTTTGGAACTCGATGAGCAGCGGTACAACAAACTTACCTATAGCAATCGGTCTTATTATTATGATGTATCCGCCGCTTGCGAAAGTAAAATACGAAGAATTGAAAAATGTTTTTCGAAACAGAAAAGTGATGATTTTATCTCTTGTTCAAAATTGGATTATAGGTCCTGCTCTGATGTTTATTTTGGCAATAATTTTTCTGAAAGATTATCCGGAATATATGACCGGACTGATTTTAATTGGTTTAGCTCGTTGCATAGCAATGGTAATTGTTTGGAACGATTTGGCAAAAGGCGATACGGAATATGCTGCGGGCTTGGTGGCTTTAAACAGTATTTTTCAGGTTTTGTTTTTTTCTGTTTATGCTTATATTTTTATCACAATTTTACCCGAAAAATTAGGTTTGGTCGGTTCCGAAGTCGATATTACGATAGGTCAAATTGCAAAAAGTGTTTTGATATATCTCGGAATTCCTTTTGTTGCCGGTTTTTTGACAAGGTATTTTTTAACCGGAATTAAAAATAAACAATGGTATCAAACAAAGTTTATTCCGAAAATAAGCCCGCTGACTTTGGTTGCTTTACTTTTTACTATTTTCGTAATGTTCTCGTTAAAAGGTGATTATATTGTAAGTTTACCGTTTGATGTTTTACGAATTGCTCTTCCTTTGATTATCTATTTTGTTGTTATGTTCTTCGTGTCTTTTTTCATAAGTAAAAAAATGGGAACAGATTACAAAAAAACAACAACGCTCTCTTTTACGGCTGCAAGTAATAATTTTGAATTGGCTATTGCCGTTGCAATTGCCGTTTTCGGAATTAATTCCGGAGAAGCATTTGCTGCGGTTATAGGTCCTCTCGTTGAAGTTCCCGTGTTAATATTATTGGTAAATGTTGCATTAAAAATGAAAGTAAAATATTTTGATAAATAAGAAATGGATTATTTAATAGGATTAATATCGTTTATTGCCGCTTTTATTTTTTCCCTCGGCGGAGTGGGAGCAGCCGTTATTTTAATCCCGATATTGGTATCATTCGGAATTCCCGTTAATATTGCCAAACCTGTCGGACTTTTTTACAATACCGTAAGTTTAACAGGTGCAAGTATTTCAAATATTAAAAATAAGCGATTAGATTTTAAAGTCGGAATTCCGATTATTATTTTCTCATTTTTATTTGCAATAATCGGAGCTTATATTTCTCAGTTTTTCCCGAACAGGATTATTTTAATCATTTTTATTGCGTTTCTGCTCTTTTCGGGTTTTATGTTTTTATTTCATAAGAAAAAAGAAAAAGATACATACAGAACTGATACTCCTTATGTTTGGTTGTCGGCAATAGGAGCTTTTGCAGGATTATTATCCGGATTGCTCGGCATAGGCGGCGGCGGAATTATCTCGCCTTTGATGTTATTGCTCGGATTTAATCCGAAAAAAATTGCAGCCATTACGGCTTTTGTCGTTCCCTTTTCATCATTTTCCGGTTTTCTGACTTATTGGTCGATGGGAAACGTTGATTGGAAACTGCTGATAATTGCTTCTGCAACGGGCTTTGCCGGAGCAACCCTCGGAACAATATTTATGCAAAATAAGTTAAATCCTCAATCGGTAAAAAAAATATTGGCTGTGATTTTATTATTAATGGCGGTCAAGTTAAGTTGGAAAATTATAATCAATTTCATTTAATAATTAAAATAATAAAAAAATGGTTAATGCAAAAGATTGGCTCGAATTCGGGCAAAAATTTCACGGACATAAATGTCCGGCAATGCCCAACGGCTTAAGAGTTGCTGAAGCAGCAATGAATAAACTCGGTGTTGAAAGAACAGGAGACAGTTTTCTTTATGCAATTTTAGATTTAGGCGAAAATCATTGTGCCACTTGTTTTGCCGACGGCGTTCAGGTAATTACCGGATGCACTTTCGGAAAAGGAAATATTACGAAAACGCACAAAGGAAAATGGGCTTTAACTTTAATTGACAAGAAAACAAATCGTGCCGTAAGAGTTTCGCCGAAAGCCGAAGCTATGATGCAAACTAAAAAAACGGCATTTTTCAAAGATTATCGTGAAAAGGGTGTACCTCCGACACAAGTTCCCGATGAAGTTGTTGAACCTTTGGTTGAAAAGGTAATGAATGCACCGGCGGAAATGATTATGAATATATCGGAAGTATTTGAATATAAATGGAATGAGCCGGCTCATACTTTTGAAAGTTTTATTTGTGAAGAATGCGGTGAAAATACAGTTTCGAAATACGGTCGTATTAAAGGAGATAAAAAAGTGTGTATTGATTGTTCCGGTAAATGAAAATAATATTCTTAGAATTAAAATGATACGGTGTTTTTTTATCATCGTATCATTTTTGTATCTTGCCGAAAATTTAATAAATGTCGCATAATCACCATCATCACGAACATAACACAAAAAATATCGGTATTACGATAGTTTTGAATTTAGTAATTACCATTGCACAAGTTATAGGCGGAATTATTTCCGGCAGTATGGCTTTGCTCTCGGATGCCGCTCATAATTTTAGTGATGTTTTTGCATTGATAATCAGTTATATCGCTCGTAAATTATCCGGCAAAGAACTTACCGAAACAAAAACTTTCGGTTATAAACGAGCAGAAATATTTGCTGCTTTTCTCAACTCGGCTATGTTAATTGGTATTGCAATTACTTTGCTTGTTGAAGGAACTCGGCATTTGATTTTACCTGAAAAAGTTAACGGAACTATTGTAATTTGGCTTGCAGGATTAAGTATTTTATTAAACGGCTTAAGTGTATTACTGATAAAAAATGATGCGAAAGAAAGTATAAATATGAAATCGGCATATTTGCACCTTTTTACTGATATGCTTACTTCAATAGCCGTGCTTGCAGGCGGATTTGTCGTAAAATATTTAAAACTGTATTGGATTGACCCGGCTCTGTCATTGGTAATTGCATTGTATCTTATTTATATGAGTTGGGGAATTTTTAAAGAAAGTATTAAAATTTTTATGCAATTTACTCCCGCAGATATTAATATACGAGAATTGGCAAATAAAATTATTGTTATTCAGGGTGTTAAAAATGCTCATCATATACATATTTGGAAATTAGACGAGCACGAAATAATATTTGAAGCACATATCGACACTGAAAATAATATTTCTATAACCGAATTTGAAAAAATTTTATTAAAAATAAAAAATCTGCTTGATGAAAAAGGCATCCATCACATGAATATTCAGCCCGAATTTTCGGTTGATGATAATAAAAACATTATAAACACAAAACATTAGATAAAATTATGCTTCCTCAAATAACACTTTTTGTATTTATTTCTTTAATAATTCTTGTAATTTTTTATGTTAAAAAGAAAAACGCCTGGAAAATACCGAAATCTGAATTTCCGAATTCCTACAGAAACATTCTTACGGAAAACGTAATTTTTTATACTAATTTGAATGAAGAAGGAAGGAAACGTTTTGAATATAAAATACAAGAATTTCTGTTGAATTGCAGAATAACCGGTATTAAAACTAAAGTTGAAGATAAAGACAGAGTTTTGATTGCTGCAAGTGCCGTAATTCCTATTTTTGAATTTCCGGAATGGAAATATCTTAATTTAGATGAAGTATTATTGTATCCGCAATCGTTTGATACTGATTTTGATATGAATTCCCGGAGCCATGTTCTCGGAATGGTCGGTTCCGGTTATATGGAAGGAAAAATGATTTTATCAAAACAGAGTTTGCTCAACGGTTTCAGAAATGAAACGGATAAAAAAAATACTGCGATTCACGAGTTTGTGCACTTAATTGACAAAGCAGACGGGGCAGTTGACGGCGTTCCTGAAATTTTGCTTTCAAAACAATATGTTATTCCGTGGATTGATTTAATTAAAAAAAATATTGATGAAATTTATGAGGGGAAATCGGATATAAATCCATACGGTGCAACAAATAATTCTGAATTTTTTGCCGTTATCAGCGAATATTTTTTTGAACGTCCCGAACTTCTGAAAAAGAAACATCCGGAACTGTACAAAATGCTTGAACAAATATTTAAAACTGACGGTATCAGTCGGTTTACAATAAAAAAAAGAAAAATTACAGGAAAAAATTCTCCCTGTCCCTGCGGAAGCGGAAAGAAATTTAAACATTGTTGCGGAAACGAAATTTAAATTTATTTTTGTCGTTTTGAATTTATTTCGAAACAATGAAACAACTCAGAAAATGGAGCAGAATATTACACCGAGATATCGGTTTTTTCTTTATAGGTGCAACTATAATATACGGTATCTCGGGAATTGCTTTGAACCATTTAAAAGATTGGAATCCTAATTTTAATGTAAAAATTGTTAAAACTCATACCGATGAAGATTTTTCAAAACAAAAAATTTCAGAAAAGAAAATAATACATTTGCTTAAAAACTTAAATGCAAAAGATGTTTTTAAAACTTATAATTATGTTGAAAACGGTTCTGTTCTGAGGATTTATTTAAGCGGTCGTTCTTCTGTTACCGTAGATCCTTCTGACGGCGAAGTTGTTGCCGAATTTGTAAAAAAACGACCTTTATTCTTTCAGGTAAATTATCTGCATTATAACCCTAATGTTTGGTGGACTTGGTTTTCCGATATTTTTGCCGGTGCTTTAATTCTTTTGGCTCTAACTTCTTTGTTTATGGTAAGAGGAAAAAAAGGAGCTTGGGGCAGAGGCGGAATTTATATTGCTTTGGGAATTATTATCCCGATTTTATTTTTAGTTTTCTTTTAAAAAAATCATCGGAAACAACTTTTTTCGCAGCTTTATAAAAAACAAAAGAACCTATTGCCATAAAAAAATGACTTATTGCCAAATAGTTTATAACATTGTTTAACGATAGTTTATTCATAAAGAAAAATGCTGATATTAACGAAATTGCAACACCTGAGAGAAACAGTAAACTGCCTTTGTTTTTTGTTTTCAGCCAGGTGTATAACTGAACAGGCAATATTACAACCAACAAACCGAAACCGGAATGTATTTCAACCCAAAAAAAATTAAGAGTAGAAAATGTAATTATTGCAATTGTCAGTAACTCAATAATATTTGCGTATTCGTAAATTTTTGCAATCTTCGGATGTAAATATTTCTTTGCGTGTTTTATTGAAGCCCTTTCCAGTAATGACACAGAAAACATACTTGTCAGCCAACCAGGAAGTTTCCAGGCAAAATTAATTTCATTAATGAAAGCATGTCCTAAGATACCGCCGAAGAAAGTAGCAATTGCCATAGTCAAAAAGAAAAAATTAAAATATTTAAAAGCTAAATCGTTTCTTTTTTGTTGTCTTAACTTGAAAAAAGCCCATAAACAGACAATTGTAACTAATAAATCTGTGAACGTTGCAAAAGGTTCGTTAATTTTAATTCCGGAAATAAAAAAATCATAATCTTGCATATATATCAATGTACAAAATTTTAACGAAGAAAATCAGCATTATATTTTTTATTTTGCAAAAAATTTTTCTTTTACAAATTCTGCAAAATTTTTTAAAGAAGGATCTCTGGCACCGGTTAATAAAATAATATCGCCGTATTTCAGTTCATTTTTAATTTTATACGGAAACATTTCTCTGTCTTTCATAAAAAATGCTTTCTTTCCTTTTGCACTTATTGCTTGTATCAAATCATCTGCTGTGATATTTCTCTCAACTGTTCCTCCCGCATAATATATTTCCGACATCCAAATTTCATCATTATCTCTTAATACAGCAGATATTTCATTTACAAACTCATCTTGAAGAAATTTTGTCGGTTTAAAACCGTGCGGCTGAAACCATACGATTAACCTTCGTGCTCTGAATTGACAGGCTCTGATTGAGGCAGCTAATTTTGCCGGATTATGAGCATAATCATCAATAAGCGTAATTCCGTTAAGGTCTTCAATAATTTGATGTCTTCTGAAAATTCCTTTGTAAGATTTCAGAGCATCGGCAGATGTTTCTTCGGGTATTCCTGCGAGTGAACAAGCAGCTACGGCAGCAGCAGCATTTTCGGCATTGTGTTTTCCTATTTGCTGCATTTTAAAATCTATCCCGTTTATTGTGAAAATAATTTCAAACCCTATTTGTTTAAAATTACTAATTCTGAAACCTGAACTCCTTGAAAAGCCAAAATTGTTTTTCTTTTTTACTGATAACGATTTTGTCCTGTCTGTATCATTATTAACAATTAATTTATCGGAATTTTCGGCAAATTTTTTGAACAGTTGCATTAATTCAGGAATTTCTTTATGGTCTTTATCAATATTCAGAATAATTCCTGTTTCGGGATTATATTTTACCACAGAGCCGTCAGATTCATCGGCTTCAATAATTAAATATTCGCCTTTCCCGGCTACTGCATTTCCTATTTTTCCGTAAATTTGAATTTCAATTAAACCGGCTCCCGTTATTAAAGAAGTTTGTTTTTCTGCAAATTGCAAAATATGAAAAATCATAGCAGCTACTGTTGATTTACCCGATGTTCCGGCAACAGCTATTGTTTTTTTTGTTCTGCTGATTGCTGCTAATAAATCCGAACGCATAAAAACAGGTATGTTTTTTTGAACTGCAAATTGATATTCGGAAACACTCGATTCTATGGCAGAAGAAACTATTACAACCTCTGTATTGTCATTTATTCCTGAAGTATCTTGAGGAAAACATTTAATACCTTCAGTTTCTAATTGTCTTTGTCGGTATGTTTTGTTTTTATTTTTAAACAGTCGGTCGGAACCGGAAACATTTTTACCGATGCCTGCCAAATATTGTGCAACAGCACTCATTCCGTCACCGGAAATTCCAATAAAAAAATAATTATTTGTATTGTAAATATCAATCATTTAACAAGTTATTTGTTTGGCAATAATAATAGAACCGAATAAAATTATAAATTATCGTTTGTTTACGATTTGATAACCGGAGATATCAAAACCGTTTAAAAATTCTTTCACTTGCATTCGTTTTTTTCCTTGTAATTGTAATTCTTTTATGTCAATGTATCCGTCAGCAGTTGTAATTCTAATAAAGGATTTATTATCAGAAATAATATTTCCGCTCTTAAATGTATGTTTTTCAATGTTTCTTTCAGCTTTAAAAATTTTAAGTATAAAATGTTTTTCATTTGCAATATTTGTATAAGCAGCAGGATAGGGACTTAATCCTCTTATGAAATTGTAAATTTGATTTGTTGAATTTCCCCAGTTAATTTCGCAATCGTTCTTAAAAATTTTAGGAGCAGGTTTAATGATTTCGGCATCTTTTAACAGCTCTTTTTGTGAAATAATTTTAACTGTATTATTCATTATTGCTTCAACGGTTTTTATAATTAATTTTCCGCCGATTGTCATCAGCTTATTATGTAATTCTTCGGCATTTTCGTCAGGGAGTATTTCGATTTCTTTTTTAAAAATTATATTTCCGGTATCAATTTCTTTTTCAATAAAAAAAGTTGTTACACCGGTTTTATTTTCGCCGTTTATTATTGCATGATTTATTGGTGCGGCACCTCTGTATTGCGGGAGGAGTGAGGCATGCAAATTTACGGTTCCGAATTTAGGCATTGACCAAACGGTTTCCGGTAACATCCTGAAAGCAACGACAACTTGCAAATCGGCTTTCAGATTTTCCAGTTCTTTAATAAAAGTTTCAGATTTTAAGTTTGTCGGTTGTAAAATGTGAATATTATTTGCAACGGCATATTTTTTAACGGCAGATTCCTGTAGTTTTCGCCCTCTTCCGGCAGGCTTGTCAGGTGCTGTTATTACAGAAACAATATTAAAACCTTTTGTATGCAGCATTCTTAAACTTTCTGTTGCAAAATCAGGTGTTCCCATAAAAATAATTCTGAAATTTTGTTTATTCATAATTTTACATTCTTTTGATTGAGAATTTCAATAATTACAGACCATTTTCTTATTTTTTTTTCAAAACTCATTGCTGCATAAGCAGGGCTGGTTGAGGGTAATGTATGATAGTTCATAAATTTATTAAAACCTGTATATTTTTTGTAATATTTCATTGCTGCCGTTCCGTTGAAAAATACATCTTTAATTGTCGGATAATTTTTAAAAAATGTGTTAAAATCATTGGGTATTTCTTCCTTTATTTTACTGTCGGAACTTCCTTCACGGTAACAAAATTGCAAACTGTCCCAAAGTGCTGTATTATTAGTTTTCAGTAATTTAAGTTTATCATTGTAATTCTCCGAATAATTTCTGTTAAAAATTTTAAACATAATTTTCCAAAAAACATTATACTTGTATGCATAATATTCATTTAGTTCCAGTGAAGTTTTTCCCGGCATTGTTCCTAAAATTATTATCTTTGCATTTTTTGCAATAATCGGCGGAAATGAAAATGAATGCATTTTTTTTGCAAAGATAAAATAAAAGAATAACAAAAGGAGTTTGAGAAAATAACAAATTAATAAATTATGAATAAATTACATATACTGATTTCTGTTTTTTTCCTCGGAATATTATTTTCATTTACTGCTGATAATTCCGGAAATGCAAAAGATAAATTGATATTGGATTTAATCAGAGAAGGATTACAACGATATTTTTATTCTGATAAGAAAATTGATAATAATTTTTCGGAAGATGTGTATAAATTGTATTTGAAGAAATTGGATTATAACAAACGGTTTCTTTTACAATCGGATGTGAATCAGTTTGCAGTATATAAATATCAACTTGATGATGCCGTGAAAGCAGATGATTTTACTTTTTTTAATTTAACAAAAGATGTATATAT
>JAJRUH010000066.1 GCA_024277895.1 Bacteroidota bacterium | reverse complement strand
GATAAAAAAATAAAAACTCCGAACAGTTATGCTCGGAGTTTTTTAAATTATGAAATTTCAGTATTTATTCAATTACAATTTTCTTATTTATGATTTTATTATTGTTAAAAATTAATTTCACAAAATAAATACCGTCGGAAACTGTATTGAGTTTAATTTCATGTGTTGCGGAATTATAAAATTTGTTTTGATAAACTAATTGTCCCGTAACATTTGTTATTTCAACTCTGTAATTATCTGTTGTGTTAACAGACAGGTAAAAACTTCCTTTATTCGGATTAGGGAATAACAATACATTACTTTCTTGTATATCATTAATATTTAAAGCAGATTTTTCAAAAACAAGTTCAAATCTGTCTGTAAATGTTCCTTTTCCCGAATTAAACAAATAACTTGCATTATCGGACATTCTTGTGAAAACATCATTTGTAATATCATGCAGATAAACATTATAACCTTCAAAGTTATTTTCAATTACATTAATTTTATATTGTCCTGTTGTTCCGATATAAATACCGAGAGGAATTACTTTTTTATCATCCGTTATTTCAGGAACAGAATTAATTGCATACACTGAGTTATCCGTATCGAAAGAATAAATTTGAGGTTTAGAATTATCCCAGGCAAACATTTTATAAGCATCGTATTTTGCATCATGTTTATTTGTTACATCTGTTTCAGGTAATGTTCTTACAACTAATTCGTCTGTAAATCCGTCTTTTTCCACATTCAATTTTATTAAATTCGGAATATTTACAGAATTCTTCCAAAAAGACTGAGTATTATGAGTTCTTGCCGCTATAGGAATAGTGAAAGTTGTATTGTATGTTGAGCCTGTATTGTTAACTTTTACCATAAATCCCTGTCCCGAAGGCACATATTGTGAACCGCTGTTTAGCGTAATACCTATATTGTAAGGTGTACTTCCTCCTCCGGATATGTAATATTGATAATTTGTTCCGTCAAAATAGTAAATACCGTTTTCAATTCCGTTATATGTTACCAAATCCCAATCTATTGCACAAGTATAAGGATTTCCGACAAGATTCCAACCGTCAAAGTAATCTCTGCTTTGTGTTACACCGTTTCCTATTGTTACAGTACTGATTGTATAATCAACACTGAAGATTTTGTCAGAAGAATAAATATTCCCTCCTGTTTGAACAAAGGTTTTATCTGCAAAATTATATCTGTTGAATAAATATCCTTTATCAGTACGGATATTTGGCGAACCGACTTCCGAAGTCCATCCGCTTAAATTGTATATAGATGTTACATCCCAATAATCTTCATTTGCTTCATTATAAGAATAAAAATTATAATTAACATCAGAACCTTCTGTTGTATAAGTTGTTACAGGAATAGCTGAAAGGGTCGGGAACATCATATGCCATTTATTTCCGGTTACAAATCTTTCTGTTGTTGCAGCAACATCATTGTTTGCAATTAAAGAACCTGTTCCCGTTGCATCCGATTTAATTATTAATCCGTCAGCACCTCTGTTGTTTGTAATGCTTCCCGAAACTGTCATTTTTCCGTCTGAAGCAATTGTTACGCTTGAATTTGCTTCAATAGTCATATTATTACAAACGGCTGTTGTTGTTCCTGTTACAACAGGATAAAAAGTTTTACCGTCCGGAATTATTATATCTTCGGAAGACAGGGGTACTCCTGCAGGAGTCCAGTTATTATTATCAAACCAATCTGTAGTACTTTGACTTCCTGTCCAGATTTTACCTGCAGATTTCGATGCTTGAGCAGTATTTCCGTATACACCTTGGTTTATTCTTCCGCCGCTTACAGGTTCATTAGCATAATTATCTGATGGATTTCCGGTATCTAATGCCGGAGAATCGCTTGCATCATTATTCCATGCACTTGCGGCAGTTTCGGGCGGCCATTCTGCCGGATAGGGGTATGAGCCGTTAGCTGACAGAATATGAAAATCGGTTCCCGCATTCACAAATAATGGGTCTCCTTCCAAATCGTTTGCTCCGGCACCGTTTCCTGCCCATGCAGCTAAATCAGCATATACCACTCCGTTATAATAAACCAAATTAGTATTTCCGTTCTTAAAGTATGTATTATAATCACTTGTAACGGTAATACCTGTTTCTGTCAGCAGTGTAAATACATTTGTTCCGCTTAAAGCATATAAAATATTATTTTCAACGGAAACACCCGTTCCTGATTCTACATAAAGTTGTGCAGCTGTGTAAACACCGGGTAAGGGCGGAGCTTTTGCAATATGACCGTTATTTGCAACCGTATTATTTTTAATAACGGCATTATCTGAAGCAATTAGTCTGATACCGAATGTATAATTGTTATATACAAGGTTATTTTGAACCGTAGAACTTGGTGCATTATTTAAAATAATTCCGGCACCTGCAGTTGAGCCGTAACATTTATTGTATTGAATTAAATTATTATCACCTTCAGTATAAATAACTGCATCTGAAGAATTGTATGCGGTAAATCCGCTTATTGTAACATAATCCAATGCACCTACATAAAATGCGTTTGCATTACCCGCAGCATTAACAACGGGTTGTTGTCCTGTTGCATTTTGGATTACTAATCTTTCGGATGAGGTAGTTCCCAAATTCACATTTGGTGTAACAACATCGGTATAAGTTCCGTTATAAACTTCTATTGTCTTCGTACCTGCCAGATAACCTGCAGTAGAAGTGCTGAAAGTTGCTGTTCCGAACCAAGCAAACAAACCGTCTAATGCACTTTGTATTGTAGTATGAAAATCAGTTCCTCCTCCAACAGGAATTACATTACGTGTATTAACCGTAACAGTTGAAGTTGCATCCGGAGTAACACCCGTAGAAACCGTAAGAGTATTATTTGTATATAATCCGGGGCCGAAATCTACGACAATGGTAGAACCATCGTTAGAAGTTATTGTTCCTGAAACACCTGCAATATCAACTGAGGCTCCGGATAAATATGACCCCGTAATTGTGAGAGTTGCTCCTTTATCTGCAAAGAAGCTGTTCGGCGATACACCTGAAATTACAGGCGGAGCAGCCGGAGTTGTTGCATTGGCAGTAACTCCCGGTATCAGATAACATACATCCGTATTATTGAATTCATAAGCTGCGAAATAGTATGTTGTATTTTGTGTCAATCCGGTAATTGTCGCAACATTTCCCGTTCCGATATAAACAACATAATTGCCTGTACCTATCAGCGTTCCCGAACCGAATACGGAGTTTGCAGTATAAGTTGTTCCGCTTACAGGATCTGCATCAACAACTGCAGCTTCGTGAGCAAGAATTATTACTTTATCACCGTTTCCTCTTGTCCAAGACAGGTCTATTGACGAACTGCTTGCGGCAGTTGCCGTAAAACTGCTTGTTTGTGTGGTTGGTGTTACACAAGTTACCGCTGATTTAGAAGCTTGAGCCGTATTTCCGTAAGCACCTTGGTTTATCCTGCTTCCGTTATTTGCAGGTTCATTTGCAAAAGCATCTGACGGATTTCCGGTATCTAATGCCGGAGAATCGCCGGCATCATTATTCCAAGCACTTGCAGCAGCTTCCGGCGGCCATTGAGCGGGATACGGGTATGAGCCGTTTGTAGATTGAATATGATAATCGCCGCTTCCAACAAATAATGGGTCTCCTTCCAAATCGTTTGTTCCGGCACCGTTACCGCTCCAAGCGGACAAATCGGTATAAACAGTTCCGTTATAATAAACCAAATTAGTATTTCCGTTTTTAAAGTATGTATTATAATCACTTGTAACGGTAATACCTGTTTCTGTTACCAAAGTATAGATATTTGAACCTGTTTTTGCATAAATTATATTGTTTGTAACAGAAACTCCTGTTCCTGATTCAACATATAATTGGGCAGGAGTATAAATATTCGGTAAGGGCGGAGCTTTTGCTTCATTTCCGTTATCAGCAACCGTATTATTTTTAACAATTGCATTATCCGAAGCAATTAAACGAATTCCGAAAGTATAATTGTTATATACTAAATTGTTTTGAACCGTTGCAGTTAAAGCATTATTTAAAATAATACCGGCACCTGCTGTTGAGCCGTATAATTTATTTAAAGTAATAATGTTATTATCTCCTTCTGTATATATAAGAGCATCTGAAGAATTATATGCGGTAAATCCGCTTATTGTAACATAATCCAGTGCACCTATATAAAATGCATTTGCATTTCCCGCTGCATTAATAACCGGTTGTTGTCCCGTTGCATTTTGGATTATTAATCCTTCGGATGCCGTTGTTCCCAAATTTACGTTTGGAGTTACAACATCGGTATAGGTTCCGTTATAAACTTCTATAGTTTTTGTACCTGCCAGATAACCTGCTGTTGAAGTGCTGAAAGTTGCTGTTCCGAACCAAGCAAACAAACCGTCTAATGCACTTTGTATTGTAGTATGAAAATCAGTTCCTCCTCCTACGGGAATAACATTACGTGTATTAACCGTAACGGTTGAGGTTGCATCAGGACTAACTCCGGTTGATACTGTTAAAGTATTATTGATATATAATCCGGGTCCGAAATCTACGACAATGGTAGAACCGTCGTTAGAAGTTATTGTTCCTGAAACACCTGCAATATCAACAGTTGCACCGGTTAAATCTGAACCGGTAATTGTTAAAGTTGCACCTTTATCTGCAAAGAAACTGTTTGGCGACACACCTGAAATTACAGGCGGAGCAGCCGGAGTTGTTGCATTGGCGGTAACTCCCGGTATCAGATAGCATACATCCGTATTATTGAATTCATAAGCTGCGAAATAGTATGTTGTATTTTGTGTCAATCCGGTAATTGTTGCAGCATTTCCCGTTCCTATATAAACAACATAATTGCCTGTACCTATCAGCGTTCCCGAACCGAACACAGAGCTTGCTGTATATGATGTTCCGCTGACCGGGTCAGAATCAACAGCACTTCCTTGTTTCGCCAGAATGATAACGTTATCACCGTCTCCTCTTGTCCAAGACAGGTCTATTGACGAACTGCTTGCGGCAGTTGCCGTAAAACTGCTTGTTTGTGAAGTAGGTGTTACACAAGGCAGTGGCGGAGCTTTTATATCTTTTTCCTGAGATAGTCCCACCAGACTGATACTTGTTAAAAATAACGGTAACAGAACTTTATTTAAGAGTAATTTTTTAAATTTCATAATAAAAACTTTAAAAGAGAGGAAATATAATTTCCTCTCCGATGTTTTGTATTTTATTCTTTTACAATTTTTTTAGTAACTGAAGAATTATCACTGAAAATAATTTTCACAAAATAAATACCTCTGCTTTGATTTGAGAGTTTAATTATTTTGCTTGTATTTCCGCTAAATTTATTTCTGTATATAACTTGTCCGGTTATATTGGTTATAACTACTTTATAATCATCATTATTACCTACGGTTAAGTAGAATAACCCTTCGTTAGGATTAGGATACAGAGTAACGTTTGAATTTTCCGCTAAAACGATACCCGATGTTGATTTTTCAAAAACAAGTTCAAATCTTCCGTCTTTATCGCTTTCATCCGAAGTTAATTCTATTACGTCATTTAATCCTATTTCGACAGTAGTATTTTTCAGATTATCTTTCAAATAAACACTAAATCCGTTGAAATTAAATTCAGTAACCGAAATTTTGTAATTTCCGTTTGTTTGTTCAACTTTCAAAGGAACGGAGATAACTTTTTCATTGAAAATTTTTAATGTATTTATAGAATATTCCGCTCCGTTAAAATCGGTATAAATTTGCGGAACATAGGTTTCCTTAGAAAACAGTTTATAAGCGTCAAAACTTTTATCCATATCATTTGTAGCTTCGGGTAAAAATCTTATAACGGTTTCATCTGTATATTCTCTGTCGTCGTTAAACGGATTAGCTGAAATTTGCAATCTTAAGAAATTGTCGGGAGTTGTATAATTTGCTTTCCAAAAGTTTTGAGCATTATGAACTCTTGCCGCAGCACCTATATTTAAGGTTCCCGAAGCGTTTGCTTTTACAAAGAAACCTTGTCCTGCCGGAATATATTGAGTGCCTCCGTTAGTTGATACACCTCCTACATAACTTGTATAGTCATGAATATTATCATCATAAATGTAAATTGCATCATCCAAATTAGCCGAAGCATGAGCTACTGCAGCATTGTCCCAGTCAATAGCGGAAGTATAAGGATTTCCTATAAGATTCCAACCGTCAAAACTATTGTTTCCGTTAGCCGAAGTATAAGAAATATTAATTGCCGATGATGCGGTATTGTCATTTAATTGTCCCGAGAATATCAGAGTTTCCGCAAAGTTATTATAAATGTAACCTTTAGATACGGCCATATTTCCCGATACGGTTGCCCAAGGGTCTGCACTTCCCGCATCATAAGTACTTCCTGTCCAGAAATCGTTAACTGTTTCGTTATATTCAAAATATGTTGAAGAAGAAAAAACGCTGAAAGGAGCCGCCGTAATCGGAGAAGATACCATGTGCCATTGACGACCAACAGAAGACAATCTACAATTTACGGTAGCATCAACTCCTCCTGAAGTGTTTTGAATAAGAGAACCTGTTCCCGTGTCATCGGAATTTATAACTAAACCTGTGTTTCCGGCATTGTTTGTAATTGCCCCTGCAACAGTCATATACCCGTTTGGATCTATCGTAACGCTTGCACCGCTTTCTATTGTTATGTTATTACAAACTGCTACGCTTCCTGTTCCGTTATTAATAATCGGTTGGTTTGTTACGTTCGGAATAACGACATCATCGCTTGCCGCAGGAACTGCTCCGCTGTCCCAGTTTCCTGTGTTTTGCCAATCAGTACCGGCGGCACCTGTCCAATTTATGGCAGTGGGTGCAAGAGTTCCTGTAACCGTAACATCATCAATTGCCATATCTGAAGTATAACCACTACCTTCAGCACCTGTCCAACGAATAATAACATTATTATAACTTACATAAGGTGTTAAATCAACTATAGCTTGTATCCAACTTGTTCCTTGGTCTCCTGTAAGACTCCATAAATCTGCAGACCAATTTGCACCTCCGTCTGTTGAAACTTGAACAGATAATGTTCCCATATCAGCCCCATACATACTATACCAAAATGTTAAAGTTGCGTCAGATAGAGATGTAAAATCAAAAGTAGGCGAAGTAATAAGACCGGTACTGTTACAAGGTCCTGAAGCTTCTGTATATAAATAATTTCCGCTTCCCGTTGTATGATCGGCAGTAGGACCGGTACTTGATGAACCTGTTGAGCCCGTAAATATATCCCGATCAATACCGTCGCCGGTAACATTTGTCCAACATTCTTCAAGTGTAACTGTTCCGTCCCCGGTACAGGCAGTTGCAGGAGTGCTTGTTGTCCAACTATCAAAATTTTGTGTGTAAGGAAATACCGAAACTGTACCGCAAAGAGTTATAAATGTTTCTTCTTGTCCGTATGCTGTGCCGTAAGCATTTGTTGCATAAGCACGAACATAATAAGTTGTTGTTCCTGAAAGTCCGGTCACAGCACTTGTAAAAACACCAGTTCCTGTTCCGTCAGATGTTTTACTGTCGGCAGTTGTCGGTGTTCCTGTTGTATTCCAACAAACGCCTCTTACCGTAACGGCAGAGCCGTTATCGGAAATAACATCGCCCCCGCTTGTTACAGAATTACCTGTAATAGCAGAAGCAGCAGTTGTTGTAACCGAAGGAGGTCCGACGGTAGTTGCATTACCTGAAAGTTCTGAAGTGTTGTAACAATGATCAGCAGAATTGTATGTATAAACAGCAAAATAGTATGTTTGTCCGGAAGTTAAACCGGTAAGATTAACCGTGCCGGTTGTTCCGTCATAAATAACATAGTTCCCTGTTCCTGTTCCGATTTCGCTGCCTGAACCAAAAACTGAATTTGCGGTGTAAGTTGTACCCGGATTCGGATCTTGGTTAACAGGAGCATTCTCTCGAACTACAACAATATCGGCATCTCCGTTGCCCGGAGTCCAACTGCAAGTTATGGCCGTTGTTGTAATTCCTGAAAATGAAATATTTGAAGCTTGTGTTGCGGGAGGGGTACAAACTTGAGGCATAGTATAATGAATAATTCGTGTTCTCCAATTCCAACCTCCTGTTGTGTATTCTGTTGTGTACCAGAAAGAGTAATTATCATTTGCATCAATGCTTACCATTGAATAATCACCCCACCGAGATACACCGGATTGCGATGCAGATCCTGTATAAAATTCATTTTCATTTGTCGTCATCACGTTTAAAGGATCGTAAGAATATCTTCCGACACCACCGATTGAAGGGAATTTAGAAGTTCCGGAAATAGAATATCCTATGGAAATATCACCTTCGGCATTCATTGCAATTGAAGGCATCCATCGCCATAATCCGTCTCCCGGATTATAGGTTCCTTCTTGGTTCAAAGACCACCCGTATCCCCAATTTCTTAGTTCATACCAACGCACGGCAGCAATTCCCCCGTCATTTACAGTTCTTGTCATTAATAATACATCATAATTCGGGAAATGTCTGAAATACGGTCTGTACATAATTCGGTAATGTAATAAGTCTAATAAATCCGTTACTCCAGATTGAGGTACTTCCGTATCCGAATTGAATAAATCGTACGGCGTAACCTGAACAGATTTAGAAAGTCCGAAAGTACTGTTTGAGGGAGTTGTCCAGTCGGTATGAAACTCATAAATGTAAATAGAATCATTACCTGTATAGTCCGATAATTCATCAGACATAAAATAACAAGGTGTTCCTGTTGCAGGAAAAGCATCTGCATCAGCAGGAAAAACAGCCCATAAATTTGCGTCCGGACCAAAAGTAATAACTTGAGCACCTGCATCACCTATAAGCATTTTATCTCTTTCATATACAGACGAATAGGTTCCCATATAAGCGTTACCGTTATTTTGGTCGAAAGCATTAAAACCTGCATAATATCCGTCAGGCCAAACAGCTAATTTCGGATAATCCGGCATATAAGTATATTGAAAAGCATATCTGTAATAAGTACCGGTAGGGTCTGAAGATGTTGAAACAGCAATTAACTCGTAATAATTACCGTCTCCTGACGGAACAGCAAATTGGGAAATCAACCAGCGTTGTGCATCTTCGTCCCAAAGGATAATAGGATCACCGTCATTTGATGAATCAAATCCTGTTCCTGTCCAAAAATCGGAAGTAGGAAAAGGTCCCTGAACTGTATTTCCGCTTAAATCTTTAATAACGGTTACATTATTTACGGCTTGAATGTAGTAACTCGGGCTGACATCTCCCTGTGTATCAGGAGGTGCAACACCTGAAGCATTATCTCCGTTATTAGAACCGTCAAAGCTTGCATCAACGGTTATTGTCTCAGCTTTAGGAACGGAATAATTTTTCTGTAAAAAAGCTAAAGGGTCCGGAGTGTTTGAAACTTTGCCTTTTGGTTTTATAATAAATTGATTGTTTACTTCATGTCTTTCTCCTTTAAAGGGATCGATATAATTATATTTATTTTGTTCAATTATATCTCTTAAAGGTTTTGAAATATCAAAATAAGCAGCAGTCTTTACCGTCATTTTCAGAGCCGGTTTTTTGCTTTTTGCTTTTTCAGATTGTTGCGAGAAAGAAATTCCCGAAAATAAAAAAACGAGAAGTGTCGTAAGAGTAAGAATTCGTTTCATGTTATTGATTTTTAATTAATAAAGAGTTAAAGAAGTTGTCCGTAAAGTGTCTTAAAGCGTTTGAGCAGATACCAAAACAAGTTCGGAATGACAAAACTTTTCAGACAACTTCTTTTATAAATTTTTATTTTTTAACTATTTTTTTAGTAACTGATGAACCGTCATTAAACATAACTTTTACAAAGTAAACGCCTCCGGGTTTATTTGTTAAATCCAATTCGTTTATTTTGTTATTATTTATTATTTTTTCCATAATTGTTTGTCCGGTAACGTTCATAACTTTAACCGAATATTCTGAAACTGAATTTCCTGTATTCAGATAAAATTTTCCGTTTGTCGGATTCGGATACAATTTTACGGAAATATTGTCGGAAATCAAAATATTGCTTGTTGATTTTTCAAAAACAAGTTCAAATCTGTCGAACGAACCACCTGTTATATTTGAAAGATTTATTT
>JAJRUH010000065.1 GCA_024277895.1 Bacteroidota bacterium | reverse complement strand
TATTGCCTGTTTTAATTTTTGTAAAAAGTTCGGTCATCAGTCTTACATAAGATGTGTCAGCTCCGTTTGTACTCATTGTTTGAGGAAAACCGTGATCATCATAATATTTGAATAGTATAATGCCTTTTTTTGCAGGAATTTTATTCGTAAAAATTTTTGTCGGAAATGCAATACTTAAGCCTTTTTTAATCTTAACAACATCAAAATCAAAGGATAATTCCTGACCCTGAAGTGTTAAAGTGTCGGTATTAAATTCAACAGAATCTTGATCGTAGAATTTTACTGCAAATTTAATTTGTGCGGTATCTTTTTCGAGAATTTTAAAACGTAAAGGGATAGTTTCTTTCTTCAGAAAATTAATTTTATCTTTTAATTCTACAATTTTTTTTTCTTGTTGTTTCGTTACCGGCTCTAATCCGTAATATACAGCTGATGCACTTATTCCTATAACGAGTATTACGATTAACAGTTTTCCTTTCATGGCTATATAATTTTTGTAAAGTTGCGTTTTACGGTAAAGTATTTTTACGTGAGACAAAAGTAATATTTTTTTTATTAAATATTTTGTTTTTTTTCATTTTATAGTCAATTAAACGGTATGATTAACAAACATTTATCTGACACTCCGAAAACTTATGAATTAACAGTTGCATAAAATTATATCATTGACAGACAGTTTTATATGTTTCTGTTTCGGTATGTGTTTTATAAAGTATAAGGTAGTAACATTTTCATATTAAGTTAATTGTCTCAAACTTGCCGAGTAAGAAAATTTTAAAGAGGATACAATTTTACAGTAAAGTTCATTTATCGTATAAATTTGATTAAATTTGCCGGATTAATTAAAAAATACAAATAAAATTTATGGTAAAAATTCAAAAACTTCTAAATGCAATTTTGGAAGGAATGACAGAAAAGAAAGCAAAGAATATTGTAAAAATAGATTTTAGAGGAACACAAAACTCAATTACGGATTTTTTTATAATATGTGAAGCAGAAACTGACAAACAAGTTGAAGCTGCAGCCGATTCTGTTGAACGATTTGTAAGAAAAGAAACCGGAGAAAAAGTATTTCATAAAGAAGGTTATGAAAATGCCGAATGGATTATTTTGGACTATTTTGATGTTGTGGTACATGTGTTCAGGTCTGAGTTCAGAAATACTTATAAATTGGAGGATTTATGGGCCGATGCAGAAATTACCGAAGTTAACGTAAAGTATTCAAGTGTTGAAAATTAAAGAAAAAAGAAATGTCAGAAAAAAATAAAGATATAAGAAATAAAATACCTGAGAGAAGACCTGAAAAGGGTAATCCTAAAGATGCCAATAATATGTTCAAAAATAAAGGAAATAAAAATACCATTTTTATTTTTATTGCTGTAACTGTCGGCTTTTTTGCTTTAAACTATTTTTCAAATCAGGAAACTGCGAAAAAAATAACTCAACTTCGTTTTGAAACTAAAATAATGCCGAAACATGCAGCTGAGAAATTGGTTGTTGTAAACCACGAAAAAGTTGAGGTTTATATTAAAGAGCAAATGCGCAGCGATCCTGAATTCAGTGATTTAGGAAAAGAAAATAAAGTATTTGCCGCAGGTAATACACCTGATTATTATTTTAATATCGGATCGGTTGAAGTTTTTGAAAAAGATATGGAAGAACTTCAAAAAAATGTTGATAAGATAAACAGAGTTCCTATTGATTATGAAAACAGAACAGATGTAATGGGAGAATTGCTTGGTTGGTTATTGCCTTTGATAATAATTGTTGCTATTTGGATGTTTCTTTTTCGCAAAATGGGCAGCGGAATGGGCGGCGGTGCCGGCGGCATATTCAATGTAGGTCGCTCTAAAGCCAAACTTTTTGATAATGAAAAAACAAAAGTGAAAGTTAATTTCAGTAATGTTGCCGGACTTGAAGAAGCAAAAATTGAAGTTCAGGAAATTGTGGATTTTCTTAAAAGACCTGATAAATATACCAAATTAGGCGGTAAAATTCCTAAAGGTGCTTTGCTGGTAGGACCTCCCGGAACCGGGAAAACTTTACTTGCAAAAGCAGTTGCCGGAGAAGCAAATGTGCCGTTTTTTTCACTGTCAGGTTCCGATTTTGTTGAAATGTTTGTAGGTGTTGGTGCATCACGTGTTCGTGATTTATTTGCACAAGCAAAACAAAAATCGCCTTGTATCGTTTTTATTGATGAAATTGATGCAATCGGAAGAACAAGAAGCAGAGGAGCCAGCTTAGGCGGAAATGACGAAAGAGAAAATACATTAAATCAATTACTTACTGAAATGGACGGGTTCGACACAAATACCGGAGTAATTATACTTGCTGCAACAAATCGATCCGATGTTCTTGACCCGGCATTAATGCGTGCCGGCAGATTTGATCGTCAAATACATGTTGAATTACCCGATTTAACCGAAAGAGAAGATATTTTTAAAGTACATATTAAACCGCTGAAATTAGGTGAAGATGTTGATATTCAGAAATTGTCCAAGCAAACACCGGGTTTTTCGGGTGCCGATATTGCTAATGTTTGTAACGAAGCTGCTTTAATTGCCGCAAGAAAAGATAAAAAAAATGTTTTTCATGAGGATTTTCATGCTGCAATAGATCGTATAATCGGCGGGCTTGAGAAAAAAAGTAAAATAATTACAAAAACTGAAAAAAAGACTATTGCTTATCACGAAGCCGGTCATGCAACCGTTAGCTGGATGCTTGAAAATGCTCATCCTTTGGTAAAAGTAACAATTGTTCCGCGCGGACAAGCTCTCGGGGCTGCTTGGTACCAACCGCACGAACGTCAAATAACTACTAAAGAACAATTATTAGATGAAATGTGTGCTATGCTCGGAGGCAGAGCTTCTGAAGAAATAACTTTCGGAAAAATTTCAACCGGTGCTTTAAATGACTTGGAACGTGTTACTAAACAAGCATTTTCAATGATTGCTTATTTTGGTATGAGTGATGAAATCGGTAATTTAAGCTATTATGATTCAAGCGGTACGAATGAATTTCAATTTCAAAAACCTTTTAGCGAACAAACTGCCGAATTAATTGATGCGGAAGTTAAGAAAATGATAGAAGAACAGTATAACCGTGCAAAAAAAATATTAAAAGAAAATAATGAGGGAATTACAAAATTGGCTGAATTACTGCTCGAAAAAGAAGTTATTTATTTTGAAGATGCCGAAAGAATTCTCGGGAAAAGACCTTTTAATGATGAATATGACGAAGAAGTTCAAAAAATAAGACAGAAAAACAAAGAACGTTTAAAACATCAGCAAGAACAAGAACAAGAAAAAAGAAGAAAAGAAGCTGAACAGGAAACTAAGAAAGATTCAGATACAACGAAATTTTAAATATTAGACATTATGAAGAATTGGGTTAAAATTCAAACTTTTGAGAGATTTCATCAAGCAGAATTAAGAAAAAGTATTCTTAATCAAAACGATATTAATGCCGTTATTTTAGATGAAAAAGACAGCTTATTTCTTTTGGGAAATATTGATTTATATGTTGAAAAAAACAATGAAAAAAAAGCACGTGCTTTAATTGATGATTTTGACGGTTTAACAAAAATTAACTCATTTGTTGATTTAAAACCTGTTTTGTTATTTCAAAAAGTATTGCAGAATACCGGAATAAAAACCATTCTTAAAAGGAAAGAAAGTCAAAAATACATTTTAGATAATTATGAACTCTATGTTGAAAATAAAGATGTTGAAAAAACAATCCCGTATTTGACAGGCAAAGAATTAAAAGATTGGTCAAGAGTGCTGATTTGCAATAAAGTAAGACAAACAAAATATTATGTTGATTTGCTTGCCGAAAACCTTATTAATACTATTGTAATCAAGAAAAAAGATTCAGATTATCATTTGGAAACTATAAGTATCTATGTTAAAAATGATGATTCGGACAAAGCAAAAAAATATATTTCAGAACTCAAAAATTATAAATTATTTAAAGAATTTGATTCGTTAAGTAAAATTGAAAAAGCAGAAGAACTTTTGTTTTCAAAAAAAATAAAAGCACTTATTAAAAAAGACAACGGAAAAATTCAGTTATTTGTAAAAGAAAATGATATTGAAACTGCAAATAAATATTTAGCTGAAAATAAAGAATGGGTAGTGCTTAAAACATATTCCGATATAGCAAATGCACTGTTTCATAAAAGCATTTTAGAAGAAGCCGGAATACCTTCAGTTATTATTAACGATAAAGATACAACATTTTTACTCGGTGAAATTGAGTTATATACAGAAAAAGATTATCTTAAGAAAGCTCAAAATCTGATAGCAAAACTATAGTTGACATGTTGAAACGTAATTTGTTAAAAAGAGCTTTGTCTGCTTTGATTTTTGTTATTGTTCTGTTGGGCGGTATTTTAATTAATGAATATTTATATGTTGTTGTATTTCTGTTAATTACACTTATAGCTTTAGCAGAGGCATATCATTTATTTGAAAAAACAGGCAATAAACCGCAAAAATATTACGGACTTTTTTTAGGATTAACCGTCTGGTTATTAACTTTCTTTGTTGCTCGCGATGATATTCCTTCTATATCTTATTTTGTCGCAATATTTCTTGTTATTTTTCTGTTTATTTTTGAAATTTATCAAGACAGAGAAGACCATTTTTTAAGTATCGCATTTACTGTTTTCGGAATTATTTATGTTGTAATTCCTATGGCGACATTAAATTTTATAGCTTTTTCAGGAATAAATAAAGGCGTTTTTACACATAAATATTTATTAGCTCTTTTTGTAATACTCTGGATAAATGATACAGGAGCTTATTTAATCGGTTCAAAATTCGGAAAAACTAAATTATTTGAACGTATTTCTCCTAATAAAACTTGGGAAGGAACAATCGGCGGTGCAATTTTTGCTTTTGTTGCTGCCTATGTTATCGCTTTGTACTTTAAGAGTTTAACCTTGCCTGAATGGATGATTTTCGCTGCCGTAACAGTAGTTTTCGGTGTTTACGGAGACTTAACGGAATCGTGGCTTAAACGCAGAGCCGGAATTAAAGATTCCGGTACAATAATGCCCGGACACGGCGGATTACTTGATCGTTTCGACAGTACCTTTTTTGCAGCACCTATGATATTTCTCTATTTAAAGATTATTGAATACTTCTTTTTATAATCAAAATTAATTCTCTTATACAGAATTTATGTAAGTTTCGTATCTTTACACTTTAATAAATATTAATTTTTCGGAATGAAAATTCACAGAGAAGGAATTCATACAATTCTTATCGCAGTTTTAAGTTTAACTTTATTTAATATCGCCGTTTACGTATTTTTTTACGATTGTAAAATTATTACAACAACTTCCTTACTTGTATCACTTATTATCTTTTTTATTGTGATATTTTTTTTCAGAAAGCCAAAAAGGAATCTGATTATTAATCATTCGGGAATAATAGCACCGGCTGACGGAAAAGTTGTTGTTATTGAAAAAACAGTTGAAAACGAATATTTTAAAGATGAACGTATTCAAATTTCAATTTTTATGTCGCTTTGGAATGTACATATTAATTGGTTTCCGGTCAGCGGAATAATTAAATACTTCAGGTATCACGAAGGGAAATATTTATTAGCAAAAAATCCGAAATCTTCAGAAGAAAATGAACGTACATCCGTTGTTATTAAAAATGAAAAAGGAACAGAAATTCTCTATCGTCAAATTGCCGGAACGGTGGCTCGCAGAGTAGTTTTTTTTGTAAGAGAAGGTGATAATGTTAAGCAATCAGAAGAATGCGGATTTATTAAATTCGGCTCGCGTGTTGATATTTTCTTACCGATAAATTCTGATGTAAAAGTAAAAATAGGAGATAAAGTAAAAGGTACTCAGACATTAATTGCAGAGTTTTCTTCCGAGAAAAGATAATAATCTGCCGAAATTTCCTGTTTTACATATCCGGCACGACCATTGACATGTAAATTCAAATACTCCAAAAAAGAAAGATTTATGTTTAAAGATATTATTTTCGGAAATAAAAATGAAGCAAATACCGCTGAAATGATTCCTTTAGCTGCGGATATTGATAAATTATCGGTTGATGATTTTGATTTACCCGACGAATTACAACTTCTTACATTAAGAAATACAGTATTATTTCCTCAAATTGTGATTCCTATTGCTGTAGGCAGAAAAAAATCATTAAAACTGATTAAAGAAGCACATAAAAAAGATATTCTTATCGGAATAATCAGTCAGAAAGATGAAAAAACAGAAGATCCGAAGTTTAAAGACATATATAAAATAGGTACATTAGCACGAGTCATAAAACTTTTTGATATGCCTGACGGTGAAAAAACTGCTGTTCTCCAAGGTATTACAAGATTTAAAATAACAGAAGAACTTTCTGTGAAA
The DNA here is from genome assembly GCA_024277895.1 of Bacteroidota bacterium. GTDB lineage: Bacteria > Bacteroidota > Bacteroidia > Bacteroidales > JAADGE01 > JAADGE01. Next base: position 50,417 of record JAJRUH010000065.1, on the reverse strand, counting down.
CCGTATTTGAAAGTTAAATATGATGTTCTGAATACTACAAATGAAACTTTTGATAAAAAGGAATTTGAAGCTCAAATTATCTCCGTTAAGGAATTATCTGTAAAAATAATACACCTTTCTTCAAATCTTCCGAAAGAAGCTGTTTTTGCAATTAATAATATAGATTCACCGGAGTTTTTAATCAATTTTGTATCTTCAAATACGGATGTTAATGCAAAAGACAAACAAAAATTGCTTGAAGAAAATGATTTATCCGGCAGAGCTGCTTTATTATTAAAATATTTATCCGAAGAAGTTCAAAAATTAGAACTTAAAGATAACATTCAAAATAAGGCAAAAACAGAGATGAATCAGCAGCAAAAAGAATATTTTTTGCATCAGCAAATGAAAGCGATACAGGATGAATTAGGTTTAGAATCTCCGAAAGTTGAAATTGAAGAACTTGAAAAAAAAGCAAAGAAGAAAAAATGGAATAAAGATGCGGAAGAAGCCTTCAAAAAACAAATAAATCGTTTGAAACAAATAAATCCGATGGCTCCTGATTATTCATACCAACTTATTTATGCTCAGACACTTGTTGACTTGCCTTGGAACGAATATACCAAAGATAATTTCGATTTAAAACGAGCAAAAAAGATTTTGGATGACGATCATTACGGACTCGATAATGTGAAAGATCGTATTTTAGAACATCTTGCTGTTTTAAAATTAAAAGGTGATTTAAAAGCCCCGATTTTATGCCTTTACGGACCGCCCGGAGTAGGGAAAACCTCCCTCGGAAAATCTGTTGCCCATGCTTTGGAACGAAAATATGCCAGAATGTCACTCGGAGGTTTGCATGACGAAGCAGAAATTCGCGGACACAGAAAAACATATATCGGTGCAATGCCCGGAAGAATTATTCAAAATCTAAAAAAAGTTAAATCATCAAATCCCGTTTTTATTTTGGATGAGATTGATAAAATCGGTAATGATTTCAGAGGAGATCCGTCTTCTGCATTGCTTGAAGTGCTTGACCCGGAGCAAAATAATACATTTTACGATAATTATTTAGAGCTGGAATTTGATTTGTCAAAAATATTATTTATAGCTACTGCTAATTCATTAAATACAATTAATTCGGCACTCAGAGACAGAATGGAACTGATTGAAGTTTCCGGATACATTGTAGAAGAAAAAATTGAAATTGCTAAGAGGCATTTAATTCCTCGACAATTAAAAGAGCACGGATTAAAAGTTTCGCAATTAAAATTCTCTAAAGAAGCAATTGAAAAAATAATTACTGATTATACCGGAGAATCCGGAGTACGAAATTTGGAAAAGAAAATTGCAGAAGTTATACGTAAAATTGCAAAAAAAATTGCTCTTGAAGAAAATTATTCCAAATTATTAAAAACAGCAGATATTCAGGATTATCTGGGCATTCCGCGTTATATTAAAGGCAAATACGAAGGCAATGAATTTGCCGGAGTAGTTACCGGACTGGCTTGGACACAAGTAGGCGGAAAAATTCTTTTTATTGAATCGAGTGTCAGTAAAGGCAACGGACAATTAAATTTAACGGGAAATTTAGGGCAAGTAATGAAAGAATCTGCAGTAATTGCTTTTGAATATATGAAAGCACATTCCGAAGATTTTAAGATTAAAGACAGTATTTTTAAAAATTACAATGTACATATTCATGTGCCTGAAGGTGCAATACCGAAAGACGGTCCTTCTGCCGGAATAACAATGGTAACATCAATGGCTTCCGTTCTGACTCAAAGAAAAATTAAAAACAGACTGGCCATGACAGGTGAAATGACATTAAGAGGAAAAGTATTACCGGTCGGAGGAATAAAAGAAAAAATATTGGCTGCAAAACGTGCTGATATTAAGGAACTTATATTGCCTAAAGATAATGAAAAAGACATTGAAGAAATTAATGATTTGTATCTGAAGGGTTTGAAATTCCATTTTGCAGAAACAATTACGGAAGTTTTGGATATTGCTTTATTAAAACAAAAAGTTAATAATCCTGTCAGATTTAAAACTAAATAACTTACATGAATTTCGGAAAACAAATCTCAATTGGATTTAAGGGCTATTTTAAGGCACTGGACTTAATCTTTTCCAAAGGATTTATGAAATATATGTTCTTCCCTTTGCTTTTGAATATTTTAATTTTTTGGATCGGAATGAGCGAAGTTGTTGATTTAGCCGTAACAGCAAGACATGCCTTGATGGATTGGATTAATATAGGCAATGCTGATTTTTGGGGTTCGGAAGTTCTGAAAGCTGCTTTATCCGGAATTATTACTGCTTTGATTTATGTCCTGTTTTTTATCAGTTTTACCTATTTGGGAGGATATCTGATAGTAATTATTCTATCACCGCTTTTTTCTGTTATTTCTGAAAAGACCGAAAAAATATTAACTAACGCGAATAGTGATTATCCGTTTGAAATAAAGCAATTTTTCAAAGATGTGTTCAGAGGCATCGGTATCGCAATCCGAAATATTCTTTTTGAAACCGCCATAATGATTTTAATCTTTACGGCAGGATTAATTCTTTCATTTATCAGTTGGATAGGAGTTATTTTTATGTTTCTCATTACATCTTATTTTTACGGATTTTCATATATGGATTATTCAAATGAACGACATAAACGAAATATCAAAGACAGTGTTTCTTTTATGCGAAAATATAAATGGGTTGCTCTTGTTAACGGTTCATTGTTCGCTTTGGTTCTTTTTATTCCGTATATCGGTGTTGCCTTGTCGGCATTTGTTGCCGTTATTTCTGTAATTGCAGGAACAGTTTCAATGGTTGAGATTAGAAGAATTGAAGATGCTGAAACAGATAAGATTATTAATACTGAAATCTGAATAATTTGAAAAAGAAAATTAAAATATCAGCAGTTTCATATCTCAATACTTTACCTTTTATTTACGGAATTGAAAACGATAAGTCCTTAATGCTTCAAATTGATTTGCAGAAAGATATACCGTCTGTTTGTGCCGATAAATTACTAAATGATGAAGTGGATATAGGGCTAATTCCTGTTGCAGAAATCAGTAAATTACAAAATCCGCAGATTATTTCAAACTATTGTCTCGGTGCCGTTGGAAAAGTTGATACAGTTTCTCTTTTTTGTCATGTACCGATTAAAAATATTAAAAGAATTCTGTTAGACTATCAATCAAGAACTTCCGTCAGATTAACAAAAATATTAGTCGGAAATTATTTTAATATTAATCCGGAATATGTTTCAGCCGAAGCCGGTTATGAAGATGATATTGATAATCAGACAGCTGCATTAATAATCGGAGATCGTGTTTTTAAATATCAAAATAAATTTGAATATATTTACGATTTATCGGAAATTTGGTTGAAATATACATCATATCCCTTTGTATTTGCGGTATGGGCTGCAAACAAAAAGTTAAACGACCGATTTGTGAAAGATTTTAATAATGCTTTGAAAACCGGCCTGATGAATATAGATGCTGCAATCAGCGATTATAAAAAAGAATTTAATAATTCCGAAATAGATTTAAAAAAATATTTAACAAAAAGTATCAGCTATTCTTTAGATGTTGAAAAAAGAAAAGGGATGCAATTATTTTTAGATAAAATTAAAGAATTAAAAATATAAACAATGAGAAAAATAGCAATTCCCGTCATTGACGGTAAATTATCAGCACATTTCGGTCATGCACCACATTTTTATTTTTATCATGCCGAAAATGATAAAGTTGTAAAAGAACAAATGGAAACCCCGCCGCCTCACGAATTTGGTGTAATCCCGAATTGGTTGGCAGAAAATAATGTAACAGATTTAATAACAGGAGGTATAGGACCGAAAGCTGTTGAAATTTTAAATCAAAATAATATCAATGTGTTTACGGGTGCTCCTGCAAATGAACCCGCTAAAGTTGTAGGTGATTTTTTATCCGGAACTTTAAAAACAACTGCAAATATGTGTAATCACGATGCAGAAGATCATGAACATAATTGCGAACATTAATTTATAAAAGTATTGTGATACTGTCTGAGAAGTATCCGAAAATGTCATTATGAATTTATTTAGCTTTGCTGAGGCACTTCGTGGTTCGGAATCTTACAGAGCTGATTTTTAATCGTTTAATAAAGATATTGAAACGAGTTTAGTATGACAAAACAGTCTTTCCGGACAGCCTCATTTTTTATTTGCGTATTTTAAAAATAATAAATAATGTTAAGTACCGAAAACTTTAATTTTGATAATATTCGATCTTTCAGAGATGAGGAAGTACACGATAAACTTCTGGATATCCTTGATGATGAGGGTTTTATATATATATTAAAAAAACTCTATTCCGATGAACGTATTGCACATTTAAGTAAAGAATTGTATCGTGTTAATTCTGTTTATGATTTTCAGAAAAGATATATTTCGGAATTTGTAAATGCCCTTTTACAACTTACGGTTTCCGATTTTAAAGTTTCCGGTTTGGAAAATCTGAAACCGGATACTGCATATTTGTTTATCTCAAATCACAGAGATATTATTCTGGATTCTACACTTATAAACCATGTTTTGCTTAATGCCGGACACAAAACATCTGAAATAGCAATAGGTAATAATTTGCTGATACATAAGTGGATAAATGTGCTTGTGAGATTGAATAAATCCTTTATTGTAAGACGTGATTTAAAAGGAAAAGAAATGCTTATCGGCTCACAAAAACTATCGGCATATATCAGAGATACAATCGTCAATCGTAATACATCCGTTTGGATTGCCCAACGCGAAGGCAGAACAAAAAACGGTATTGATAAAACAGATCCTGCAATTTTGAAAATGATTAATATGAGCGGATGTAATAATTTTACTGACAGCTTTTCTGAAGTAAATATTGTTCCTGTAAGCGTATCCTACGAAAATGAACCGACTATTGAATCAAAAATTGCTGCAACTTTTTCAAAAAAAACAGGAGAAAAATATACAAAAACTCAGGAAGAAGATTTGAAAGATATGGGCAGAGGTTTATATAGTATGAAAGGTAAAGTAAATATTGTCTTCGGGAAACCTGTTAATGAAGATTTAAAAAGTATTGAAAAAATTAAAAAACGTAATGAAAAATTTTCGACTCTTGCCGAAAGAATTGATAATGAGATTTATAAAAATTATGTATTAACAAAACCGAATTATATTGCATTTGATATTTTAACGGGTTCTAAAAAGTTCTTCAAAGAAAATAAATATATAAAAGCAGAAGAAACTAAATTGCGAATGATTTGCAAAAAAACAATTGATTCAATAGACGGAGACAAAATAATTCTTGAAAAAATCTTTTACGGTCTTTATTCCAATCCTTTAATAAGTAAAATTAAATTGTAAAATAAAAAAATCCGACTTCTTAAGAAATCTGATTTTTTATTATTCGGGTAACTATATTTAGGGCTTGCTGAAAAGCTCACAGGCACACCATCTTTCAAGTTTCTCGTTTGAAGTCGTATATAAATACTGTGAAATAAGAGGAATTTGAAAGATGGTGTGCCTGTGGGCAGTTAAAATATTTTACACAAGTGCAAGGAAATAGGGTGAAATGAATTAAAAATCTTGCACTTGTATATGTAAATAATCTTATAAGTAACTGAAACACAAATATATTAGCGTTTTTCAGCAAGCCCTGTTTACTCTAAAGTGCCGACCATTTTTGACGGATCAACCCATTCAGTAAATTGCTCATCGGTAACAAAACCAAGCTCAATAGCTGCTTGCCTTAAAGTTGTACCTTCTGCATGAGCTTTTTTGGCAATCTTGGCGGCTTTTTCATAACCTATTTTTGTATTTAGTGCCGTTACAAGCATTAAAGTATTTTCCAATTTGTGTTTAATTTCCGTATAATTCGGTTCAATACCTACAGCAAGATTATCATTGAAGGAGATACAAGCATCGCCCAGTAATTTTGCCGATTCTAAAAAATTATGAATCATAACCGGTTTAAATACATTTAATTCAAAATGTCCTTGCATACCGCCGACGGTAACAGCTGTATCGTTTCCGATAACTTGTGCACAAACCATTGTTAATGCTTCAACTTGTGTCGGATTAACTTTTCCGGGCATAATTGAAGAACCGGGTTCATTTGAAGGAATGATTAATTCGCCGATTCCGCCTCTCGGTCCGGATGCCATAACACGAATATCATTGGCAATTTTCATTAAACTTACTGCAAGTTGTTTTAAAGCACCGGACGATTCTACAATGGCATCATGTGCTGCCAAACCTTCATATTTATTTTTTCCTGTAATAAAAGGTAAGCCGGTAAGATGTGCAATTTTTTGGGCAACTAATTTATCGTAACCTTTCGGCGTATTAAGTCCGGTTCCTACTGCAGTTCCGCCGAGAGCAAGTTCCGTAAGGTGTTCCATAGTATTTTTTAATGCCAGTAATCCGTGATCTAACTGAGAAACATAACCGGAAAATTCTTGTCCTAATGTTAATGGTGTGGCATCCATCCAGTGAGTTCTGCCGTTTTTTACAACGTTTTTAAACTCGGATGATTTATCTTCTAGAGTATTTCTCAATTTTTGTATGCCCGGTATTGTCTTTTCTATCAGCATTTTATATGCGGCAATGTGCATAGCTGTGGGAAATGTATCGTTAGACGATTGCGATTTATTTACATCATCATTCGGATGAATGATTTTTTTTGCGTCATCAAGTTTACCTCCGCTTAATACATGAGCTCGGTTTGAAACAACTTCGTTAACGTTCATATTAGATTGAGTTCCTGAACCGGTTTGCCAAATAACGAGAGGAAATTGGTCATCTAATTTTCCTTCTGTAATCTCATCACAAACTTTTTCAATCAATTTCATTTTATTTTCCGGAAGAACTCCAAGTTCGAAATTTGCTTGTGCGGCAGCCTTCTTTAAATATCCGAAAGCATTTATAATTTCTTTCGGCATAGAAGCAGGTTTACCTATTTTAAAATTATCTTTTGAGCGTTGCGTTTGTGCACCCCAATATTTATCAGCGGGAACTTTTACTTCTCCCATTGTGTCATGTTCAATTCTGTATTCCATACTGTCTGATTTATATTTTTAAAAACCAAATTAAATTCAAAGTTAAAGAATATAAAAATATTTACATATGTCATAAAACATAATTGAGTATGTTTTATAATTTATTGTAATATAATAATTTGAGTTTATTTATGAAAAATATTGTAAATCTTAACTCAATTGGAATGAAAAAAACCTGCATTTGAATTAATGCAGGAATTTTTAAATTTACTTCGACATAAAGTCTGAGTTTTTTCAATCTTAACTTTATAAACTTTCAATTATTTAAGAAGCTCTGCCATTTTAGTTCCGATATTGGCCGGAGAGTCAACAACATGAACACCGCATTCTCTCAAAATTTGTTTTTTAGCTTGTGCAGTATCTGCTTTTCCGCCGATTATTGCTCCGGCATGTCCCATTCTTTTCCCTTTTGGAGCTGTTTCTCCGGCAATAAATCCTACAACAGGTTTTGTTCCGTGCTCTTTAATCCATTCTGCGGCTTCGGCTTCCATATTTCCGCCGATCTCTCCAATCATTATAATTCCTTTTGTGTCAGGATCTGCTTCAAAAAGTTTTACTGCATCTAATGTTGATGTTCCGATAATAGGATCGCCTCCTATACCGATTGCCGTAGTTTGTCCAAGACCTGCTTTTGTAATTTGGTCAACTGCTTCATAGGTTAAAGTTCCTGATTTTGAGATGATACCGACACTTCCTTTCTTAAAAATAAATCCGGGCATAATACCTATTTTTGCTTCTTCGGCAGTAATAATTCCCGGGCAATTGGGACCTATTAATGTAGAATCTTTATCTTTCAAATATTCTTTAACTTTTACCATATCGGCAGTAGGAATGCCTTCGGTAATAGCAACAATTACTTTAATGCCTGCTTCGGCAGCTTCCATAATGGCATCGGCGGCAAAAGCCGGCGGTACAAAAATAATGGAAACATCTGCTCCGGTTTTTGCAACGGCATCGCTTACGGTATTAAAAATCGGTTTGTCAAGTCTAAATTGTCCGCCTTTTCCCGGAGTTACGCCTCCGACAATATTTGTTCCGTATTCAATCATTTGTCCGGCATGAAAAGTTCCTTCGCTTCCGGTAAATCCCTGAACGATAACTTTCGAATTTTTATTTACTAATACGCTCATTTATAATTAGTTTAATGAATTATTGTTAATTTGTAAATCCCAAAAATAGATTATTATAATGATTAAACAAAATAATAAAAAGTGTTTGACAACAATATATGAAGATATTTTAATATTTTATAAGTTAAGGGACTAAATTAAAAATGTGTTAGGCGGATTGTTCCGTTAATTAAAAGTAAGTTTTTTGCAGATAATTAAATTTGGCTTTTACTAATTCCCGAATGAGGATACCTTTGCTTTCTTATTTTAAAAAATATAGTTATTTTCTTAATGTTTATCTTTATAAAAGTTGTGTTTATTGCTTGAATTTATGTGTCTGAACTATATCAAATATCAATTTTAAAAGACCTTATTTTATATAATTCTAATAATAATTAATCTTTGTCATTATTTCATTGTTTTATTTCCGTTAATTAATTGATTTTAAAATAATTAATCGGCAGAAATATTATTGAAAATCAACTGTCGTTTTTGGCTAGCTGACAATATGACGCTGCAAAAAGCCAATAAAAATGACAAAATGACAGGTTTTTCGCTGCGGAATATATTTTGTTTTACCTAAAGAAATAACTTATTTATAAATTAAAATTATAAAACAATGAAAAAGCGAAGTATTTTTTTATGGATTTTTTTGGGTTTGTTTTTCTTTAGTTCTTGCGGACAAACTACAAACTCAGAAGAAAAAGGCGAATCTGAAAATGTTGCTCCTGATAATGTTAAAATTGAAAATGCAGTTACGGATAGTTTGTATGCAGCTATATACAGACAAATTAACAATACCGTTTCCAAGCGGAAAGACAGCATAATTAATGAAGCGTTTACAACTGCTTCAGAAACTAATAAAATTTTTAAACTGATTAATGAACATAAAACTAAAGAAGCTGTTAATGCCGGAAATGAATTAATCGGAAAATTAGAAGTTTTATTAGCAAATAATCCTGATGATAATCTTATTCTGGCTGATGTAAGTTTCAAAAAGAATGAAGTAATGACGGATATGGGAACTGTTAAAAATATTGTCAAATCTGCCGAAAAAGCAATGGATAAAGGCTATTATCAAGATGCTTCTGATTTGCTGAAGAATTTAAAAAGTGAGATAATAATTTCGGATTTTTATATCCCTCTTGCAACATATCCTGATGCAATAAAACAAGCAATTATCTTTTTAGAAAACAATAAACCTGAAGATGCTAAATTGGTTTTGCAACAACTTCCTGCTTCTGTAGTTGAAGTAAAAACAATTTTACCTTTACCGGTTCTGAAGGCTGAACAAATGATTATTATGGCAAAAAAGATTGATGCAGATAACCACAAAAATTCCGAAAAGGTAATGACACTTTTAGATGCTGCCGATTATCAGTTGAAATTTGCAAAAGCTATGGGTTACGGTAATAAGGACAAAGACTTTAAAGCATTGTCTGCTTCAATTAAAAAACTTAAAGAATCTGTTAAAAGCAAATCTGACAGTCAGTCAGAATTTGATTCATTAAAGAATGATATTATAAAATTTAAAGAACGATTGTTTTTAAAAACAGATAAGACAAAAGTAAAATAAATATTTTTTAATATGCCCGGTTGATAAAATCGGGCATAAATTTTATTAAAAAACATACTGTAATCGGTATGTTTTTTGATAAATTGTAAGTAAAGTTTTCGTTTGAGAATTTTGACATTATCCTAAAACTGTGTAAAGTTGCTTGCCCTCTGCCATTGATAAATTATTTTTAAGCAAAGCTTATTTTAAATTAAATTCTTTTATGCAAACAAATGAACTTGAAAATCGGCAGTAATTTTAATCAATTTCAAAATATTTTCCCGGATTAAATAATTCTGTGTTTTCAAACATTACATATCCTAATTGATTTGTAAGCATGCCGGTTTTTCCTATTTTAAATTCCGGAATGTTTTTATGATGATGCCCGAATATCCAATAATTAATATCTGAATTTTTAATAAGTTCAAATAACTCAACGGCGAAAGTATCATTTAATGTATCTCCTTTATATTGCTCCGGATAATTCATAAAAGTCGGAACATGGTGGGTGGCAACAATTATTGTATCTTCTTTAACATTTTTTAATTCTTGTTTTATAAAATCTAAACTTTCATTATGCAATTTATTATATTGAGATGCTGAAAAATGTGTCCCGAAATATTTTATAACGTGAAAATCGCTCATTCTTCTTTCAATTTGCCGTTGATATGCAGGTCTTATCTTTGACCATAAGGTTGAAAAGATAAATTTGACATTATCATGAACTACAGAAATGTTATTAACTAAAAATACATTCTTTCTGATTTTTTCATTAAAAACTGTTCCTTTATCTGCTATGTCATAATAATAATATTCATGATTACCGGGTATCCAATAAGTATATTTGAAATTATCAGACAGAAAATCAAAAAAATAACCGAATTTTTCTGATATTTTTAAAGGAATTATGTCTCCCGCTAATATTAAAATATCTCCTTTTGCTTTCAACGGAGTTTCTTTCAGAAATTTTTCATTATCGGAAAACTCCAAATGTAAATCGGAACAATATTGTATTTTCATATATTTTTGCTAAATAAGTTCCCAAGGTTTTATATGCTTGATACCTATAGAATCTGAAAAAATTGTATCATAAAGAAAAATTACTGTTTAATAATTCTTCTTCTGTTATAATTCTGTGTTTTAGTTGATAAATATAATAATTTTTCCTTTTTCGAAAAATGAAGGAAAAAGGAAAATCAACTTTACACAGTTTTTAGGATAATGCTGTTTTTTTAGTCTGCAAATGTTTCTTTTATCACGGATTTCAATTCCTTGATTTCGGGTTTTGACAGACTCTCTAAAATTCTAATAATTCGTTGTTTATCAATAGTACGAATTTGGTCAACTACAATCCGGCCTATTTTTCTGTCGTGTTTTACTTCAATTCTTGTAGGATATTTTCTTGAAGTTGTGGTAATTGGTGCAACAGTTATTGTCCTAAGATATTTATTCATTTCGTCCGGAGAAATAATTACACAGGGTCCGGTTTTTTTTATTTCACTTCCGACAGTCGGGTCAAGATTTACAAGAACTATTTGATACTGTTTTAATTCCATTCTTCCAAGCTCTCATTTTTAAAAACGTCATTGAATAATAGTTGGTCATCTCCTTTTTCATTCATTTCCTTAAATGCTGTTTCCCAACCTTTCCTCGGACTTGAAATAGGTTTTAAAATCAAATATTCCTTTTCAAGAATAAGTTCAACCTTGTCTTTGATATTATATTTCTCAATCAAGGTTTTTGAAAGCCTGAATCCTTTTGAATTTCCTATTTGTATTATTGATAATTCCATTTGTTTATTTTTTATATATGTAATTACAAAGTTAATACTTCTGTTTTAAAACCCAAATTTTATTTTATCTTTTTTTCAAATAATGGGTAACGGCAGTTCGTTTAAAAACCGCCGAATATTTTAAATTTTGATATTGAATTTTAATCGATTATTTTTGAAAAAGTACAGAAAATCTGCAGAAAAATAAAATGTCTTAAATCGGCTTATTTAAAGTCGTATCTCGGTTAACAAATTGATATACAGAATAATAGTATCTTTCAGGTATTCCGATAACTTTTTAACCCCGATAAAATTTTTATAAATCTTCGCAGATTATATGCCGTAAAAATTAAGCAGATATTAACTTCGGCTCTTTTGAGGTATTTTATTGTCATTATATAGCTGAAATTACAAAATTTTCGTTTTATTGTTTTTCCGTCGGCAAAAGATATGTAACTTGTACATAAAGTGTTTTATCCAAAAGTTTCTCGGTTTTTAATGTTTTGAACTTCATTAAGGAAAATGTGAATTTTTCCTTTGACATTTAATTCATTTTCTTAAGTATATTTGAAAAATAAATTACTTATTATTGTTTATTAAACGAAATGTCAAAAAAAATATATAATTAAAAATTTTTACACCGGTAAGATGTATGCAGAAATAAGATTTATGTAAATGTCTGTAATACAAAGAGCGAGAAACGGGATTCGAACCCGCGACCCTCAGCTTGGGAAGCTGATGCTCTGCCGACTGAGCTATTCTCGCAAAAGGAAGAGCCACTCATGGGACTCGAACCCACGACCTGCTCATTACGAATGAGCTGCTCTGCCGACTGAGCTAAAGTGGCAAGCTGCAAAAGTAAATACTTTTATAATTATCTGAAATTATTAATAGAAAAAATGTGAATTCAATCAAATGTTATAAAACAAAACAGAGACATTAATACAATATCTCTGTTTTTGATTTTTATCTGATAACAATATTACCAACTTTTTTCCCAAGTAGATTTTTTTGTGTCAATAGGGTTAATACAAATAACCGGAATTTGAGAAGAATTATAAATAATTTGTTCATCCCAGGAAGCAAAGAAAAATGTTTTACCTTTATCAACTAAAGTCATAATCAAATCTCCCTTATACTCAACAGCATAGTCAATAACTTGCTTGGCAAAATTTCCTGCACCGGGCGACGAAACTTTATCAACAAATTTAATGTCATATTCCGATAATATCGTCTTAATTTGCTTTGTAACGTTCATAATTTTTGTTTTGTGGTATCTTTCCGATTCAAATTTCGGAATAAGATGAACGGTTGCATCAAATAATTTAGCAATATTTATTGCCCACATTACTTTTTGCCTGTCTTCGGTAGATGCAGTTATAGGAAAAATAATATTTTTATATCCTTTCGGATTTGAATTTTTTTGAACCACAATTGTCGGTGTATTTGTTGACGTTACAACTTTTAAAACATAGCTTCCCGTGATTTTTTGAAAGCCTACTTTTCCGTGAGTTCCGAGAATGATTAATTTTGCCTGAATTTTGTCATTCATTTCTTTAATTTTATCAAATAAATTTCCGTATTTGATATGAGTGTTAACCGAAACCCCGTATTTCTCCGAATATTTTTCGGCTGTTTGTTTTAACATCGATTCTATGTCGGTTTCTTCAAGGTTATTTTCGTCCAAATATTTTTGAGTGTCTTTGTCGAAAACATGTAGCAGCCAAACTTGACTTGCCAGTGCTTTTGCCAGAACCATTCCGTGTTCAACAGCATTGTTACATACCTCCGAGAAGTCAGTAGGTATTAAAATCGCATTCTTAGTATGAGTCTTCATAATATGAAGTTTATTGATTAATAATTTTTCTCGAAAGTTACTAAATATATTCTGAAATAACAACATTTCGAGAAATTTTATATTTTTTCATATTCTCTTTGTTTGGAAGAATATGTATATTTTATGAATTATTTCTGATTTAAAAAAATAAATAAATGTTAAATTAACAGCCCCGGAATTATGTTTTTTTTTAATTATCGAGAAATATTATGTAATAATTTCCGGTTATTTATAACCGTTGTAAATAATATTTTATCTTTACGGAAAAAAAGATGAAAATATATGTTAATATTTTTGCTGTCATAATCATTTTAAATCTCAATTGTAATATGCTTAAACAAAATTCCGATAATATAAAATTAGCTGAACATAAATACACAAATCACTTAATTCATGAAAACAGTCCTTATCTGTTGCAACATGCACATAATCCCGTAAATTGGTATCCTTGGGGTGATGAAGCATTGAAAAAAGCACAAGATGAAGATAAATTAATTATTATCAGTATCGGATATTCTGCCTGTCATTGGTGTCATGTTATGGCACATGAATGCTTTGAAAATGAGGAGATTGCAAAAATTATGAACGATAATTTTATTTGTATTAAAGTGGACAGAGAAGAACGACCGGATATTGATAATATTTATATGACAGCAGTTCAGTTAATTACCGGAAGAGGAGGTTGGCCTTTAAATTGTTTTGCATTGCCCGACGGCAAGCCTGTTTACGGAGGGACATATTTCAGACCGAATGATTGGAAGAAAATATTATTAAACTTATCGGAATCTTATAAACTTGATAAAACAAAATTCCTTGAAACTGCAAAAAATATTCAGGCAGGAATTCAAAAATCGGAATTTTCATTTTCCGAATCGGCTGATAATACGTTTGATTTTATCAAAATTAGGAAAGCAACGGAACGTTTTATTTCAAATTTCGACACAAAATACGGCGGAACAAATTATTCTCCTAAATTTCCGATGCCTGTTCTTTGGAATTATTTTCTTGAATACAGTTTTTATTCAAATGATAAAAATATAAAGAGTCAAGTTGAGTTAACACTGAGTAGTATTGCAAAAGGCGGAATATATGATCAATTAGCAGGAGGTTTTTCCAGATATTCGACTGATGCAAAATGGATTGTTCCGCATTTCGAGAAAATGCTTTATGATAATGCACAACTTGTAAGTCTTTACAGTAAAGCATATTTACTGACGGGAAATGATTTATATAAAAATGTAGTTTTTCAAACAACGGAATTTATAAAAAATGAAATGACATCTCCCGAAAATGCTTTTTATTCATCTTATGATGCCGACAGCGAAGGTGAAGAAGGAAAATATTATGTTTGGACAAAAACTGAGATTGAGGCTTTACTAAAAGAAAAATCGAAATTATTTTGCGATTATTATAATGTAAGCAATATCGGAAATTGGGAAAACGGCAAAAATATTTTGTATGTAAACGAAAAATCCGATAAAGTTTTTGAGAAATATAATTTATCCGAAAAAGCAATAAATGAACAAAAACAAATTTTATTAAAAGAACGCAAAAAAAGAGTAAAACCAGGTTTAGACGATAAAATTCTTACTTCATGGAATGCTCTGATGATTTCCGGTTATATTGATGCTTATGAAGTTTTCGGGAAAAGGGAATATTTGCAAAGTGCCGAAAATGCGGCAAATTTTATTATTGAAAAATTATTAAGTTCGAATTTAGGTCTTAAAAGAAGTTATAAAAACGGAAATGCAAAAATAAATGCTTTTTCCGATGATTATGTTTTTACTGCTGAAGCTTTTATAAAACTGTATCAAGCCTCAGGCAATGAAAAATATTTGCAAACAGCAAAATTATTAACTGATTATTTACTTACACATTTTTACGATAAAAAATCAGGAATGTTTTTTTATACTTCTGATAAAGATGCAAAATTAACTGTAAGGCAAAAAGAAATTTCCGATAATGTTATTCCTGCTTCAAATTCAGTCGCTGCAAAAAATCTTTATTCTTTGGGTATTATGTTTTCTGACTCTCGGTATCTTGATATTTCAAAAAAAATGGTTTTAAAAACAGAAGAAAACTTATTATCGAATTTGAATTATTTTGCGGCTTGGGCCTCATTGTATCTGTATTTTTCAAAACCGTCTTATGAACTTGTAATTGTAGGGAAAGATTATAAAACTTTTAAAGAAAAATTAACAGAAAAATATCGACCTGACGTATTTTTTGCCGGTGTTCCCGGAAAATCAGTTATTCCTGTTTTTAAGGACAGATATAAAAAAGGAGAAACTTTAATTTATGTTTGCAGAAATTATGTTTGTAAACAACCGGTAAAAACTGTTGCCGAAGCCGAAAAACTGTTATCGGAATAAAATCAGAAAATACTGTTCAAAAATGAGATACCTGTTTTTGTTTTAAAAATATTTTGCTTTACGGAAGGAATATTTTTTTTGCTTTCGTTTCCTTCTTCAAAATTTACCAAAAAATCGGCTTCAACGAGAATTTGGAAATCCGTGTCGTCAATTTTATTGTAGCTGTGGTGGTTTGAAATAATAAAAAGTATTCGTTCTTTAATTTTTTCGGAAATATTAAATTCGGTCAGTATTTCTTCAGCAATTATCGGGCTTTCTGTTTCTTGATATTTTCCGGCTGTTGAACCGTATTTTTCTTCACAAACTTTAATTCCTATATCGTGCAAAAGACCGCAAATTTCAACCGTCTGTTGCTTTTCTTTATCTAAATCTTCAAGTTTTCCGATATTTTGCACATAAGCAAAAACTTTCAAAGCATGGTTAATTCTTCTTATGTCTTTTCCGAAATATGAAATCATCTTTTTTGTTATTTTCGAAATAATATCTCCGGAATTAACTTTTTTATCCCAACCGGAAAAAGGATAATCGGAAAGATATGAATTATAAAAGCGTTTATCTCCGGTAACTTCTTCTCCGAGCCATTTCGGTTTTTCAAAAAACTCATTTTCATCATTTAATTCAATTTCGGACAGAACCAAACCTTTATTTTTTTCTTCAAAAACATCTGTTTCAAAAGTATGATTTTCTTTCGGGATAAAATATCTTGTTTTAATAATTATTTCCGGAAGGCATAAATCGAGTAATTGCAAAGCATCTTGCTTGTTAATTTCGGTTTCGTATTCAAATCTTTCTGCACCGCTTGAATTCACAATTCCTTTTACGGTAAGAAATCCTTTATTGTCTTTTAGTCTTATTCTTACAGTTCTTTCAGGGTCTTTTGATAAATATCCTTGCTTTATTTCAGCCTTTCCGGTTGCTTCTTTTATAAAATCATTGTTTAAAACTAAAAATTTTCGTTCAATTTCGCGATTATGCATTTTTAAGAGCTTTAATTCGTTGATAAAGAGTAGGGTGTGAAAAGTTGAATTTTACGTATAAAGGGTGGGGTGTAAGGTTGCTTAAATTTTTTGCTGTAAGCTTTTTCAATCCTGAAATTAAACCCTCTGCTTGTCCGTATTTCTTTGCAAAAGCATCGGCTTCGTATTCGTGTTTTCGAGAAATTCCGTTCATAAAGAAACCTATAATCATGGAAATCGGACTGTATAGAATGCCGAAAGCAACCAATCCTAACTGAAAACTTACTGTTTCGGAGCCCAATGCCTGCGAAAGTTGCGGATTATCAACAAGTAATGAGAAAATATAAAACATAATTCCGCTTTGAACTATTGCCGTAATAATGTTGCTTACGGTATGTTTTTTTTTGTAATGTCCTGTTTCGTGAGCCAAAACCGCAACAATTTCATCAACAGTCAAATCATTAATCAATGTGTCATAAAGAACGATTCGTTTTTTCGGACCTAAACCGCTGAAATATGCGTTTGCTTTGGTTGAACGTTTTGAACCGTCTATTACGAAAATATTATCTAATTTAAATCCTGCTTTTCGGGCAAATTTTTCTATTGCATTTCGCAGTTCGCCATCTTCAAGAGGTGTTTGTTTGTTAAAAAGCGGGACTATTATGCTCGAATAAAACATTGTCATAAAAACAGAAAAAATACTTACCGTAATCCAAGCATAAATCCAAAACATATTGTTTGTTTTCAGATAAAACCAAGTAATGAGAGCAAGTATTCCGCCCCCGATTACAGCTCCGAGCAACCAGCCTTTCAGTTTATCAAAAATAAATGTTTTAACCGTTGTTTTGTTAAATCCGAATTTTTCTTCAATTACAAAAACCGAATAAACGGCAAACGGAGTAGTAATAATATCCGATGCCAAAAGCAGAATTCCGAAAAATATTAATGCCTGAATTATTTTATTATCGGAAAAAGAAACTGCAATTTCATTAACGAAATTAAATCCTCCGAAAAAAAACATTCCCAAAGTCAGAACTAAAACAAACGAAGAACTTAAAAACGAAAGTTTTGAATTAGTTTTTCCGTATTTCTGTGATTTCTCATATTTTTCATCATCATAAATACCTTTAAGTTCATCGGGTATGTTTTTATTTCTGTATTTTGAATTTAAAAAATCCAAATATTCCGAAAGAATATAAGAAAATACTAAAATCACGATAATGATGAGAAAAACTGTGTTATACATATTGTTACTTTAAATAATTGATTATTAGTTTTGCAAAGTTAAAAACATAATGTGATTTTTATAATTGATAAAAATGTATCTTTGCAAAAAAATAATAACGAGATGAAAATACTAATCTCAATATTCGTAATTTTGCTTTTAAGCTCATGCCGAATAAATAATAAAGGGAATAATTTATCCGAAAAAAAAATAAATGATACTTTAACGGATTTTGCCGATACTGACAGTAATGCAATTGATTTGCAAGATGTATTGTATGTTAAGCCGAACAGTTTGGTATTTTTCAGTTTATCCGAAAAAGAATTTAAGCAATTTATACATCGTTCCGGGACATATTCCGAATGGGATTTTGAAACAATTTACAAGCAATTTAAAAAAACTGCAAAGAATACGAAATCGGCATTAAAAAATGTTAATGTAAATTATGTTTATGCTGTTAATCCTACAATTGCCTTTATAACAAAATCAGGCGATACATTGTTCTTTAACAGAAAAGCAAAGGATTTGTTTATAGGACAAATATTTTTTAACGGAGAAGATACTTTGTATGTTAAAGAAGGTTTAATGAAGCGAGACAGTTTGGAAAATAAAATTACTCATTATTTTAATTTGAAAGAAGATATTAACATTAAACAACCGTTTATACATATTGATAATCAGACAGTAATAAAAAAAGATACCTTAAAAAGAGTGCCTGTTGATACTCTGATTAATCCTTAACTCTTTTTCCGGCATACGAATTGATTTATAATTATTAAATCAAACTAAAAAAGGAGAAACTATGAAAAGATTAATTTTTACATTCGCAATTTTAGGTGTTCTCTTAGCTCCTAAAAGTTCTGAAGCCCAAAGATACGGTTCTTCTGAATTAAGATTAAGATTAGATAACAATTCTATGTTTACGGTTATTTTTGACCGAAGAATTTATAATGTTCCGACAAGTTTATTTACTCTTTCCGGAATAATGGGAGGTTCTCACCGTTTAATTGTAAAGCAAAGGGTAGGAGGGCGTTATGGTGCATTCAGAACTATTTACAACGGAAATATACGTATTCCCGCACGTTCGCGTGTAAAAGCCAAAATTAACAGATATAACAGGCTGGTTATGCTTAATGTTGTTCATTTAAATAACGGATACGGAAACGGATATTATAATAACGGAGGCGGATATTATAACAGACCGATGTTAGATATTGCAAGACTTCAAAATTCTATGAGACGGGCATCTTTTGAAAATGATAAACAAATTATTGCCGAACAAGCTGTTTCTACGCACCGTGTTAAAGCAAATCAGGTATATCGAATATTAACAATGTTCAGTTTTGAATCAACAAAATTAAAATTTGCAAAATTTGCTTATAAATATTGTGTTGATAAACGAAACTATTATCTCGTAAATAATGCCTTCAGTTTCAGCAGCAGTATTCGTGAGTTGAATAATTTTATAGGAAGGAATCAATCTGATTATTATGATAACGATTGGAATTATTACAACAGAAATAATAATAACCGACCGTCATACAGAGAGAATTGGTGAAATATATTAAAAGACATTACATTAGTCAGGGTTTCGCTTTAAGTGAAACCTTGACTTGTTAATACAACAAGGTCTTTAAAAAAATAAAAATTTCAAATTATTTTTTAGTAACTTTGTCGTCTTTAAATTTAATAAAAAAAGATGAATACTGATTTACTTAAAAAGGTTGCAAATACAATAAGAGGATTATCAATTGATGCTATTCAGAAAGCAAATTCCGGGCATCCGGGTTTGCCTATGGGAATGGCTGATGTTGCTGCAGTTTTGTTTAATGAACATTTGAAGTTTAATCCGAAAAATCCGGATTGGTTCGACAGAGACAGATTTGTTCTTTCCGGAGGACACGGAAGTATGTTGTTATACAGCTTGTTACATCTCTACGGATATGATTTGAGCATTCACGACATTAAAGAATTCAGACAATGGCACAGTAAAACACCCGGTCATCCGGAAGTTCAGGATACTCCGGGAGTTGAAACTACAACCGGACCTCTCGGACAAGGTTTGGCAAATGCTGTAGGTATGGCGTTGGCAGAATCAATAATTGCTGCAAAATATAATACAAATTCCGACATAATAAATCATTATACTTTTGTAACAGCAGGCGACGGTGATTTAGAAGAGGGTCTTTCACACGAAGTTTGTTCTTTTGCGGGTCATAATAAACTCGGAAAATTAATCCTTTTCTACGATTCTAATCATATTACTATTGACGGTAAAACAAAATTATCATTTTCGGAAGATATACAAAAACGTTTTGAGGCATATAATTGGCATGTTTCCGAAGTTGACGGACATAATTATGATGAAATTAATGAAGCAATTAAAAAAGCAAAATCGGAAACTGATAAACCGACAATTATAATTTGTAATACAACTATAGGTTTCGGAAGTCCGAATAAAGCAGGCACATCCGGTATTCACGGTTCGCCGCTAGGTGAAGAAGAAATTATTTTAACCAAAGAAAATCTCGGAATCTCACCGGAAAAATTTTATGTGCCGAAAGAAGTTTGCAATTTTACCGAAGAAACAGTAAATAAAGGAATTGAAGCAAATGAAATTTGGAAAAGAAATTTTGAATCCTATGCCGAAAACAATGAAAAAGCCGCAATAGAACTTCAAGATATTATTGATAATAAACTGCCTGATTTCAAACTTTCTGAATTTGAAGCCGGGACAAAACTTGCAACCAGAGCTTCTTCCGGAAAGGTAATTGAAGAACTGGCAGAGCAACTTCCGATGTTAATCGGAGGGTCGGCGGATTTAACACCATCTAATAAAACAAAAGCTAAAAGCCAAACAGAATACAGTCCTTCAAATCGATGGGGAAATTATATTCATTACGGAATCAGAGAATTCGGAATGGCTGCGATAATGAACGGAATTACACTGCACGGCGGTTTAATACCTTACGGCGGAACTTTCTTTGTATTTTCGGATTATATGCGTTCGGCTATGCGGATGGCAGCTTTGATGGGTATCAGAGTAATTTATGTTCTGACTCACGATTCAATCGGACTGGGAGAAGACGGACCGACACATCAACCTGTTGAGCATTTATCGTCTTTAAGAACCATTCCTAATATGGTGAATTTCAGACCAATGGATGCTAATGAGACAGCTCTTGCCTGGAAATTGGCTTTAAAAAGAACCGACGGTCCTTCAACTTTGGTTTTAACAAGGCAAAGTTTAACAACAGTTGACAGGCACAGCAGAAATTTTGCTGATTTATCCGATGCCGAAAAAGGAGCATATATTTTAAGTGATGATATTGATTTTGATATTATTTTAACGGCATCCGGTTCGGAAGTTGAAATTGCTCTGAATGCAAAAGAACTGTTGAATAAAGACGGGATTGAGGTCAGAGTAGTTTCTTTTTTGTCGCAGGAATTATTTGACAAACAAAGTGATGATTATAAGAAAAGTGTTTTACCTGATTTTGCCGAAAAAAGAATTGCTGTTGAAGCCGGTGTAAGCATGTCGTGGTATAAATACATAGGAACAAAAGGAAAATTTATCGGAATGGATACTTTCGGAGCTTCGGCACCGTTTGAAGTATTATATGAAAAATTCGGTATTACGGCTGATGCTGTTTATAGGGCAGCAAAAGAAATGCTTAAAAAATAAAATTCGGTCAGTTGCAGTTATGTAAAGTCTAATTGTCAATTATTATCTTATGAAAAAAATATCTCCGTCGTTATTATCCGCAAATTTTTCAAATCTTGAAAAAGATATTAAAATGCTTGAAGAAGGCGGAGCTGATTTATTGCATATTGACGTCATGGACGGGCATTTTGTTCCTAATATTACTATAGGTCCGGTTGTTGTTGAGGCAATTAAAGAAGTTGCAACTATTCCGCTTGATGTTCATTTGATGATTTCTGACCCGGATTATTATACAGAGTCTTTTATAAATGCAGGTGCTGATTATTTAACCGTTCATGCGGAATCAACAGTTCATGTGCATCGTGTTGTGCAAAAAATAAAAGCAGCAGGAATTAAAGCCGGAGTTTCTTTAAATCCGCATACCCCGATTTCGGTATTGGAAAATATTTTAGACGATATTGATTTAGTGCTTATTATGTCTGTTAATCCCGGCTTCGGAGGGCAAAGTTTTATTCCGCATTCTTTGGATAAGATACGACAGCTTAAAGAAATGTTCATAAAAAACGGTGCAAATCATATCGAAATTGAAGTTGACGGAGGAATTAAATTTGAAAATATTAAGGAAATATCTGACGCCGGATGTGATATTTTTGTTTCCGGATCAGGAATTTTTAAAGTTGAAAATCCGAAAGAGATAATAAAACAAATGAAAACCTTGATATCGAAATAAAATTATACGATATTTGCAATACTTACAACTTTAAATACATTACCGGCGGCATTTTTTACGGGATGATAAGTACTTGAGATTTTAAGCATTTTGTCGTTAACTTGTATAACTTGAGTAAATTCTTTCACTTTACCTTTTTGCAGTTCATCCCAGAATTTTTTAAATGATTCCGGATTTGGAGCTTCGGAACTGAAACTTCCCTGCACTTTTCCGATAATATCTTCTCTTTCTTTTTTTAACAATTTCAGATAATTATCGCTTATTTCGGTTATTCTTCCCTGCATATCAAATTCCGCAATATTTGCAGTTTCTTTAATTGCCGATAAGGTATTTGAAACTTCTTCCAGTTTTTGGTTTAAACCGTCGGAAACAGCTTGCATCTCTTCGATATTTTGTCTGATTTCTTCTTCCTGAGAAGCTGATTGTTCTGATTTGATTTTTGTTTCACGAAGCAATTCTGCCGTTCGAGTATTAATTTTTACCATTGAAATAGCGGACGCAATACTCTCACTCACTTGTTCTATTAATTTAATTTTATACTCGTCAAGATATTTAAAAGAAGCCAATTCAACAACACCATAAACTTCTTCGTGAAAAATCAGCGGAACTATAATTAATGTTTTAGGTTTGTCGTCTCCTAATCCGGAAGTAATATTCAAATAATTATCCGGAATTTTTGTCATAAAAATAGTTTCACGTTCCAAAATACATCTTCCGACAAGTCCGACCCCGTACGGAATACGTTTTTCAAGCATTTTCCTTCTGTCATACGCATAACTTGCAAGCAGTTCAATATACTTTTCATTTTTCTCATTTTCATTAATTACAAATATCCCGCCTTGGTCGGCATCTGTGTAATTTACTAACTTACTGACAATTGCATAAGACAACTCTTCAAGATTATCGGAATAATCTCTGATAATTTCTGCAAATAATGCAGCCCCTTTAGTAATCCAATTTTGAATTGTGTCTTCTCTCTTTCGCTTTTTTTCTTCTTCTTTAGAGTGTTTAATATTTTTTGCTAACTCAACTGTTAAATTGCCTATTTTTTCATTTTTACTTACTGGTTTATAATCAAAGGTAATATTACCTTTATATATTTCTTCAATATATTTTGCCGTATTATCTAAATTATTATTCAGTTTGTTAATCGAAGCATTAATTTCCGAAAGTTCATCATCGGAAGAAATGTTAAGTTTTTTAATTTCTTCTAATCTGCCGTATGCAACTGCATTTATTACTTTTTTAGTTTCATTTAGTCTGTTTATTATTTTGAAATAGATAAGCCAAAATAAAAGTAATGCAATAATTATGAGAATAATAAATAAACGTAAAGCCGGAAAATATAGTTCTGAAAATAAGGCTTCGTTTTTTTGATTTTTTATAATAACAGATGTTTGCCATTTACTGTCTCCTGATTTTAAACTTAATTGTTTTACGGAAGCAAAATATTGCTCATTTCCTGAGTTGAAATCGAAAGTGATTTTCTTATTTGTATTGTAATCTGTTTGTTTGCTGTCAAACGCATTTATGAAGTCATCTTTAATAAAATCAATATCCGAATTGCCTATAAAATCATTATTATCAGTCAATATAAAACTGTATTGATTTTTTTTTGAAAACTTTTTGTAATAGTTACTCAAAATCTCTTTGAAATTCATATCAATACTGCAAATACCTACAAATGTATAATTCACTTTTAAAGGAATTGAAATACTTATGATATTATTATTCTTATGATTATTGCTGATGAAAATTTCTTTTTCGCCGGCAGAAGCTTTTAAAAGAATATTTTTATAGTTTAAATCTTTTGTATTTAAAATCTTTTCGGAAGATACAATTTTTTGGTCTTCTTTAGAAACTTTTATAATTTTCGTATTATCAATTTCGTTATCACTTTTAATTATATACCAAACAGCTTTATAATTATGGTTTTGAATTAAAACATTTTTTAATAATTGAAAAGTTGTTTTATTTTCTTTATATAAATTTAAATTATCTTTTTCGAGAACATTTTCCAGTGTCTTTAATACATCTTTGTCAGCTTTTAATCTGTCATAAATATACATCGAAAAGAGATTAGAAGAATTGCTGACTTCTTCAAAAGACATGTTTTTGTTATATGAATTAAATTTTAAATTTAAAATAAGCCATAATAAAATTGAAAGAATAATAATCGGTATGGCTATGAAATATACAAATTTTTTCTTTAAAGACATTTTTCTGAATTTGTATTGAAAGTTTTTTAAATCTTTTTACCTCTTTAACACAAAAATACGGTTTAATTTTTAAATGACAAATTAAATAATTAATCTGTGATTTTGACGTTTTATAAATGTTTTCGGAACATTTATACTATTAATTTTAAAGAATGGATTTTTTTTATTTAATTTGTGTTTCAGACATTAAATAAAACTATTATGAAAAGAAGATTTTTTCCATTAATTTTTCTCTTCGGACTGGCGACTTGGTTTATGAGCAGCTGTAATTCCGGCGAAAATGCAAATACGGATGAATTAACAGGTGAAACGATAGATTCTTCCGATATTCGTGAAGAAATATTAATTTCTATGCTGGCACCTTCCGATATGGCTGTTATGCTTATTGATAATCCTGATTTGCATTTTAATAAAGATATTATTAATCCAAGCTCAAATTATAAAAAATATAATACAAACTCAAAAATTGCTTTAAATATCGGCATTTATACAGCAGATTTAAGCTATGCAAGTCTTTTTGATCAAGAACAAATTACATACGATTATTTGGATATTGTAAAAGGGATGTCAGAGGAAATAGGTATCACACAATCTATTGAAAAACGTCATTTGGATATGATTAAAAACAATAAACTGGATAAAGAGCATATGATGAAAATTATCAATGAATCTTTTATGAATACAGATGCTTATTTGAGGGAAAATAATCGACAAAAGGTAATTACAATGATTTTAATCGGCGGTTGGGTTGAAGCACAATATATTGCAGTTTCGTTATCAAATGATTCTCCCGAAACAAATCCTCAGCTTACCGAAAGTATTTTGGCTCAGAAAATTTCGCTTGAGTTAATGAATAAAGCATTGGAAAACGTAAAAGGTGATAAAACATTGATGCCTTTAAAAAATGATATTGATAAAATTTACAAATTATACTTATTACTTGAGGATAATATGTCTGATGAAAATTTCAAGAAATTTTGCGATTTAATCAAACAAGTCCGTAATAGTTATATTGTATAAATTTAAATCAGGAAAAAATGAATTTGAAAGTTAAACATATTATTGCAACGGCATTATTTGTCTTTATTGCTTTAACTTCGGCTAATGCTCAATGTATTGATCTCGTTAAAACAAAAGGGTTTACGTATCTGGATACCAGTAAATATATTCCTGAAGCTCGATTTAACGCACTACCTTTACGTGAAGGAGATAATGTTGATATCTATAAATCGTTTTTTAAAGGACGCACGTACCGAATTGTTGTTGTAGGTGCTGAAAATATGCCGAAATTAAACTTTAAAGTTACTAATTTTCAACGACAAGTATTGTATGACAGTAATATAACGAAAGAAGAAAGTTGGGATTTTGTTTCCGATAAAAACCAAAATTTAATAATTTCAGTAGAAGTTCCCGAAGCCGCAAAAGATAAAAAACCGCAAAGCGGTTGTATTGCGGTTGTTGTAGGATTTTCATACTGATGAAAAATATTTTTTCACAAAAAAGCCGTCAGTATTTTTGACGGCTTTTCTGTTTATTTTAGGGCTTACTGAAAAACGCTAATATATTTGTGTTTCAGTTACTTATAAGGTTATTTACATATACAAGTGCAAGGCTTTTAATTCATTTCACCCTATTTCCTTGCACTTGTGTAAAATATTTTAGCTGCCCACGGGCACATCATCTTTCTGTTGATAGTCATCGTATCACTATTTCAATTTAAGTAAAACAGGTTTAAACCTAACAGGCTGTTTGCTAATACACTGATACGATGACTTGCGGATTTAAGGTATTTATATACGACTTCAAACGAGAAACTTGAAATCTAATGCACCTGTGAACTTTTCAGCAAGCCCTATTTTAATTTGTTATTCTTACTGAAAAAAAACAGTGTAATATAATTTCAATTTTTTTAATATTGTGTTCTGAATTCTTCTGTTTGTTTAAAAATCTCTTTTAATATTGCTTGTTCGGTTTCATCTGATTCAATGTTACGACGTTGCATAACGAGTTTTGCTGTTTCAAAAACTTTAGGCAATTTGTAAGTCGTAAATCCGGAAGCACCTCCCCACGAAAATGAAGGAATAAAATTTCTCGGAAATCCGGATCCGAAAATATTTGCACTTACTCCTACAACTGTTCCGGTATTAAACATAGTATTTATCCCGCATTTGGAATGATCACCCATAATTAAACCGCAAAATTGAAGACCCGATTTTATAAAACCCTTCTTAGTATAGTTCCATAATTTTACTTCCGCATAGTTGTTTTTAAGATTAGAATTGTTTGTATCCGCACCCAAGTTACACCATTCTCCGATAACTGAATTTCCCAGAAAACCGTCATGCCCTTTATTCGAATATCCCTGAATTACACAATTATTAACCTCTCCGCCAACTTTTGAATACGGACCGACAGTTGTGGGTCCGTATATCTTAGCAGCTATTTTTAAAACAGAATGTTCGCATAAAGCAAATGATCCTTTAACGATTGAACCTGCCATTATTTCAGCATCTTTGCCTATGTATATGTATCCGTTATCCGGAATCAAAGTTGCGAACTCAACTTTTGCACCGGCTTCTAAAAAAATATTTTCAGCCTGATTTGTACTAACGGCAGGGCTTAATTTTTGCGATTTTCTGCCTTTTGTAATAAGTTTGAAATCATTTTCAATTTCCTGACCGTTTAAAGAAAAAATATCCCAAGGAAATTTTATTTGAGAAAAATCGGATTCGGATTGAATTAATTTAAAATCGTCAAAATGCTCAAAATTAATTGTTTCAACTCTGAAGTCTTTTATGCAGGCTGCAATCGGTTTGTTGTTTTTAATTAATAACTCGCCGGCTTCTAATTTTTTAATTTCGCAGATTAGAGATTTATTCGGAAAAACAGAGCCGTTTATCAGATAGTTTCTCTTTTCTGTTTTAAACGGAAATTTTTTTCTTAAATAGTTTTGCGTTAAAAATGAAACCGAAGTTTTTAAAGAAAGTTCCCATTTTTCTTTAATTGTTAAAATCCCGATTCTCAATGCGGCAACAGGTCGTGTGAAAGTTAAAGGTAAAAGGTTTTCTCTTTCGGCACCGTCAAATAATATAATGTTCATTCTTAATTTTTTTTAATTTTAAAATATGTAAATTTAAGATTAAAAAATTAATATAAAAAAAGCTCTGCCGTAATTGCAGAGCTTCTGTTAAATATTTTAAAAGAATTATTTTGTTTTCTTTTTATATCGTTGGTTAAATTTATCAACACGACCGGCAGAATCCACAAATTTCATTTTACCTGTGTAAAAAGGATGCGAACTGCTGGAAATTTCCATTTTAATTAAAGGATACTCTTTACCTTCAATTTCAATAGTTTCTTTAGCGGGAGCAGCTGATCTCACAATTCTTATTTCTTCGTTAGACATATCTTTAAATACGACTTCTCTGTAATTCTTCGGATGGATATCTTTTTTCATTTTTGTAATATTTGTATTCTTATACTCTTTCAAATTTCGGAGTGCAAAGATAGTTATCTTTATTTATAAGCAAAAAATATTTCAGTTTTTTTGGCTAATTATTTACTTTTACGCAAAATTAAAACATATTATGATACAAAATTATAAATCAGCAGTTAAAAATATACAATCAGAATTAAAAAAATATATGCAGAAAAGTCCTTTGCAGTCTTTAGTATTGGGTGTTTCAGGAGGTATCGACAGTGCTTTGTGTGCAGCTTTGGCTCGTCCTGTTTGTGAAGAAACCGGCACAACATTACACTGCCGAAGCATCACGATTTCAACAAATAAATCCGAAGAAATTAAAAGGGCAGAAGATATAGGCAAAACTTTCGGTCATAATTTTACAGAAGTTAATTTATCGGAAACTTTTAATGATATTATACCCGGGATTGCTGAAGACTTTGAAACAGTTGATAAAAATGAACATGCATATAAAATTAGGCAAGGAAATGTTAAAGCACGTTTACGTATGATGTATCTGTATGATTTGGCTGCAAAATACAAAGGAATGGTGCTTTCAACCGATAATTATACTGAGTTATTACTCGGTTTCTGGACATTGCACGGTGATGTGGGAGATTACGGAATGATACAAAATCTTTGGAAAACCGAAGTTTATGCAATGTCGAGATTTTTAGTTGACAATATTGAAAACAAAGAACAGGCGAAAGCACTTGATGCGTGTATTGATGCCGTTCCTACCGACGGGCTCGGAATTACAAACAGCGATTTGGATCAAATCGGAGCATCGTCTTATGAAGAAGTTGATACAATTTTAATACAATACTTAAAAAATCAGAATGATAATAATGTGTTAAATCATAAAGTTGTGAAAAGAAAACTTGCTTCTGAATTTAAACGCAATAATCCTTATAATATTCCGAGAAATAAAATTACCGATGAACCGTATTTTTAAGCAAATTTCTTTAAAATTTCATAGATTTTTTGAACCGGCAAGCCCATTACATTAAAATATGAACCTTTGATTTCGGTAATTCCTATATAACCTATCCATTCCTGAATTCCGTATGCGCCGGCTTTGTCGTAAGGCTTGTAATTTGTTATGTAATAGTCAATTTCTTCTTTGCTTAAATCTTTAAATTTTACGGAAGTTTCATCTGCAAAAGAAATTTGCTTTTCGGCAGAACGAACAGAAACTCCGGTAATTACTTTGTGTTCCTTGCCGGAAAGAGATTGTAAAATGTTAAAAGCATCTTCGTAATCTTTTGGTTTTCCCAGAATTTTATCGTTTAAGCAAACAATTGTATCTGCCGTAATTAATATTGTATTTTCTTTAATTTCATTGGTATATGCATCGGCTTTTAAATCGGCAAGAAAAATTGCAACATCTTTTCCTGTAATCTTTTCGGGAATGCTTTCGTCAACTTCTTTACCTTTTATAACTGTAAAACTAAAACCTGTATCCTTCAAAAGTTGCTTTCTTCTCGGTGATTTTGAAGCAAGTAAAATTTTTTTATCAGAAAGGAAATTCATTAAATTTTTTATTTTAAAATTAGAAACTCCGAATATTAATGTGTAAAATTATACCACACAATCAGAGCATACAATATCCCGAAAAGCATAATAATTTTTGATAAAGTGCTTGCTCGATGCCAATCTTTTTTATCTTTAGCATTAATAATCAGATACATCATTATTAAGGACGGAAATACAACAAATAGGCTCAAGTATATTGCTGATATATAGTCAATTGTAATGCAACTTGAACAAGGATACATCAAATATTTAATGTAAATAAAAACTAATAAAGCTATTGTTATAATACTTAACGAAACAGTAACAATTTTTGATGTTTTAATTCCGGCAACCACCGGCATTGTTCTGCTGCCGTAGGCAGCATCTCCTTCAAAATCTTCAACGTCTTTTATAATTTCTCGATTTAATATTGTAATAAAGGCAAAAGCCGAAAAACCCGTAACCCAAAAGAATAAATCATTAAAATTGTCTTTCAGTTCAAGCAAGGTGTCAAAATATTCTTTGTTAAGCGGCGGAATTTCATATAAAACTGTCATTAACGGAACCATAGCCGTTAAAAATGCAATTATTATATTTCCTATAAGAAATTGTTTTTTATAAGAAGTCGAATAAAACCAAAGTAAACCTGTAATAATGATATAAATATAAAGAAGTTTCCAAAGATGAATTTGATAAGAAATGTAAAAACCTAATATTATCGCAACAGTATTAAAAATAATATGTAAAGTCATAACATGTCGACGGTTGATATGTTTTCCCACAACAACCGTTTCCGGACGATTGATTAAGTCGGTTTTAGTATCAAAATAATCATTAATGGCATATCCTGCCGCTGCAAGAAGAATTGTTGTTAAAACTAACAGAAAGAAATTAAAATCACTGAATTGTGATTTGTATCCTCGTGATTCTAAAATCGGAAAAATAACCGCATAGCGCATTAAATATTGTGTGGCTGCGATAATTATAAGATTTTTTATTCTGATTAATTTTAAAAAATGGACTAACATAATAGAAACTTTATATTTTTATTTGTACAAATATATTAAAATAACTGATTGAACAGTTTGTCGGATAATTTTTTTAAATTTAATTTGAATTATTTCCTGATAATATCCGAATAGGGAAATAAAATATCAAGTTTAATCTAAACTTTTTATCTTGCAGACGAATATGAAAGAAATAAACCCTAAAGCATATTATGATGTTGTAATTATCGGCGGAGGTATCAGCGGTTTAACTTCTTCGTCATTATTGAGCAAAGCCGGATTGTCGTGCTGTGTTTTTGAAATGAGTGAAAAAGTCGGAGGTTATCTGGCAGGATTTGACAGAAAAGGATATAAATTCGATACGGCGATTCATTGGTTGAACGATTGCGGAGAGCAAGGGTTTGTAAGTAATATTTTTAAAATTATAGGAGAAGATTATCCGAAAGCAGAAAGTCAAACAGAAATTCGCAGATTTGCTGCTGAAAATTCCGATTATCTTCTCACAAATAATCCTGATAAATTAAAAGAAAATCTTATTTCAAAATTTCCTGATGAGAAAAAAGGGATTAATAATTTTTTCAGAGATGCCGGGCGTATTTCAAAATCTTTTAATGATTATGTATATCTCGGGCGTTCAGTTGAAACACGCAGCTTATTCGGAAAAATTATATACGGATTAAAAATGCTGAAATTTGCTTTTGCATTTATTCCGCATATAAAATATACCGGAGATGAAGGAGTGGAGAAAGGATTAAAAAAATATTCAAAATCACAAGTATTGCAAAATATTTTCGGTGCTGAAAATGATTTACTATCCTGTTTGGTTCCGGTTGCCTGGGCTTATTCCGACAATTTTCAAACGCCTCCGAAAGGCGGAAGTCGTGCATATCCGCAGTGGTTATCGGCGAAAACGAAAGAAAGAGGCGGAGAGGTGTTCTTAAATTCTAAAGTTACGAAAATTATTGTTGAAAAAAATGAAGTTTCAGGTGTTAGGGTTCTTACGAAAAACGGAATTAAAGAAGTGAGGTGCAAATATATTGTCTCGGCAAGCGATTTAGGTGAGTTATATAACAAACTGCTTCCCGATAATGCTGTTTCCGAAAAAAAGAAAAGCAAATTGAAGAATGCGGAAATATACAGCTCTGCAGTAACTGTTTCGGTTGCGTTAAATTGTCCGGCAGAAAAGCTGGGAATAGGTACGGAAAATATCTATTTTTTTGATGCTTCGGTAAACCGGAAAGATTTAAGCGGAGGCAACCCGCATAAAAGCGGAATTCATATTTCGGCACCTTCGTTAAGAGATAAAACACTTGTTCCGGAAGGAAAAGGAACTTTGAATATTTTTATTCCTGCTTCTATGGAACAAAATAATTATTGGGAATGTGAAAAAGATTCAAACGGAAATTTTCTGCGCAACAAAGCATACAAAAAGCTGAAACATGAATTTGCAGAAATTTTGATTAATCGCATTCAGGAAAAATTAATTCCGAATTTAAAAGAACATATTTTGTTTTATGATGTAGCAACTCCGATTACCTATTATCGATATACTCTGAATAAAAACGGAACGATGATGGGACAAAAACCGGGAAAAGAAAATATTATGAATAAAGTTGCTTCTTATAAAACACCCGTAAAAAATTTACTGCAAAGCGGACATTGGGCGGATTTGGGCGGAGGTGTGCTGATAGCAGTAAAATCGGCTTTAAATACAAGTCTTATGATTTTAAAAAAAGAAAATAAGAAAGTTTTTAAGCAGTTTGCCGATTATGTTGACGGGAAAAAGAGCTTAATAACGAACAATAAATAATAACAAATTGATACTGAATTTTGCGATATAAAAACCGCATTGTAAAAATACAACACGGCTTAAAACATCTTGATTATGAGGGCGTTAATTGTTGATTAGAACTGTTTAAAAACTGTATTTGAATTTCAGCATAAGCATATTATAGTCTTTTAAATTTGCAAATATATTTGTGCCTTTTCCGTCAAAAATTGCTGAGGACAGTGTAATTTCCGCATTATCGGTTGCCATATATGAAATTTCAGGAACATAAATAATTGCATAATTATTTTTCACATCATTCCAATCGGAAACTATAAAGCCTCCGCTTAAGGGTGCTATTGATAATTTATCTTCAAAAAACTTCTTTTGAAAACGAATAAAGAAATAATCATTTAAATTATCATTTCCTCTTTCGTTAATAAAACCGTGTAAATACTGAAAATTAAGATATGAACCGTCAGCGAAATTATAATCGGCTCCGAGAATGAATTTCAGGTAAACTTCTTTTTTAAGGATTGTAGTGTCAACAGTTACCGGAACAGGAGACATAGGATAAAGTGCCGATAAATCGGTTGTCATATTTACGTTATTTTCAGGTAAAAAAGCAGCAGCTTCCGCCCATACTCCGATACCGCCTACGCTTCCCGCCAAATCGGCACCGAAAATGTGTGTTCTGTAAAACGATAAATCGGAATGAATATTTACTCCGCCTGTCATATCAACAGGAATAATCGTATTATATGTTGAAACCGGCAAACCGTCGCGACCCCAAACATAGCTTAACGAGAAATCGAAACCGGCTGCAAAGCCCTTAAATTTTACACCTGCCACAGAACTTTCGGCTAAATTGTATTTAGGCATATTAATTTGATCAGAAAAGTCTTTTAATGTTAATCCTTGCGGCAGCTCTACGGTCGGATTTAAGACGTTTGCGAAAATGCCGACGGGCATATTTGCCGGTTGAAAAAGCGGAATATATACACCCTGTAACGAAAAATCGGAATTAAAATAATAATTAAAACTGACTGCATCCGAACCTCTGTGGCGACCGAAATCCAAAATGTCTTCTAAGTCGTAAGGGTTTAAATTATCCGTAGGATTTAACTCATCGGCAGTTCCCCAAGCTATACGTTGGCGACCGATTTTCACATCTAAATTTTTACTTAAAAAACCGTATAATTGCACATAAGCTTCTCTGATTTCCAAATTGTAAGGGTCTGTAATTCCTTTATTATATAAGTCGGCAGAAGTATTTATATTCGGCAAACCGATATTTCTTAACCAAATTTCGGAATAAAATTTAGAATTTTCCGTAATTTTTTTATAGGATTTAAATGTTAATCGGTTTTCGTTCCAAGCCCAATCGTTATCGTTTTTCAAGAGAAAACGCTGATCTGTAAGTAATTCACCGGACAGTATTAATTTGCCGGTGTCATCTTGTGCTTTCACGACATTTATGCTTATAAACAATATAAGCATTACCGCAGGTATTAATTTTGAAACTTTCATTTTTTTAAATTTTTAGTTATTGAGTTTTTAAATAAAATTAAAACAGAATGACGCAGTTGAGCTTATATGAGTTTATTACATTTTTAATTTTCTTACGGTAAATTCATCATCACTTAAACCGGTATCATATTTTACATTTGAAGAAATCATTTTTGTAGTATGATTTTTCTTTAAATCTTTCATTATAATTTCTTGTGCATTCCAGTATTTTCCTATTTTTTTGAAAGTGTATTCGGCTGTTTTTACTTTATGATTTCCTTTATCGTAAAATTCGGTATAAGTAGGATAATAATTTGTTTTATTTACTTTAAGAATTAATTTTGAATAAGACGATCCGGGGGATTTGGGCTTTAATTCCAAAACATAGTTGTTTCCTTCGGGTTTTAACAATTTTGCCGTATATTTTTCGGTATATTTTACTGCTTCCATATCTTCGTAAGCAAAATCGGTGCCTGCAAACTTCGAGGATTTTACCGAAGATGAAATACGACGTTCTTTTCCGAAAGCCGGCATATATAAATACATTACGTTATTAGGCAATGAAAGTGTGGCTATACCTGCCTGTGACGCAGGTGCCGTAAAACGAAAAATACGTTTGTCTGCACCTTTTTGCATTATTAGGGCTTTTCTTATACTTTGTTTTCCTGCTTTATTAATTAAAATGATTTCCAATTTGCCGGTCATGTCTTTTGGCGAATACATAATATTGTCTACTTTTTGTAAGATGGTATTTGCATCTTGTGCATTGGCAGTAAACCCTGTTGTAAGGACTAATGCACTTACTAAAACTGCTAATTTAATTGTTTTCATTTTTGTTGAGATTTTAAATGTTATTAATTTAATTTATATACTTGGCTTCTTATTTTTTGTGCCCATTCTGTATGAGATAAGGTTTTATCAAAGACTTTATAAGAAATTGGTTTTCCTATTATGACCTTAATCGTTTTATTACGTTTTCTGAACATTTCTCTCGGTAATAATATTAATTCAATATCTGTCTTGATATTAAATATTTGTCTGAAAAAATAAACAGCATAAAACAGGTTTGAATTTCTGCCTGAAAATTTAATCGGAACAATATTTCTTTGATTTGTAATCGCTTTTTTAATAAAACTTTTTTCCCAATTTTTGTCTTGAACTTTTCTGTTTTTAATTCGCGATACAACACCGGCAGGAAAATGTGTAATCGGGAAATCTGAAGCATATACTTTTTCTAATTCGGTAATATATTCTCTTGAACATTGGCCAAAAGAATTGACATTTGCAATTATCGGTTTTAAGTTAGGTATATATTTGAATGCATCATTACC
The DNA here is from genome assembly GCA_024277895.1 of Bacteroidota bacterium. Lineage (GTDB taxonomy): Bacteria > Bacteroidota > Bacteroidia > Bacteroidales > JAADGE01 > JAADGE01. Next base: position 15,330 of record JAJRUH010000065.1, on the reverse strand, counting down.
GACGGCTTTTAATTTACCGTATTTTTCTCCTATCGTATTTGTAAGTATTATTCCGTCAATTAAACCGAAAGGATGGTTTGCAACGAAAAAGCATCTTCCGTTTTCAGGCAAATTTTCTTTTCCTTTTATCTTAATTTTAAGGTTGAGTTCTTCTATTACTTTGGGTAAAAAAGCAACACCTTCATAGTTTGAATATTTATTAATGATATGGTTTATTCCGTTTTGTCTGACTATTTTTGTTAATATTTTAATAACGATCGGAGGTAAACCTTTCAACAGTTCAGAATTGCTGTTTTTTATAATATCTTCTATATTTATGTACTTCATTTTATTTTGCTGTTATTTTTCTTTTTCTGTTTACAAGTATCAGTATAACAGGTAATAATGTTAATGCACCAATACCTGAACCGAACATACTCAGAGCGACCAGTAATCCGAAATTTTGTAAGGGTACCATCTGAGAAAAGAGTAACACAAGGAAACCTGCGGCAACCGATATTACATTTATCACAATTGCTTTTCCGCTGACCAAGATAGTTTCTTCCAATGCTTTGTTTACATCATTTGTTGCTTTTAAGTTGTGATTAAAATGTGTGATAACGTGAATGGAATAGTCAATACCGATACCGAGTGCGATGCTTGCTACAAGCACTGTTGCAATATCTAAAGAAATTCCTGCAAAGCCCATAAATCCGAATAGAATTAAGATTGTCGCTATAATCGGGATAATTGCATAAACACCTTTCATCGGAGATTTTAATATTGAACCGACTATAATAAGAACAAGCAAAATTGCAATTATTAAACTGCTGAATTGGCTGTATAAAAGGCTTGTATTCATTTTTACGTAAACGGAGGGCATTCCTGTAACTTCAATTTTACATTTTTCGGTTGAATTTTCTGAAATAAATTTATTCATATATTTTACAAAATCCGACATTGCTTTGGTGTCGTTCGATGCAAATTTTGATTGTATGATACCTTTATCTAAATTTTCCGAAACTAATTGGGACATAATATCTTGTCCATCCAATAAGAACCAGAGCTGCTCAATTTTTGCCTGTTCATCGGGTATTTTCTTTCCTTCGCCCATTACATCATTCATTTGTTCAATAAGGTCTGCAACGGATTGTGTGGTTGTAATATCCGGAAATTGTTTCATATACTTTTCTGTTTTTATCATTGTTTTTAATACTTCAGGATTTTGCATATCGCCTTTGAATACAACAAAAACAGGTTGCGAACCTCCGAATTTTGCTTTTAATATATCTTCGGAAACTCTTGTAGGATTGCCTTTCTTAAAATAGTCTTCCATATTGACACTTGTTTTAATTAAAAACATTCCGCCGATACTTAATATTAACAGAAGACTCCAAGCTGTAAGCGTATATTTAGGGTGTTTAAACAGGAGATTTACAAGAGGTTTAAGAAATTTTTCTGTTAATAAGTCTTGTTTCTTATTTTCATTGATTTCTTTTTTCTTTTTATACATTGAAAAGGCTGCAATTACTGCAGGAACAAAAAATATTGCAAGTAATAATGCGAAAAGAGTTCCGAGAGAAGTAAAAATTCCGAAATCTTTTATCATTGTTAAATAAGCTCCGAAAACAAAAGATATAAAACCGATTGAGGTCGTAACAGCAGCAAGTACTACCGGAACTATTATATATGAAAGAGCTTTAATAACGGCTTTTTTTCTGTCGGTTTCTTTACATTGATTAATGCGGTTTATTACGTGAATTGCATAAGCACTTCCAACAGCCAATAAAATAATAGGAATTTGATTGGAAATCATTGTTAATTGATAACCGGACAGAACCATTATTCCGAGTGTCCAAATTACGGAAATTCCGGCAGTCAGAAGTGGTAAAATAACGCCTCTTACAGATTTAAAGCTGAGAAAAAGTATAAAAGCTATGAGTAAAAATACAACGGGTAAAAGCCAAATAATATCAGAAATAATTAAATCGGAAATGTCATTCATCATCATCGGAAGTCCGCCGAAATATATTTTTTCAGTCAGGTTCATTGCCTGTATTTTTTTTCTTATGTTTTTTGCAATTAGCTGAACATCAGTATTGTTAAGTATAGTAAACATAACTATGGCAGAAGTTCCGTCTGCAGAAACAATGGCTCCTTTGTACATTTCTTTTGAAAGCACATAATTTTTCAAACTGTCTAATTCCGGTTGTGTAGTCGGTAATTCATATTCATCAATGAGTTTTCCGATTTCAATTCCTTCGTCAGAATTTTTTATGTTGATGATATCGGTTAAACTTGTTACGGTTGAAATTCCTTCTGTGTATTTTAAGGTGTCGCTAATTTGTTTTATATCTTCCAGAACTTTGGTTTTAAATATGTTATCTGTTTCCAACACTATCATTCCCATATCATTTCCTCCGAATTCTTTTCCGATATTTTTATATAACAATGCCGTAGGGTCATCATCGGGTAATGAACTGATAAGATCTGAATTAATGGTTATGTTTTTTAACTGATAAGCGAAAAATACGGTTAAAACTGTAACAATTGCTATAATCAGCCATCTCAGTTTTATCGTTGCTTCTGCAATTCTCTTCATTTTGTTTAAATTTACTTGGTTTGAACTAATATTGTTTAAAAGTCAGTTTTTATAAAAAAAATATCTAATCCTGCGGGTTCGATTCTTTTGCCATTTCGTTTATAATGATACGATCTGTTATGCTCGGAAAATTTTTATGTAACCAGACAACAAGTTTTCCCTGGTTTGTAAGAATTAAGTCTCTTTCGCGTTTATAGGCAGCTTTTGCAATAATTTGTGCTACTCTTTCGGAAGACATCATTTTTTCTTCATCTCTCGGAGACTCTTTTTGCGGTAATCCGTTTTTATTCAATGCCGTATTTCTGATATCGGAACTTGTAAAACCGGGATGAACTATTAATACATTAAGTCCTTTTTTAAAATTTTCCAGACGAAGAGTATTTAAAAATCCGTCCATTGCATGTTTTGAGGCACTATATCCTGTTCTTCCGGGTAAAGGTGTTAAACCGGTAATTGAGGAGATTCCGATTACTGTTCCTTTTTGTTTTAATAAAAAGGGCAGGGCAAATTTTGTGCAATATACTGCACCATAGAAATTTGTATCCATTAATTCTTTTATTACGGATAAATCCAAATCTTCAAAAGTTGCTCTCATTGAAATACCGGCATTATTTATCAGAATATCAATTTTTCCGTAATGTTCAGCAGTTTGTTTAATTAAATTTTTGCAATCTTCAATTTTTTTGACATCTGTTTTTACAACAAATGTATCTCCGCCTTGTTGTTTGATTTCAGTTTCAATTTCTTTTAATTTATTTTCTCTGCGTGCTGCCAAAACAACTTTTGCACCTTGTTTTGCAAATTCAAAGGCACAGGATTTTCCTATACCTGATGATGCTCCGGTAATAATTACTACTTTACCTTTAAATTTTTTTCCGCCTTGTATTACTTTTTCGCGGTTCTTGATTTTTGGCAACTTAATATTGTATTGCTTTAATAAATTTTTGTTTATTATGCTGTTATCAGTAAATAGTTTTTTTATACTTTTCATAATTATATTTTTTTAATATAACATCGTGCTCTTTTATGTTGTCTGTGCTCAAATCTGCTCCAAAGTTGTTGTACTTTAAAATTGTTTTCTAATTCTCGTGTTGTTTCAAGATTTGTAATTCCTTTTTTAACAAAGGTTTTAAAAATTTCATTAAAGATAATTGTATGAACTCCTTTGTTTCTGAAGTCCTTTTTAATTGCGATGAGTAATGTATCAGCGGTATCATTTTTTCGTAAAGCAAACATTATTCTTATAAAGCCGAAAGGGAAAAGTTTGCCTTTGGCTTTTTGTAATGCTTTTGAGAGTGAAGGTATTGTAATTCCGAATGCAATTATTTTATTTTCGTTATTTAAAATAATTGATACATACTCAGGATTTAAAAATGAAATAAATTGTTTTTTTAATACAGTAATCTGTTTGTCAGATAGTTGTGAAAATGCATAAAGATCTTTATATTCTTCATTTAACAGCTTAAAAATTTCGTCTGAATATTTTAATAAACTTTTTTTATTCTTAAGTTCAGCAATATGAAGTTTATATTTAGTTTTTAATATATCAGTTATTCTGACAAAATTTTCGGGTACCGATTTTGGTACTTTCACATTGAATTCAATCCAATCTATATCTTTCTTATAGCCTAATGATTCTATTAATTCAGGATAGTAAGGAAAGTTATAATGACCGAAAGATGTGGGCAGTTCATTATATCCTTCAATCAATATACCTGAAGCATCGAAAGATGAAAATCCGAGCGGACCGCTGATGAATTCTGCATTATTTTGTTTTCCCCAAGTTTCAACAGCTTGAATCAGTTTTTGAAGAACTCTTTTGTTTTCAATAAAATCTAACCATCCGAAGCGTACATAGTTTTTATTAACTTTTTTATTATAGTTATGGTTTATTATACCGGCTATTCTCCCGACAATTTTATTATTAATATATGCAAGCCAATATTTTGCTTCACAAAATTCAAATGCAGGATTTTGATTTTTGTTAAGTGTATTAAATTCTGATTTATGTATTGCCGGAATGTAGTAAATATTGTCGGAATATAATTTATCGGGAAATTTAACAAATTCCCGCAGGTCATTTTTGCTTGATATTTCTTTTATTGTTATTTTCATTATCGAAATTTTACTTCAAATACTATTTATTTTTTTAAAATATAATTAAAGTAAATGAATTTACGAGTTAAAAATTTATTATATGTCGGAGTTCCTGCAATTGCAGCAAATTGTCCGGCTAAATTTTGCAGTAATTTAGGAACTATTTTTTTTATTAATATTTCTCTGTCGGGTGTTGCAAATTTTAATGCTTTAACTACGTTTTGAGTGATGTCTTGTTTCTTTTCAATTTTCAAACCGGATTTTTTTAATTGTAATTCCGTCTCTTCAATTTCATAATCATATCTGAAATCGGCAAATAAAAAGTATCCTTCGGGTTTTAATACACGATAAACTTCCTTGAAAAAAACTTCCGGTTGCGGATAGCGATGTGATGATTCTACGTTTAATACAACATCAAAGGAGTTGTCTTCAAAAGGCAGTTTTTGTGCATTTGCCTGTATAAATGTACTATTTGTATCTTTATAAAATTTATTGCAAAATTGAATTGCTTTTTTATTCAAATCAATACCCGTAACATTTTTCGGTAACAAATTTTGATTAATATAGGACAGACCTCCGCCTCTTCCGCACCCGACTTCTAATAAATCTTTTTCTGTAATATCAACTCCTTTGGCGACAAGGTTATATAATTGTATTGAGTATCTGTTTTTTTTATCTTTTTCGTCAAGTTTAAGTTCTTCTTTTTCCTTTGAATATCCGTAATTCATAAAAATAACTTCCGCATTTTTATCTGCAGAACTAATGTACCAATACCAAATTTTAAAAAACAGACTTTTAATTTTTTCTTTCATCTTTTTTATGTTTGAATTAATATTATTAGGGTAAATTCTAATATTTACCTCAAAATTATTTTGATATACCCCTGATTAAAATTCCCAACATATCATCGAAATAGGGTTCTAATTCTTTATATTTACCTTGGATAAAGAACGGTATTTCTAAACCTTTGAGAACCATAATGAAAACATCAAGAATAACTTTTGTATTTTGCATTTCCACAAATTCACCGTTTTCAATGCCTTCATTAATTATTTGTCTTGTTTTATTTTTTTCCCAGTTATCTAAATCATTGCGCAGACCGTCGATAAAATCGAAATGTTCATAAAAATCTGCTTTAAGTGTTTCGTGGTAATTTGAAGCATTTTCAACAATTTGCATTCGTTTAATTAAATATGCTTTAATTTTATCTTTTGCATTAAGATTTGAATTTACAATTTCGTTTAATTCGTGTTTTAAGTTTTGAATTTCTTTTGCAACAACTTCTTTGAACAGTTCTTCCTTGCTTGCAAAATGATAATATAATGAACCTTTTGCTTTACGTGCTATTTTTGCAATTTCATCCATTGATGTTTTATAAAAACCGTAGTGACCGAATAATTTATCGGCAACTTGTAAGATTTTCTCACGTGTTTTTTCAATTTTACCATTTACCATAACTGACTATATTCGTTTTTCTGTACAAAAATATAACAAGTTTCTGCAATGAAGAAATTATTTGCTTATTTTTTTCAATTTTTTTTTGTAAAAGGAATTAAAGGAAGCATAAAAGGAGCATTTAACAGAAAAAAAACTGCTTCAAAAATTATATTGCTGTTTTCGGCTTTTTTCCCTTTTAATCGGCTAATAAAAGCATCGAAAGTATTACCTGAAAGATTTCCGAAGAATATCATTCTGATCATCAGAATAATATGTTTTGCGGTTTTCTCACCATAGAAATCAATCAACTTTTTTGTCATTTCTTTGTCAACATTTCTGTTTGTTTCGGCATAATGCTGAGCGTAAAGTAAAGCGGGAACCTCAAAATCGGAGGCATCCGAATGAAATTGCAAATTGAGCATATTTTTTATTTCTTTTTCGCTTATTCCGCTTGCTGCGGCTTGTTTGGCGTGATACCATGTGCAATATCTGCAATCGTTGACTGCTGTAACTACGGACATTATTTTTTCCATAAATACTTTGCCTATTTGTTTATTGTGCATAGCGGCTGATATATTGCCGGTATTAGAAATAAGGAAAGCTAAATCGTTTAAGAGCAAACGAAACGTGAATATCTTTTTGTCGAAATTTTTGTGCATTTTTAAATTAGTTATATTCTGTCTTCAATATTCCATACAAATGCACGCAAACCCTGTTGTTCTGATTTTAAGTCTAATATTTTCAGTTTTTTAAGCAAGGGAGATACTTTTTGGTCTTCAACAATGGTTAAATGTGCATTATTTAATTCGGGCCAAGTGTGAGTGCCTTCATGAGGTTCGCCTTTTACAGAACCTTTTCCTTTAATATCTGTCCATTGGGTATAACCGCGAACGGATAATTCGTTTAATATTTGTTGTACTTCAAAACTAATTGACTGGTTATATGATATAAATACTGCTTTCATTAGAATAAAGATTAATAATTATTTTTAAAATAAATTTTTGTAAAAAAGCTGTTCAAAGAAACTAATAATTACTGAAATTTGTATATTACCGAACATTTAAATTCTTTTGAGTTTTTTCAATTGCTTTTCTTTTTCTTTTGATTTTTCCCATTCCGAAGATGGTATAAATTGTCGGAATTAAGACTAAAGTTACTACTGTTGAAAATGTTAATCCGCCGAATACGGCAACACCCATAGGTCGCCACATTTCAGAACCGCTGCCTTTCAGTAAAATCATCGGTAACATAGCGAGAATGGTAGTTATTGAAGTCATTAAAACAGGGCGTAAACGAGAACGACCGCCGGCAATAACTGCTTTTTTCAAAGAATACCCTTTGTCAACCAATAAATTAATATAATCGACTAAAACGATACCGTTTTTCACTACAATACCTATCAGCATAATTGCCCCAATCATTGAAATAACATTGATAGTTGTGTGAAAAAGATACAGAGCTGCGAAAACTCCCGTAAAAGCGAACGGAATAGAGAACATAATGATAAAAGGTTCTGACAGGGATTCAAACTGAGATGCCATAACGATATAAACCAACAGTATAATCAATATCATAAGCATAAACAGGCTTTTGAATGAATCTTGCATATCTTCAACGCTGCCGCCAAATTCTATATTGACATTATTAGGAATATTCATTTCAGCAATCTTTTTTTCAAGTAACGATTTTAATGTTCCTAAATCAATGCCGGAAAGAGCAGATGAAACAGTAACAACGCGTACTTTATTTTCACGCTCAATATTCGGAGGTGAATAAAACCTTTTTAGTTTTGTTATTTCACCAACTTTTACTAATTTCCCCACAGGTGTCATAATACTGATATTTTCTACATCTTCGGTTGTGTGTCTGTATTTATCGGCATAACGTACAATTACATCATATTCATTGCCGTCTTCTTTGTACACTGTTGCGGTAAGTCCGGTAATTCGGTTTCTGATTGCTGTTGCAACCATTGCTGTATTTAAACCGAAAGAAGTCATTTTTTGCGGGTCTAAAACTAATTGTAATTCTGCTTTATCTTTATCGCGGCTTATTAAAATATCTTTTGTGCCTTTAATATTTTTTAATGCATCAGATATTTTTTCGGCAATTATATTGGTTTGGTTAAAGTTATTACCGTATATTTTGACTTCCATAGTACTTCCTCCTCCTCCTCCCAACATTTTAGCTTTTCTGGAACTTCCGGGATCAACGTAATATGTTTCTGCTTCGGGTAATTTTTCAATATCTTTTCGCATTTCTTCTCCAATCTGAAAAATATCTTTTTTACGATTCTTTCTCTGCTTCATAGCAAAAGTAAAATTGATAATATAATTTCCGGTTTCGGTAAATATTGATGATAAGCTGTTTTCATCGCCGGCACCGGCACTTGTTGATACTATATTTATCCCGGGATATTTTTTCTTATTCATAAAAACAGAATCTAAATATTCTGCCGTTTTTATGGTTTCGTCTAATTTAACACCTTGTGCTAATTTTACTTGTGCCGATATTCTGTCGTTATCGGAGGCAGGCATAAATTCGGAACCGATAAGTTTTGTAAGGAAAAGGGATGAAACGAAAATTATTGTTGCTCCGCCGAGTACTAACCAACGATGAGCTATTGCCCAAGTAAGCGTTTTTGCATAAAAATTGTCGAGTTTATTCAGGAGCCCCTGAGAAAAATAATAGAGTTTTCCGCCGATACTTTTTTTGCTTGGTTCTTTAACACTTAAAATTTTTGAAGACAACATGGGAACAAGTGTGAGAGAAACAATAACCGAAGTAACAATAGAAATAGTAACAACCCAACCTAACGGTTTAAAGAGAATTCCTGTCATACCTCCGAGCATAGTTAAGGGAAGAAAAACTGCTACAATTGTCATTGTGGAAGCAATAACGGCAAGACTTACTTCGTTGGTTCCGTATATAGCCGATTCTCGGGCAAAGCCGCCTCTTTCTAATTTTTTTGTAATATTTTCGAGTACCACAATAGAATCGTCAACCACCATACCTATGGCTATTGATAGAGATGAAAGAGTTATAATATTTATGGTATCGCCAGATAGATACATATAAATAAAACCTGCAATAAGTGAAATAGGAATTGAAACGGAGACAATAAGAGTAGCTCGCCATCTGCCCATAAAAAAGAGGACAACAATTATTACAAAGAACAGAGCAAACATTATGGTTTCTGTCAGATTATTTATTGCAGACATAGTGTTAAGAGATGAATCCATAAGAACATCTATTTTAACGTCAGAAGGCAATGTCGGTTTAATTTTTTCAAGTTTTTCTTTTATTTTATTTGCAACGGTAACGGTGTTTGCATCTGATTGTTTTTGAACCATCAGGCGGACATTTTTACCTCCGTTAGCTCTTTCGTAAGAATTAATATCTTTTAAACTGTCGCGAACAGTAGCAATATCTCGGAGATATACCGGTTTTCCGTTAAAATTGCTTATAATAATATTTTTAACTGCTTCACTGTTTTTAAACTCACCCTGAAGGCGAAGCGGGAAATCTGATTTTCCCATTTCCAAACTTCCTGAAGGTAAATTAATATTGTCAGCTGCTAAAATACTGCCGATTTGCTCGACGCTCAGGTTATATGCATCTAATTTTCGCGGATCGACATCTACCATTATTGCCCTTACCGGTGCACCTATTTCTATAATATTTCCTACACCTTCGATGCGATTAAGCGGTTGAATAACTTTATTTTCTAATATGTCTTTTATACCTTCGTAGCTTTCGTCGGATGTTACCGAAAACATAATTACCGGTATCATACTTGTGTTTAATCTGAAAATTGTGGGGCTTTCAACGCCGTCAGGTAAATATCGTTCTGCCATACCTACGGCATCACGAATTTCGTTGGTTGCTTCATCTAAGTTGGCTCCCCATTCAAATTCGAGTGTAACTACTGATGTGTTATCTTTTGAAGAAGAAGATATTTTTTTCAGATTGGTAATGGAACCCATTCTGTCTTCAATTTTTTTTGTAATATTTTGTTCAACGTCTTCGGCATCTGCTCCGGGATAGAAAGTAAAAATTGAGATTATAGGAGGATCCATTTTAGGGAAAAAATCTACGGGCAGTTGTAAATATGAATAAAGTCCGAATATTACTACTCCGATAAATATCATAACGGTACTGACCGGTTTTTTTACTGCTGTACTGTATAAACTCATAATTTTTATTTTTATAAATTATTAGTATTTATTACATACTATTTAATGATGGTTATTGCTGTTTGGTCTTTCAGTTTATTTTGTCCTACAACAATTATTTCGTTACCTTCTTTTAAACCTTTTGTAATTTCAGTTTTATCATCAATCATTCGACCTGTTGTAACCGGTTGTTTTACGGCAATATTATTTTTATTCATAAACACATACATGTTATCAGTGCCGGTTTGTTTAATTAAGGCAATTGTAGGAACAAGAACGGCGTTACCTTTATTGAGATTAAGTTTAATTTCAGCGAACATACCCGGACGCAGTTTTAAATTTTTATTATGAATTTTAATTTCAACAGTAAAAGTTTTTGTTGTATTGTCGATGGTCGGATATTTTTGAAAAATTTCCCCTTCAAAATTTATATCAGGATAAACGTCGCTTTTAACAGTTACTTTCATTCCTTCTTTTATTTGCGGAAAGTAAGATTCTGATATTCCGATAAGAGCCTTCAGTTCATTTATTTTTACTATTTTTACTATTGCAGATTTTCCGACTTTGGTATTAGGTGCACCGGAAAAATTTTCATTATTTTCAAAATATTTGCCGGATATTACTCCGCTGAAAGGTGCTTTCAATTGTGTATTATCCAAAAGGAACTGATAGCTTACTTTAGCTGCTTCATAAGCTGTTTTTACTTGGTCGTATTGTTGGTCGGAAATGGTATTTGTTTTTTTTAGTGTATCTGATCTTTTATAATTTGTTTCAAGATTTATCAAATTTAATTTTGCTTGTTCAAGGTTAGTTCGATTCATTACGGCTACAATTTGTCCTTTTTTAACAAAATCACCTGTTTTGACATATATTTTTTCGATTTTACCCGGTGTTGCGGGTGCTAAATACACTTCTTTAAATGGGATTAAAGTAGCGGTGTAATTAATAGTTCTGCTAATTTTTTCTTTTTTTAATATCATCGTTTTTACGGGGATTGCCTGTTTGATTTCTGCTTTATTTCGTGAATTATCTTCTTTTTTTGAAGAGCATGATGCAGTAAAACTTAATATTCCGGCAATTATTGAGAATGTGATAATTTTATTGATATTCATTTTATAGGATTTTACAGATTATTATTTAATTTTTTTAAAGCAAGATCTGCATTTAATAATTGAAGCAAAGTGCTTATTTTATCAGATTGGGCTTTTAAATAGTCATTATTGGCACTTGTAAGTTCGAGACTTGAAATAATGCCTTGTTTGAATTTTAAATTCATTTGGTCAAGTATTTCTTTGGCTATTACAACATTAGTTTTTTGGTTTTCGTATTGTTCCGATAAATTTTTATAATTATACATTAATTGAATTTCTGTCATAGTTAATTGCTGATTAACTAATTCTTTTGTGTTTTTATTAATATCGTAATCAATTTCAGCTTGATTTAATTTTGCTCTTCTTTCTCCGCTTGAAAAAATCGGAATATTAAGTTGCAGTCCGAGTACATCTTTCGGAGTCATATCAAAATAGGGTTTTAATATTTTTTCTGTATGAGAATAAAATGCTGTGAGAGTGGGTAAATAATTTGCTTTTTGCATTTGTATTTGTTTTTCGGAAATATCTCCCTGCATAGAAATTAACTGATAATCAATATTGTTTTTTATGTTAAAAGAATCCGGAATAACTGATGATTGCAGAATAGTTCTTTGTTCGATATCGTTAATATCTGAAGTGAGTGTAATTGCCTGATCGGGTTCTAATCCTAATTGAAGTTTTAATAAATTATATGCTAATTCTAATCGTCTTTCAGCTGCCTTATATTCATTATTTACACTTGTTACCATAACCGATAATTTTTTTGCTTCGGTTTGTTCTGTTAATCCGGCATTTGCCATATTTTGTGTTTTGGTATATGTTGCTTCGGCATTTTCTTTATTTTCTTTTATTATTTTTAAAATCTGCTGATTTATTAAAACCATATAATATGCTTGTATTGTTTGTTCTTTTACGTTTAATTCATCTTTATAATATTTTTTTTCGGTAATTTTTTTTGCGAGTTTTGATATTTGAATGCCGACTATAAAATTTCCGCTGAAAATTAACTGACTTGCACTTGCTTTAAAACTGCTTGTGGGGTTAAATTCAATAACTGCCGGGGGAGCCATAGGGTTTAATTGCAGAGAAGCTTCGGCACCTAAGAAATTATTGTAATCGGCAGATGCATTAATGTGAGGCAATCCTGCTGCAATAGTCTCTTTTATTTTTTGCGATGATTTATTAACGGCATATCTTGAATTTATTAAAGTTTTGTTATGTTTAACAGCGTAATTCACAGCACTGTCAACAGTCAGAATCAGCGGCTCTTTTTCCTGAGCTTTTAGATATAAAGTGCTCAGACTCAACACACTTATAAAAGTTATTTTTAAAAAAAGTTTCATTTTATTATTTTATTTGTTTGTATAATTTTCTTATTTTTATGTTTGTACTTATAAAACTATTTTATTATTTAAAGTTTTGTTTCGGGTAAATTTTTTTAAAGTTTATGTTTATTTATTACTGCTAAACCTTTTTCGGTAGCAATGCCTCTGATAAAATTAACGGCAATGTTTTCAAAAATTTCAGATTTGGAGTATTTGTCCGGAGGAAATAAATCGTCATTCCCTAAGATTTTGAATTGTTCGGTAATTAGTTTTGCTATTATATCTGCATTAACATCCGATCGAATATAACCGTCTTTTTTCCCTTGACTGACTAATTCAATAATTTGCTTACATCCTTTTTTTTCATGTTCTTTTCCTGTTAATTTGAAAACTTCGGGATGATATTTCTTTGCGTCAAAAAAGAATAAGGGATTTATTACTTTCATTATTTCAACATTTCTTTTAATGTGAGTAAGAAATGCGTCTATAACATTTTCTGAATTTTTGATAATTTCACGGTTTGCTTTTTCTGATTCTGTAATCTTATATTGAATACAATTTTTCAATAAATCATCTTTGTCTTTAAATAATTCATAAATGGTTCGTTTTGATATACCGAGAGTTTCAGAAATAGAATCCATCGTGATACTTTTAATTCCGTAGTGAATAAATAAGTTCAGTGATTCTTCAATTATTCGTTGTTTTGTATCCATTCTTAAAATTATGTAATATCCGGCAAAAGTAATGAAAACTTTTAAAACCGAAAAAGTTTTTTTGTTTTATTGTTAATTGCGGAATACGGAAATATTTTTTGGTGAGTGAATTTTTAGGATAATTTTTCAATTTTCAGCTTTGCAAACTTTTTATTTTGCATTTTAAATATCTAATTCAATTAAGGTTATTCCGGCACCGCCGGCTTCAATACGTTCATCTTTAAAATTTTTGACTAATTGATGTGTTCGTAAATAATCTCTGATAACTTCTCTTAAAATTCCGTTACCGGTACCGTGGAGTATTTTTAAATGTCGTGTTTGCTTTACAATTGCATTATCTATATATTTTGTAACTTCAAATAAAGCATTTTCGGCTCGTTTGCCTCTTACGTCAAGTTGTGCAAGAAAATTGTCCGGTTCGGGGTCAGAGTTTCTGATAATGTTTATAGTTGATTTGTTTGTTTTTCGCGGTTTTTGGTTTGTAAATTCGAGTTTGTCGGTATCAACTGTTAATTGAACATTATTTCCTGTTATTATTGCTTTGTGTTTTTTTATTGAAATGACTTCTGCGATGGTATCTAATCCTTTAATCTTCACATAATCACCTTTTTGTAATATTTTGGTTTTTTTAACTTCTGTTTGAGTTTTCGAAGTATTTTTTTTACGGCTGTTTTTTTTCTGTTTCAGTTTTTCAATGTTTTTTTCGATTTTCTCATTTACCAATTGTTGTTTTTCTTTTTCTTTGATTATGTACTCGTTCAGTTCTTTACGAAGTTGTTTTGTTTGTTCTTTTTCGGCATTTTTTCTTTTAATTTCCAGAATTGTTTTTTCAATTTTTTTGTTTGCTGAATTTAAAATTTCCTCTGCTTCGTTTTTTGCTGTTTTTAAAATTTCTTTTTTCTTTTGCAGAAGGTTTTCGAGTTCACTTTCATATTTTTCCAGTGTTTCACTGAGTTTATTTTCTGTATTTCTGATGTTTCGTTTACTTTGTTTGAGTTTTCTTTTTTCGTGTTGTGCTTGTTTTAATGCTTTTTCAAAGTCAATTTGATTTTTATCGATTTTGGATTTTGCAAGTTCTAAAACAGCCCTGCTTAAACCTGTTTTTTCGGCTATTTCAAAAGCGAATGAACTTCCCGGTTTCCCGATTTCCATTTTATAAAGCGGCAACATTTTTTCATTATCATACAACATTGCAGCATTAATTATTCCTTCGTTATTATCTGCAAAGTGCTTTAAATTAGTGTAATGAGTTGTAATAACACTTTTTGCACCTGTTTTGTGAATTTGTTCCAAAACGGCTTCGGCAACAGCACCTCCGAGCATAGGTTCTGTTCCGGTACCGAATTCGTCAATTAAAATCAGGCTTTCTTCATCAGCATTTTCCGTAAAGTATTTCATATTTTGAAGATGAGAACTGTAAGTGCTCAAATCATTTTCAATAGATTGTTCATCACCAATATCAAGAAAAATATTTTTAAAAATTCCGGTTACGGAAATATCTCTGACAGGAATTAACAAACCGCATTGCAGCATATATTGTAAAATTGCCGTAGTTTTAAGAGCTACGGATTTTCCGCCGGCATTAGGTCCGGAAATAATTAATATGCGTTGTTCTTTATTTAATTTTATGTCTGAAGGGATGACTTTTTTATCTGATTTTTTATGTGCAAGATAGAGCAAGGGATGTTTGGCATTCAGAAATTCGATGTTATTTTTATCTGTTATTTTTGGTTTTACTGCTTCTGTATCAACAGCAAACAATGCTTTCGCTCTTATGAAATCAATGGTTGCCATAAAATCGTAAGTTAATATTAAATCTTCAAAATACGGTCTTAGAATATCGGTAATTTCAGTTAAAATTCGTTTTATTTCCCGAAGTTCTGCAAATTCCAGTTCTTTAATTTCATTATT
>JAJRUH010000064.1 GCA_024277895.1 Bacteroidota bacterium | reverse complement strand
TCTAACCAAACTTTTAATTTTTGATATGCATCTTCGTCAATGTTAAAAATATATCCGCTGATATGTATTCTGATTGTTTTTTTCATTATTGTTTATTTGATATTCTTACTTTATTAACAGATTGAATTAAATTATTCCATGATTTATCAAGTTCGTTAAGGGCGGACGTACCTTTATCCGTAAGCATATAATATTTTCGCGGCGGTCCCTGTGTTGATTCCTCCCACCGATAACTTAAAAGACCGGCATTTTTCTGGCGAGTTAAAAGAGGATATAAAGTACCCTCAACTACAATAAGTTCGGCTGTTTTTAATTCCTTAATAATATCTGAAGCATATGCCGCTCCTTTCGATAATATTGACAAAGTACAATACTCTAAAACACCTTTACGCATTTGTGCTTTAACATTCTCTGTTTTCATAATGAAGCGGTTTTTCGGATATTTTTGCTGTGTTCGTCTGAAGGTATAACAATCCATAAAATAATGTAAACAGGAATAAACAAACCTCTGAAAAGAGCGAAGAATATAAATAAAATTCTGATTAATATCGGATCAACACCAAGTTTTTGCGCTATTCCGGCACAGACTCCTCCTAAAATATTATGAGACTTATCTCGTTCCAATTTTTTTCGATTGCGTTTTATCTTCGTTTTTTTTTGAAATTTGTCGTATCCGTAAAATTGCTGCTTGTATTTTATTTTTTGATTTTCTTTCATCACTTTAATTGCTTCATTTAAAATTTCAGATGTAATAATTGTTTCTTTTTTGTGTTCTAATTCCATATCAAACAGTACAGACATTTGTATTTCAATATCCGAAAACTTTTCTTCATTTTTTAAAAGACGATTTACATAGTTTAAAAAGTCGGATAAGTGTTTATAGGCTGTTTCCGTAATTTTGTAATTTTTACGGTTAAGAATAATATTTTTAATTTGTTCCATAATTTACTTGTTTGTTTTGCAAAGATATAAATAAAATTTAGAACTATGTATAGCAAGGTAGCGTATTTTTTTATATTTTATTTTATTCTATCTTTGTAAAATTATGAAAAGAGAACTTAATTTGTTGAAAATGAGGACGGAACTTAACTCTCCTGTTGATTATTATTTTCTTTTAAAAAATGAGGAATTGCATGTAAATAATTTCATAGGGAGAGAAATTCATTTAAAATGGTCAGGACAAATTAATTGTATAAAATGTGGTAACAAAACAAAAAAATCTTTTGCACAAGGGTATTGTTATCCTTGTTTTATATCAGTTCCGGAAACAGCTCCATGTATTCTAAAACCGGAATTATGCGAAGCACATCTCGGAATTGCACGAGACACAGAATGGTCGGAACAAAACTGTTTAACAAATCATTATGTGTATTTAGCATTATCAAGCGGAATAAAGGTAGGCGTAACAAGGGCAACACAAGTACCTACAAGATGGATGGACCAGGGTGCCGTAAAAGCTGTAAAATTTGCGAAAACACCAAACAGGCATTTAGCCGGTTTAATTGAAATCGATCTGAAAAAATATATGTCCGATAAAACAAGTTGGCAAAAAATGTTAAAAAACGATATTAATTTTGACACAGACTTATTATTCGAAAAAGAAAAAGCAAAAAAATTACTGCGAAGCGATTTATTTCAGTACATTACCGATGATGTTGAAATTTATGAAATTACTTATCCCGTTAAAAAATATCCGGTTAAGATAAAAAGTATTAATTTGGAAAAAACACCTGAGTTTTCAGGAACTTTAGTCGGAATTAAAGGACAATATTTAATTTTTGAAGGCGGTTTTGTAATTAATATCAGAAAATACGGAGGATATAGGATTGTGCTGGAATATTAATTATTTTCGGACATGTGTTTTTTCTTTGCAAACGGGCTAAACTTATTAAACCAAATAACCCATAAAATAAAAATAACAGCCCAGGCAACAATTTTAAAAACAAGATAATGGTTAATATCGCTGTATTGCGGACAACAATATGCCGTTATTGTCAAACCGGATATTCTTACAATATTTACAAAAGTTATAATTACTAATCCCATAGGTATATACCATAATTTATGAATGAATTTTCCCGGGAAAACCAAAATTAATCCGGTAAAAGCAAGTAAAACATTTCGTCCCATACAACCTCTGTCCATATACACACCGTGAGCTTTGAATTCATCAACTATTTTTATTGTTTTTCCGTATGTCGTAACTTCAAATCCGAATAATTCCGTAAATTTTTTCGAAGCCCACAATAAGAATTGTGCAAATTTATTTAATCCGTCAACATACAATCGGTCAATAAAAGCATATTGACGCAGAACATGATAGAAAAGATATATAACGGTAAAAAGTATAATCCCGTTTATTATAAACCGAAGCCAAAGCCTATTTTGAGAAGTTTTCAAATAATTAAAGATGTAAAATTTTCACAAAAAAAATAAAAATAACGAGAATTTAAAAAATCGCTTTATTTTTGAACCTTAAAAATAGAAATAAAATTGAGTTAAAGTATGAAACAGTCAAAAATTATTATTCTGTTGATTTTTTTATTTTCCGGATTTATTGCGAAATCTCAAGAATTAAAACCTTTTTATCGTGAAAATAAAACAAAAATAAGTGAAGGTATTTTAAAAGACGGAAAAGAAGAAGGGTTATGGAAATTTTGGGATAAAAAAGGAAAATTGGTTCGTGAATCAGAATATCACAAAGGAGTAGTAAACGGAAAAGTAACATATTTTTTTGAAAACGGGAAAAAATTTAACGAAGGTTATATAAAAAACGGAAAACAAAACGGCATTTATAACGAATGGTATTTTGACGGAACTCTTAAACAAACCGGACAATACTCTGACGGTTTGAAAGACAGTATTTGGACAGAATTTTATATTAACGGAAAACTAAAATCAAAGAAAAAGTTTAAGAAGAATAATGAATTTTTAGTTTTATACGTAACCTCCGAAGGTGATACTCTGATTAAAAACGGGAACGGAAAGTTTGTATTGTATTATCCCGACGGACAACTTAAAGCCGAAGGGAAATATATAAACGGCTTAAAAACAGGCGTTTGGCTACGTTACTATGATAACGGAAATATCCGCTCAAGCGGAACTTATAATAATGGGATAAAAACAGGACATTGGCTGACTTATTATAAAAATGAACAAGTTGAGACAGATTTAAACTATGAAAACGGAATAAATAGATCTTATTACGAAAACGGAAAATTGTCGATGCTCGGCAAGTTGAAAAACGGTAAGCGCGACAGTATTTGGACTTTTTGGTTCAAAAACGGGCATATTCAAAGAATCGGAAAATACATTAACGGGAAAAAGGAGGGTTTGCATATTTCATATTTTGAAAACGGAAAAACAAAAGCAGAAATTAATTTTAAAAACGATAAAAAAAACGGAAAAGCTAAATGGTTTCACAAAGACGGTAAACCGGATATTTTCGGTTCATTTAAAGATAATATACAAGACGGTATTTGGACTTATTGGCAAACCAATGTCATTAATAATGACAGTATTACAATAAAAGGAAATGAAGGTCCGTATAAAAACGGAAAAATGAACGGAATATGGACTTATTGGTACCCCAAAGGTTCTGTATGGAAAAAAGGTTTGTTTAAAAATGATAAAAAAGAAGGTAAATGGAATGTGTATTACGAAAACGGACAAATTTATTACTCGGGAATTTTTAAGCAAGGAAAAGAACAAGGAAAATGGACTTCATTTTTTGAAGACGGCAGGAAAAAAATGTCCGGGTTTCTTAATGATGCAAAACAGGACAGTCTTTGGATTGAATGGTATGCTAACGGGAAGTTAAAATATAAAATAAACTATAAAAACGGTTTAAAAAACGGACAATCAGAATATTATAATCAAGGCGGGAATAAAACTTTATATGAAAACTTCAACAATGCAGTTCTGAACGGAATTTATGAATCATATTTTGATGAAGGACAACTCAAAACAAAAGGCAGATATCAAAACGGAACAAAAACCGGAAAATGGGAATTTTTTGCTCCCGACGGATTAAAAATACGTGAAGAAAACTATCTTAACGGTAAGCTGCACGGAAAATCAAAAGTTTGGTATCCTAACGGAAAACTCAGGAAAACAGCAGATTATGAGAGAGGAATGTTAAACGGCAAAATTTCCGAGTATGATAAAAACGGCAAATTAATATATAAAGCAAAATTTATTAATAATAGTTTGGTTAAAGTTTTGAAAGAACGATCGTAACTAATTTTGAAAATAACATATTTATCATAATTTTGAAGAATTATAATATAGAACACATTGTAAATTAATGAAGAAAATTTTTAAGCTGATTGATGCAGCATGGGAAAACAGAAAGTTGTTGCAGGATGAAAAAACCAAGCAAGCAATTTTTAAAACGGTTGATTTAATTGATAAAGGAAAGTTAAGAGTTGCAGAGCCGAAAAATGGTTTATGGGAAGTTAATAATTCTGCAAAAAAAGCTGTAATATTATACTTTCCTTTACAAAATATGAAAGTTATGCATGCCGGAGACTTGGAATTTTTTGATAAAATACCCCTGAAAAAAGGCTACGACAAATTAGGTATAAGAGTTGTGCCCCACGCAGTTGCTCGTTATGGTTCATATATTTCTCCGGGTGTAATAATGATGCCTTCATTTGTAAATATCGGAGCCTATGTTGATGAAGGAACAATGATTGATACTTGGGCAACAGTAGGGTCGTGTGCACAAATAGGTAAAAGAGTACATTTAAGCGGCGGTGTCGGTATCGGCGGTGTACTGGAACCCATTCAGGCAGCCCCGGTTATTATTGAAGATGACTGTTTTATCGGATCACGGTGCATTATTGTTGAGGGCGTACGAATAATGAAACAAGCCGTTTTAGCTGCCGGAGTTTCGATAACGAAATCAACTAAAATTATTGATGTAACCAGTATTGAACCAACCGAATACAGAGGCGTTATACCTGCAAGGTCGGTTGTTATTCCCGGTACGGTAACTAAAAAATTCCCGGCAGGGAAATTTCAGGTGCCGGCTGCACTGATAATCGGCAAAAGAAAACCTTCAACAGATTTGAAAACATCGCTTAATGATGCTTTACGCGAATTTAATGTTACAGTTTAAACATTAATTGTTTCTGTTTGTAAATAAAATTAGTCGTTATGAAAATAGGTTTTGAAGCAAAAAGAGCGTTTTACAATACCGGAGGATTGGGCAATTACAGCCGTAGTACAATCGGAATATTATCTAAATATTATCCGAAACACGGGTATCTGCTTTATACGCCGTCAACAGAAAATGCAATTGATTTTAAAATTTCGGAAAATGTAAAAATCGTTGTTCCTAAAATGTTTTTAACTAAAACTTTTAAATCTTATTGGCGAACGGTTCGTTTATCAAAAAAAATAAAAGAACATAAACTCGATATATTTCATGGTTTAAGCGGAGAATTACCCTATAAAGCAGAAAAAAAATCAGATGCAAAACTTATTGTTACCATTCATGATCTGATATTTTTGCGTTTCCCGGAATTGTATCATGCCGTTGATCGGAAAATATACTATCAAAAAGCAAAATATGCCTGTGAAATTGCCGATACAATTATTGCCGTAAGTGAACAAACGAAATCAGATATTGTTAATTTTCTGGAAGTTGATGATAATAAAATAGAAGTCGTTTATCAAGGATGTAATTCTCTTTATTATAAGGAAGCAGATACTAATAAAAAAATTGAAGTAACACAAAAATACAATTTGCCGGAAACCTTTATTTTAAATGTAGGAACCGTTGAGAAACGTAAAAATACACTTGCGGTGTTAAAAGCAATGAAAGCCGGAAATATAAAGACAGAATTTGTTATTGTAGGAAAAAAAACAAACTACCAAGATGAACTGATAAAATACGCCGAAGAAAATAACTTATCAAACTTATTAACAATATTAAATAATGTTCCTATTGAAGACTTACCGGCTATATATCAGCAGGCAAGTGTATTTGTTTATCCTTCGTATTTTGAAGGGTTCGGTATTCCTTTAATCGAAGCATTGTATTCAAAAGTTCCGGTAATTACGACAAAAGGAGGAGTTTTCAGCGAAACAGGCGGCTTATCGTCAATTTATATTGAGCCCGATAAATTCAAACAACTCGGAGAAGCCCTTAATGTTGTTTTAAACGATAAGGAATTAAAAGAAGAAATGGTAACGGAAGGATATAAATTTGTTCAAAAATTTCACGAAGAAAAAATTGCTGCAAAATTAATGAATGTTTATTTGAAGTGATATGAACGAAGATATAAATAAAGCGGTTGGAATATTAAAAACCGGAGGTATCATTTTATACCCGACTGATACAATTTGGGGTATCGGTTGTGATGCGACAAATAAAAATGCCGTTGCTAAAATTTACGAAATTAAAAAAAGAGATGCCGAAAAAAGTATGTTAATACTTTTAAATAATACTGCCTCTCTTTATTCTTATGTTGATGTGGTTCCCGAAATTGCTTTTGATATTATTGAATTATCCGAAAAACCGATGACAATTATATTATCCGGAGCAAAAAATTTAGCCGACAATTTAACTGCAGAAGACGGAAGCATCGGAATCCGAATTACAAAAGAATCATTTACAAATAAACTTATACAAAAATTCAGAAAACCTATAGTTTCAACATCTGCAAATTTTACCGGAGAAACAACGCCTTTAAATTTTGCTCAAATTTCTGATGCAATAAAAGAAAAAGTTGATTATATTGCGAAATATAAGCAAACAGATATGTCACACGGAAGTTCATCAAGTATAATAAAAATCGGGCTTAATAATGAAGTTAAAGTAATAAGAGAATAAATGCTGAAATTTTTTACATCAAATAAACACACCCCGCGATGGATTGTTCTTTCAATTGATTTGGCAGCATCCGTAATGTCTGTAATTTTTGCATTGTTACTTCGTTTTAATTTTGATTTAACAAACAAATATTTTGACAATCTTTGGCAGATAATTATTTTTGTTTTTTTTATACGGCTTATAATCTTTCTGCTAACACATTCCTATGCGGGCATTATTCGTTATACCGGAACTAAAGACGCTACAAGAATAATCCTTGTAATTTCTTATACCAACTTTATTTACATTGCTGTTAACTATTTCCTGTTCTTTTTTGTAAATCATAAATACATTATGCCGTTTTCGGTTATATTAATTGACTACTTTGTCAGTATTTTTCTCCTGACCGGTTTTCGATTATTTGTAAAAGCTCTTTATTACGAAGCAAATAATTTATTTAAAGAAGAGAAAAGAGTTGTAATTCTCGGCATTAATGAAGATGCAATAACAACAAAACGAGTTTTAACTCGCGACCCGGAAGTAAAATATATCGTTGAAGCATTTATAGATACTAAAGGCGGCGGAAAGAAAAAGCAATTAGACGGAATTAAATTTTATAAATTATCCGATTTAGAAACAATTTTTAAAAAACATAATATTTATGAATTGGTTATTTCCGATAAAGATATTTCTGCCGATAAAAAACAGCAAGTTATTAATTTATGTTTTCAATATAATGTCAATGTACTAACTTTGCCCGATCCTAAAGATTGGATTAACGGAGAACTGACATACAGGCAAATACGTAAAATTAATATCGAAGATTTATTGGAGCGAGAACCAATAAAACTTGACGAAAAGCAAATTAAAAAAGATGTTCTGAATAAAATTATTTTAGTTACCGGTGCAGCCGGGTCAATCGGCAGTGAAATTGTTTTTCAACTTACGAAATTTCGACCGAAAAAAATCATTGCTTTTGATCAGGCAGAATCTCCGCTCTATGATTTAGAACTCGAATTAAAAGAAAAATACGGATTTACAGATTTTGAAATTATTATAGGAGACGTTACAAATCTTGTAAGAATACAGAAAGTATTCGAAATATTTCATCCCGATACAGTATACCATGCCGCTGCCTATAAACATGTTCCGATGATGGAAAACAACCCTTCGGAAGCATTGAGAGTAAATATTTCGGGAACCAAAATAATTGCAGATTTATCTTTATTATATGATGTTAAGAAATTTGTAATGATTTCTACGGATAAAGCAGTTAATCCCACCAACGTAATGGGTGCTTCGAAACGAATTGCCGAAATTTACATTCAAACATTGCAGCAACAAAACAAAACGGCATTTGTTACTACGCGTTTCGGAAATGTCCTGGGGTCAAACGGTTCCGTTATTCCGCGGTTTAAACAACAAATTGAAGAAGGCGGTCCGGTAACGGTAACTCATCCGGATATTACACGTTATTTTATGACAATTCCCGAAGCATGCCAATTAGTTCTGCAAGCAGGGGCACTCGGACATGGCGGTGAAATTTTTATTTTTGATATGGGAAAGTCGGTTAAAATTATCAACCTCGCAAAAAAAATGATACAACTTTCCGGTTTAAAATTGGGTGTTGATATTAATTTGAAAATTACCGGATTACGTCCCGGTGAAAAATTATACGAAGAACTTCTTGCCGATAAAGAAAATACCGTCCCGACAGTTCACGAAAAAATTATGATTGCAAAAACTCGTCAATATTCTGCAGATGAGGTAATCCTGAAAACTGACCGACTCATCTCGGTTTTAAAAAATCATGACAATTTTGAAATCGTGGGAATGATGAAAAAAATAATTCCTGAATTTATCAGTAAAAATTCCGTTTTTGAAACTTTAGATAAATAAATTTTCAAATAACTTGACTTTTGTTTTTTTATGTTGTAAATTTCTTTTCCGTAACATAAAACTTAAAAGCCATGAAAAAATTATATTTAGTTCTTATTTCTATTTTATCTTTTACTTTTTTAAATGCACAAATTATAATTAATTCTGCTGATGATTTAATCTCTGCCGGAGATACTGTTATTCTGTCTCATGACAATAATATTACTTCTTTTTCTCCCGGCGGAACAGGTGAACAAACTTGGGATTTTTCAAACCTGGTTGCTGCCGGAAATAATGATTCTTTAATCTTTTTTGACATTTCTCAAGCTCCTTTTTATGATTTATTTCCGGATGCAAATTTAGCACTTAAAATAATAGCCGATAACAACGGAATTTCGGATACCATGTTTCAGTATATTAAAACGGCAGATACATATTTGCATATTCTCGGAATGTATACTTCACAATATAATGACATTCACTCTTTTCCTTATCAAAATATTATGCCATTTCCTGTAATTTATAATGATCAATATCTCTCTGATTATTATTCTGTTGCAAAATTTTTTAACGGAACAGACAGCACGATGTATAAATTATATGTAAATGATACTATTAATGTTAATGCATATGGTACAGTCAGCATTCCTTTAGGAAATTTTCAATGTTTGCGGTTTTATCATAATTGTTTTCATACCGATTCTGTATTTATTAAAACGGCAAATACTTGGAATTTTCAGACAGTGTCATCTTATAATAAAGATTATTATGAATGGTGGACAAATAATCCTGTCGTTAAAATGAAAATTTTAGAATTTCAGGTAAATGAATCCGGAGAAGTTGTTGACGGGAACTTTGTTTCCGAAGCGTTGATTCACGAAACCTCTGTTTCTGAATTAAATCATTCTGAATTAAAATTTTCATACCTTGAGAACGGTAATATTTATATTGAAAATATCCCGGAAGGATTCAAACTTTTATCCGTTTATAATTTATCCGGTAAAAAAATATTGTCTCAGCAAATAAACAGAGGACGTTACAGCTTAAATCTTCAAAATATCCCGAAAGGGATATATATTATTTCAATAGAGTCTGCATTTGCAAGAGTCGGTAAAAAAATTATATTAAAATAAAAAAAGGAAGCCGATTAAGACTTCCTCTAATTTAAATACAAATATTGTTAATTGTTAATATGTTGTCCTAAGTACATATTAAATTGCAATAAACCCATTTTATAATCAGGTAAATTTGCATACCAACGTTCCTGTGCATCTCTGTTTTGCATTCTTGCTAAAGTTGAATTAAATGCAAAACGCTCTTCTAACATACTGTATGCCTGAAGTGCAAAAGTATTTGCAATCTCATTTTGTTTGTTAGCATACAGGCTTTTTAGAACTTCCTGATACAGAGCACCTAATCGACCAACGTCATCTTGCATTCCGTTTAAATATTTATCATCTAAAGAACAATAATAATTAAGTTCTTCCTGATAATTATTTGCTGCAATTTTTAAAATTTTTGTCCCTTTTTCAGGTTTATTTATTTTATAATATAAATCTGCAAGTAAGAGATCATAATACCCGTAGGGTGATAATTTATTAGTAAAAATACTCGTACATTTATCAAGTACTTTTTCTGCTTTGTCAAATTTCTTTTCTTTTACCAGTTGTTCTGCAAGTGATTTAAAACTGCTTTTAAAATTCATAATAAAGCGACGATTATTTTCATCTAAATAAATTTTATCGGCATTTACATCTAATCCGCCCCATTTGAATTTATTCATTATATTATCATATAGAATATCCGAGTTAACAGAACCTTCCGAACCGAATGAGCTGTTTTTTGCTTTAATGGGAACAACTTTATATGCCAAACCCTCTAATTGGAAGTAATCTTCTAAATTCATATATAAACTGTTTCCGACCGTTGTTGCAAAATATATCGGTCGTCGCCATTTATTGGTCGCAAGCATATCCAAAACCATCATTTCATTTTTTCCGATATGCTGTTTGTGAATATCCCATTTAACGGCACTAAGAATTTTTGAAGAATCACTCTCAGCTACAATTCCGTTTTCTAAAACTGTTTTTTTATTTACGGGTAAAACAAATTTTGTTGTCGGCAAATAGTTTACCATTTCGCCGTTTTGCATAGGTGCTTTATACATTGACTCATCATGAGCAATATGATTAATAATTGTTTGTAACGGAACGCCTGCAGACGAAATTTTTTCAATTAATTTCATAAATCCGGCATTCATTTCCGTTAATTTTGAAATGTCCAAATTCAACGCTTTATCTTTAATCAACTCTTTATTATTTAATTTTTTTATAAATGAATAAAACTGAATTGGATCAATTGTTTGATAACCCTTGGATAAAGACTCGAATTCTTTCGGAAATTTAGTTTTAAAATTAGACTGTGCCAGATACTTATAATAAGCGTTATATTTTTCCTTATATTCATTTTCAAAAAGATCTTTATTTGCCTTGTATCGTTCTTGCAAGTAAATATTCGGATTTTCAATTGTATATATAACATTTCTTTTGTCTCCCTCGTATTGGTCGGGTTTAAGTGTAAAATCAATAGGAGGAGAAAGATAAGCCCGTTTTCTCATTTGGTTAATGTACCAGTCTGTGTTAAAGTAACTTAAATTGATAACTCTAACATCGGTTCTGAAACCTTCAACTTCTTGAACATACCAAAGCGGAAAAGTGTCATTATCACCGTTTGTAAAAATAACGGCATCTTTATCACAGGAACTTAAATAATTTTCGGCATAATCCCTTGTTGTATAGCGGTATGAACGATCATGGTCGTTCCAGTTTTGTTGTGCCATTATAATAGGTGCAGGAAGACTTAATATTGTAGCAAGTACCGCTCCTGTTATTTCATTTGTATATTTTTTAAAAAACTTATATAAAAATGCAACTCCGAAACCCACGTACATTGAGAATACATAAAAAGAACCTGCATAAGCATAATCACGTTCTCTCGGTTGGTACGGCGACTGATTTAAATATAATACAATTGCTATTCCCGTAAAGAAAAAGAATAACATTATTACCCAAAAATAATTTTTTCCGAGTTTTCCTTGTCTGTATAAGAAAAACATACCCAGAATTCCGAGTAAGAACGGTAAAAAGAAATATGTGTTTCGGGCTTTATTATTTTTCATTGCACTTGTCAGTTTATCCTGGTTACCTAATCGCCAAGCATCAATAAATTTTATTCCGCTTATCCAGTTTCCGTCTTTTACGTTTCCGTGCCCTTGTATATCATTTTGTCTGCCGGTAAAATTCCACATAAAATACCTGAAATACATAAAATTTAATTGATAATTAAAGAAAAATTTCAGGTTTTCTCCGAATGTCGGCGGTCGTTTCGGTTTATAGTGGTCATACTGTATTTCACCGTATCTGTTTCTTATTACTTGGTCGGTTTTTGGATCTGTTTTGGCAAAATAGAATTCATCTTCGCTTGTTTTTGTCCACTTCATATATCCGTGAATATGATCCGGGCTTTCTGAATCGCTGTACATTCTCGGAAAAAATGTTTCGTAAGCAGGCACAAAGTTTCGTTTCAAAGTATTATCGACAATAACGTATTTATCGTTTCCGTTTTTATCTTTTTTATCGTGATAAATCGGTTTTTCTTTTTGATAAGGATTGTTACTGTCTAAGGGTGCATTGAAATATTGTCCGTATAATAACGGGTGTTCTCCGTATTGGTCTCTGTTTAAGTAGCTTAGCAGGGCAAATACATTGTCCGGTTTATTCTGATTCATCGGAGTATCTGCCTTTGAACGAATTAGAATAATTACAAAAGTTGAATATCCGATAAGAATAACAGCAAACATTGTAAAAATAGTATTCCAAAGGACTTTCTTTTTCTTAAATGTATGGTAAATGCCAAAAATAATTCCGGCAAAAAGTAAGACAAAATAAAAAATCAATCCGGTAAAAAAAGGAAAGCCGAAATCATTAGTAAATAACAGTTCAAATTTTGAACCGATTACAAATATACCTTGAATAATACCGAACATTATCAGTATAAGTATTCCTAAAGAAAGTAAAGAGGCATAAAAAACACCTTTTTTGGTTGTTGTATATTTTTTGAAATAATAAATGAAAACAATTGCCGGAATTGCTAATAAGTTCAATAAATGAACTCCTATTGAAAGCCCCATTAAGTAGGCAATTAAAATTAACCATCTGTTCGCATATTTTTGATCTGCTTCATTTTCCCATTTCAAAATTGCCCAAAAAACAATTG
This sequence comes from Bacteroidota bacterium, assembly GCA_024277895.1. Taxonomy (GTDB): domain Bacteria; phylum Bacteroidota; class Bacteroidia; order Bacteroidales; family JAADGE01; genus JAADGE01. Next base: position 12,814 of record JAJRUH010000064.1, on the reverse strand, counting down.
CAGTAAAAAATGATGAAGTGGCATAAACTTCCCCTTCAACTGCCGAAAACCAAAACGAATCGGAGAACGTATAAACCAAAGCCCCTATAAGTCCGCTGCCGATAATTGCAATTAACTGACCTTTAGATGGTGTGTCATTTTTTGCAATAACACGTCTTCCTATATGAGTGATACTCCAAAATAAAAATAAAATAGTAAAAGCACTTGCTAAAGCCGATAAAATATTAACCGTAATTGCAACCATTGCTGTATTTCCGAGTGCAAAAAGATTAAAAAAACGAGCTAACAACATAAAGAACGGTGCACCCGGAGGATTACCCACTTCAATTTTGAATCCGGTAGTTATGAATTCCCCGCAATCCCAAAAACTTGCAGTCGGTTCAATTGTTGAAAGGTATGTAAATGCTGCAACAGCAAATACAAACCATCCCGTAATGTTATTAATTAATTTATAATTTTTCATCTGTTGGTTTATTATTTTTAAGCATGTAAAAAACACAGCGAAATTAAGATTTTAATTTTTAATTGTATAAATTATTATTAAAAATCACAAATATTGATTATAAAAAATATATTCTTTATACTTTTGTGAACTTTTGTTCAAATTGTGTAATGGCATTAATTTTAAATATTGAAAGTTCAACTTCTGTTTGTTCCGTTTGTTTGGCTGAAAACGGCAAGAAAATAGCAGGTAAAGAAACAAATAAGCAAAATGCACATTCAAAAATTCTGACTGTTTTTATAAAGGATATTTTTCAGGAACTAAATTTAAAAGTGAAAAATATTGATGCTGTTGCCGTAAGTAAAGGTCCCGGTTCTTATACGGGTTTACGAATCGGTGTTTCTGTTGCGAAAGGTATTGCATACGGTGCGGGTATTCCGCTTATTTCGGTAAGTACTTTACAAAATATGGCTTGGGGAGCAAAAAATGTATTGAATATGAAAAAAGAAGATTTGTTATCTCCTATGATTGATGCCCGCAGGATGGAAGTTTACTCTCAATTATTTGATGCCGAGATAAATTCTGTTAATGAAATTTCGGCAAAGATAATAGACGAACAATCTTTTTCGGAAAAATTAAAAGAACATAAAATCTTTTTTTTCGGTGACGGTGCTGCAAAATGCAAAGAAACCATCAAAAATAAAAATGCAATTTTTATTGAAAACCTGCATCCTTCGGCAGATTATATAATTCCTTTTTCGGAAAAAGCGTTTAGTGAACAAAATTTTGAAGATGTTGCATATTTTGAACCCTTTTATTTAAAAAATTTTATAGCAACAATTCCCAAAAAGAATATTTACGGATAATTATATTTACAAGTATATAAAAACAGATTAAATAAAATAAATAACAATAAAATGGATACAAAAAATAAAGGTTTTAATACCAAACTCGTTCATGCGGGTTCGTATGAAGATGTTTTCGGAAGTGCGGTAACACCTATTTATCACACTTCAACATTTTCTTTTAAAAGTGCACAACACGGAGCAGATTGTTTTGCAGGAAAATCAGACGGTTATATTTACACCAGAATCGGAAACCCTACCATAAAAGCATTTGAAGATGCAATGGCAGAATTGGAGCACGGCTTCGGCGGAATTGCAACAAGTTCCGGAATGGCGGCTGTATCGTCGGTATATATGGCATTACTCGGTCAGGGCAAACACATTGTTTGTTCGGCATCGGTTTACGGTCCGTCAAGAGGTGTTCTCGAAAGAGATTTTTCACGTTTCGGTGTGGGAATGACATTTATTGATACTTCTGATTTACAGCAAATTAAAGATGCAATTCAAGATAATACAACTGTTTTGTATATTGAAACGCCCACAAATCCTACAATGCAGCTGACAGATATAGAAAAAGCTTCTGAAATTGCTCACGAACACGGAATAACGGTTGTTGTTGATAATACATTTTCAAGTCCGTATTTGCAAAACCCGTTGCTTTTGGGAGCAGATGTTGTTCTCCATTCCATTACTAAATACATTAACGGACATGCCGATGTTGTAGGCGGTGTTATTGTAGCAAAGGAAAAGGATATGTATAAAAAGATAAGAGGCTCAATGGTTTATCTCGGCGGAAATATGGATCCGCATCAGGCATTTTTAACACACAGGGGGCTTAAAACGTTAAGCATAAGGATGGAAAAAGCCGAAGAAAATGCAATGAAAATTGCCGAATATTTGGAAAAACATTCGAAAGTTGAGTGGATTTTATATCCCGGATTAAAATCGCATCCGCAACACGAATTGGCAAAAAAACAAATGAAAGGTTTCAGTTCAATGATAAGTTTCGGATTAAAAGGCGGTTTAGATGCCGGAAGAATTGTAATGGATAATGTTCATTTGGCAGCACTTGCCGTATCTTTGGGCGGTGTGGAAACATTAATTCAACATCCCGCATCAATGACTCATGCGGGGATGAGCAAAGAAGCACGCGAAAAAGCCGGAATTACCGACGGTCTTGTTCGTTTTTCCGTAGGAATTGAGAATGTTGAAGATATTATCGAAGATTTGGAACAGGCAATAGCAAAAATTTAAAATAGAGCTTGCTGAAAAACGCTGAATATATTGTAGTTCAACATTTTATGTTTGTATTTTTGTGATAAAGTGCAAGGTTTCTGAATGAAACATATTGAAACCCTTGCACTTATTTTGATAAAACTACTAAAATTTTGCTGCTCAACTGTACATCTCTTTTGTATTTTGTTCAATTTGAAGTATTTATATACATCTACATCTCACAAAATCCAAAATAGACGTACATCTGAGCTTTTCTGCAAGCCCTAAAATATTTTTACAATTCCTTAAAAGAGCAAAAATGACTTTTTTTTTGCTTTTTTTTTGTATTTTTGTAGATATTAACAATTTAAATATTAACAAATGAAAAAAATATTATTCTTTATCGGTTTTTTCTTTATTGGTTTTATCTCTTTCAGTCAGGTTTTTGTTGACGGAGTTAATATTAACGAAAGTAATACGCGTTATTGTCAGCTTAAAAGAAGTGTATTCGGAGTTTACATTGATTACGGACAAGAAAAAGTTAAATCAAAAGCAGAAATTACGGATAAAAACGGGAATCATTTAAAAAATGAAAAAACAATAAACGTTTTAAATTTTATGGATGAAAACGGTTGGGAGTTAACTGCTTTTTCAAGAGATAATGCATCCGACAGCCCGTCTAAAGAAGTTTATATTTTTAAAAAGAAATAAAAAAATAACTTCATAAACATTGTTATTCTTGGATTAATGTTCCTATATTTTCTCCGGACAGCACTTTTTTTAGACTTCCGGGGATATCCATATTAAAAACATAAATCGGCATTGCGTTTTGCTGACACATTGTAAATGCCGTTAAATCCATTATTTTAAGTTCTTTTTCGATAACTTCATCGAAAGATATTTTTGCAAATTTAGTTGCATTCGGGTCTTTTTCGGGGTCTGCCGTGTAAACGCCGTCAACTCTCGTGCCTTTTAAAAGTGCGTCGGCTTCAATTTCCAGTGCTCGAAGTGCCGCACCCGAATCGGTAGAAAAATACGGATTTCCCGTACCGCCGGTTAACAAAGCAACTTTACCTTGTTTAAATGCTTCAATAACTTTATTTTTTGAATATCGTTCGCCTGCGGGACCTGTGTTAAATGCCGTAAACAGTTTTGCATCTTGCCCTATTGCTTCAAATGCCGATTCCAATGCCAAGCCGTTTATTATTGTTGCCAACATTCCCATATAATCACCTTTTACACGGTCAAAACCTAATTCAACACCTCCCAATCCTCTGAAAATATTTCCGCCGCCTATTACAATTCCTATTTCCGTTCCGAGTTCGGCAACTTCTTTAATTTGTTTAACGTATGAATTAAGAACATCGGTATCGATGCCGGTTCCTTTTTCTCCTGCTAATGATTGTCCGCTCAATTTTAATAATATTCTTTTATATTTCATTTTTTCTTGTTAAAATCAGAAAAGTAAAAGTATAAACATTTCAATAAAATTAAAAGAAAAAAGCGTGATTCTCTTTTCCTTTCTTCTTTTTTCTTTTACCTTTCAACTATAAATACTAATTTTGCAGTTTATTATACAATTCGAAAATAAACAAATAACTTTATGGAAACGGTATTAAGCGGCATTCGTTCAACAGGAAATTTGCATCTCGGAAATTATTTCGGAGCGGTTAAGAATTTTATAAAAATGCAGGAAGAAAATAATTGCTATTTCTTTATTGCCGACTACCATTCGTTAACGACATATCCTACTCCGGAAGATTTACACAACAGCGTAAAATCTGTTTTGGCGGAATATCTTGCAATGGGTTTAGACCCGGAAAAATCGGCAATTTACGTGCAAAGCGACGTACCTGAAATTCCGGAATTATACCTGCTTCTTAATATGAATGCCTATGTCGGGGAATTGGAAAGAACAACATCATTTAAGGATAAAGTAAGAACACAACCGAATAACGTAAATGCCGGTTTGCTTACTTATCCGGTACTTATGGCTGCCGATATTTTAATTCACAAATCGCATAAAGTTCCCGTAGGGAAAGACCAGGAACAAAATTTGGAAATGGCTCGAAAATTTGCCAAACGCTTTAATCATATGTATAAAGTTGATTATTTTCCGGAGCCGCAACCTTATAATTTCGGCGAAGACTTGGTGAAAGTTCCCGGTTTGGACGGAACCGGAAAAATGGGAAAAACAGCAGGTAACGGAATTTTTCTTGTGGACGACGATAAAAGCATAAGAAAAAAAGTTATGCGTGCCGTAACCGACAGCGGACCGACCGAGCCGAATTCTCCCGTAAGCGAACCGATTCAAAATTTATTTACAATAATGAGTTTGGTTTCTGCTCCGGATACTGTTAATTTTTTCAAAGAAAAATATGCAAACTGCGAAATTCGTTACGGCGATATGAAAAAGCAATTGGCAGAAGATATTATTAATTTCGTTGCTCCGATACGCGAAAAAATTCTGGATATAAAAAACAACAACGAATATTTAAGAAAAGTTGCCGAACAAGGTGCGGAAAAAGCTCGGGCAAGTGCTTCGCAAACGCTTAAAGATGTTCGTAAAATTATCGGCTTCAGGAAATTTTAATGGTTTTTTTAGGATAGTTTCTAATAAAAGTTAACACATAATATCTTTCTTTACACTGTCATAATTTCTTTTTCTTTTTCATCAATAATTTCTTCAACTTTTTTAATATATTTATCAATTTCTTCCTGTACTTTTACTTCAGCTCTTTTTTGCTCGTCTTCGGACAGACCGTTTTCTTTTAATTTTTTAAAGCCGTCAAGAGCTTCTCTTCTGGCACTGCGAATGCTGATTTTACAGTTTTCTTCTTCGTTTTTCACAAACTTAAAAATTTCTTTACGTCGCTCTTCGGTTAAAGGCGGAACGTTAATCATAATGCGTTCGCCGTTATTTTGAGGATTAAATCCGAGATTTGCTTTTTGAATTTCTTTTTCAATGACACTTATTAAATTTTTATCCCAAGGCTGAACGATGATGGTTTGTGCATCCAATGTCCCAACATTTGCAACTTGGTTTAAGGGTGTTCTTTGACCGTAATTTTCAACCGAAATTCCGGAAAGCATGTGTGGGTTTGCTTTGCCGGCTCTTAACTTAATAAGCTCTTGTTGTAAATGATCAACAGAACTTTCCAGACTTTCTTCTAAAATTTCAAATTGCATTTGAACATCTTCATTCATAGTTATTGATTTTTCAAATTGTAACCGCAAATTTATAAAATTCCTCAAAATAAAGCCGCTTATATGATAATTTTATAAAAAAAAGAAGTTTGAGAGATTATAACAGCAAGTAAAAGTATATCAAAAAGCACTTCTTTAAAAATCGGATTTGATTTGCCGGCAAAAAAAACACCTAAAGGAATTGTTGTTGTCATTAAGGTAATTATAATAAAATTAAGGTCATTTTTATAAAGAAAAATCAAATAAACTAAAGATAACAGAAAAAGTAAGAAAAAGAATATATAGTAATCCTGAATGTCAGATTCGGTACGACGATAATTATTTGCAATATAAACTGTTGAAATTAAAGTAATAATAATTAATATAATATTTGGAATTACAGAATTTAAATTTATATGTAAAAAAGCATTTTTGTGAAAAATTAATGTGTGTATATCAAAAATAATTCCGAAATCGGAAAAAATAAAAAAGTAAATTGAAAAAAAGAACAGGTAAGGAATAAAGATACCGATTAATGAAGTTGTAATTTCTCTGAAATTTACAGTTCTGAATATTAGTAATCCTATTATGATAATCGGATAAAAATATAATATTTGAAACCAAAAAAAAGATGCAACCGATAAGAACAGACCTCCGGTAAAAAAATCAAAAACAGCAAGTCCCTTTCTTAAAGATTGTACTAAAAGGAATATTGTGATAATAAAGAAAAAAAGTGAGAGTGATAATTGCAAAACATCAATAAATTTTATGTAAAAACCGAATAAAAGCAAAAAAATAAAGCCATGTAAATTTTGAAACGATTTTACAATTTTCAGTTTTTGAATTAATCGATTAAAAAAGATACTGTTAATTGATAATATTGTAACAGACAGTGAAATATAAATTGCGTTGAAATAGGTTCCGTTAAAACGAGAAATAAGTTTCAGATATAAATAAGGTTTATTCTGAATAAGTGAAATATAATTCAAATTATCTGAATTGATATATATCAAAATAAAAGCAATAATCGGATACAGAACGACTATTAGCGGGTTTTTACTGCTGAAAAGTTTAAGCATAGAAAACAAATAAAAATACTGTGTCAAATATAAAGTTAAAATATAATATAATAAAATATTAGATTTTTGAGTTTACCCCGAAAACTTTGTTTTTTGAGCAGACTCGTTCTTTATACTCGACAAAATTACGGAAATATTTGATACAGGTTTAATTAGTATTACAGCAAAGGCTGATATTTTCTTAGTTTTTTTCTGTAAAACTTTTTGTATTAGCTCAGAATATACTTGTTTTTTATAAAATGAAATACCGGAATATTCAAATCTGCAACGCTTGTATTATTTGTTGAATCGGCAAAGAAGAGTTTACAGTAACGGAAATTTTTTTATTTTTGCAGAATAATCAGTTGTTCAAAGAATTTATAAATATGCTGAAACAAAATCTCAGTCAAAAATTGTTACAAAAGTTGTCTCCTCAACAGATACAGCTTATAAAATTGTTGGAACTTCCGACAGTTCAGCTTGAGCAACGAATTAAAAAGGAAATAGAAGAAAACCCGGTTTTAGAAGAAGGACACGAACAAGAAGAAGACATAAAAGATGAATTAAATAACGATCCGGAAGAACCTGAAAATGAATATAATGATGAATTTACAATTGAAGATTATATCCCGAATGACGATGATATACCTGCTTATAAATTAACGATTAATAACTATTCAAAAGACGATAAAGTTTTTGAAATACCCTTATCGGAAGGTTTTTCGTTGCAAGAACATCTTACGGAGCAGCTTCGATTAAAAAAGTTAAGTGAAAAAGAATTGCAGTTGGCCGAATATTTAATCGGAAGTTTGGATGAAGCGGGCTATTTAAGGCGAGATATTGATTCAATTGTTGATGATTTAGCATTTTCTCAAAATATTTCCGTAACAATTGAAGAATTAAATTCGGCGTTGAAAATTATTCAGGATTTGGATCCTGTTGGAGTAGGAGCAGCAAATTTGCAGGAAACATTAATTATTCAGATTAATAAAAATTTCGCCAAAGACAAGAATAATACAGCTGTGAAGACAGCAACAAATATATTAGAAAATTATTTTGAAGAGTTCTCAAAAAAACACTATTCTAAAATTGAAAAACGCTTGGGAATTTCATCGGAAGACTTAAAAAAAGCCGTTGATATTATTTTAAAATTAAATCCGAAACCAGGAAGCAATTATTCTTCTGCAATTAACAGAGCTGCCCCTCAAATTACTCCTGATTTTATATTAAAAGTAATTGACGGAGAGCCTATTATATCGCTTAACTCAAAAAATATTCCGCCTCTGCGTGTCAGCAGAACATATGAAGAAATGCTCAGAGGAATGAAAGATAATAAGCCGAAACAGACGAAATCGGAAAAACAGGCTGTTGGTTTTATGAAACAGAAACTGGATTCGGCAAAATGGTTTATTGATGCGGTAAAACAAAGACAAAACACCCTGTTGCTGACAATAAATGCCATTGTCGGATTTCAAAAAGAGTATTTTATTGACGGAGATGAAACCAAACTTCGTCCTATGATATTAAAAGATATTGCAGAACTTACAGGTTTGGATATTTCTACAATTTCACGAGTAGCAAACAGCAAATACATTCAAACACATTTCGGTATTTTTCCGTTGAAATTTTTCTTTTCGGAAGGAATGGAAACACAAGACGGAGAAACTGTTTCAACAAGAGAAATAAAAAAAATATTGCAGGAATGTATTGATAATGAAAACAAGAAAAGACCTTTAACCGACGAAAAATTAGCTGAAATATTGCAGGAAAAAGGTTACAGAATTGCACGCAGAACGGTGGCAAAATATCGCGAACAATTGGGAATTTTGGTTGCACGACTTCGAAAAGAACTATAAAATGAAAAACACAGCACGCTTTATTTCCTTTATTTTTCATCCGATGTTGTTGACAACTTATGCGGTGATATTGATATTTATGTTGCCGACATTTTTGTCCCTTTACCCGTATAATTACAAAAAAGCTGTTGTTTTAATCATCTTTACCGCAACTTTTATTTCCCCTTTATTGGTAATGTTAATTTTGCTTAACCTGCGAAAAATAAAATCCTTGCATTTAGTTGACCGAAAAGAACGGATTTTCCCTTTTGTTATCAGCTTGGTATTATATATTTCTGCTTATATAATTACCCTCAGATTTCCCGGAGGAACCCCTTTCTTTATAAGTAGTTTTGTTTTGTTGACAACCGTTTTAATGTTCATTTTACTGCTGATTACATTCAAATTTAAAGTAAGTGTGCATATGGCGGGTATCGGAGGATTTATCGGCTGGTTTTATATTTTCTTTTTAAGATTAAATCTTCCCGAAGTTTTATATGTTTTTAACGGATTTCATTTTTTAACGGTTTATTTTTTTGCCGCTTTATTTATTGTTGCCGGACTTGTTGCAAGTTCACGCCTGCTCTTAAAAGCACATAATCCTATACAGATTATTTCGGGGTTTCTTATCGGTTTGACCGTCGGATTGTTAGACGGGTTTTTGTTCTGATTTCCAGCGACTTGCGTCGACCCTAAAACCGGATAAATCAAGTATTCGTTCAACAACAGTATCGGCAAGCTCGTTTATTGAAGAAGGTTTGTTGTAAAATGTCGGTGATGCCGGACAAATAATACCGCCGGCTTCGGTTACGGTTTTCATATTGTTGATATGAATTAAACTTAAAGGCATTTCTCTTGTAACCAGAATAAGTTTTTTTCTTTCTTTGAGCATTACGTCTGCCGTTCTGCCGATTAAATTTTCGGAAACTCCGCCGGCAATCCTTCCCAAAGTTCCCACAGAGCAAGGAATAATAATCATTACATCGTAAGCCGACGAGCCGGAAGCAAAAGGAACGTAAAAATTATTGTTTTCGTAAACCGGAAAATTAAAATCGGAAATTTTGAATTTCGGTAATTCGTTTTTTATAATGCCTTTGACATTTTCGGATACAACAATTGCGACTTCGGACAGTTGTTGTCGTAACTCATTGCTTTGCAGGCGTTTTAACAAGCGTTCGGCATATATCATTCCGGAAGCACCGGTTAGGGCAACAACGATTTTCTTCATTTTCATTTATTTAATTTTGTATTGAAAAACTAAACTTAAATTGTTGTTGTAAAAAGTTGACATAAGTTCTTTTTTCTGATTAAAAAGAGAATACGAAAAACGAATACTGCTTAATATTTTATCTGTCAGATAAAAAACGGCTTCCACGAGTGGCTGAAAATCAAAGGTATTTAAAGTAGATTGAAAATCCGGAACGAGTGCTTTATAACTTGTTTGTTTTGCATAGAACAAATAAGACGGTGCTATACCCGCCGCTATTTCAATTTTCGGAGACACCCTTAAATTAAATAAAAAAGGCATTTCTACATAATGCAAACTTGTATTAAAAATTTGCACGGTTGTTCCGTCAGGATAATCTTTATTTAATACGGCACCTTTGCCGATATAATAAGTTTCAATTTTTAAAGAGCCGTGTTTGCTGAGCGGACGGCTGACAAAAGCTCCTAAAATCAAACCCGGTTTTTTGTAATGATATTGTGCATCGCCGTCAACCTGCGAAGCACTGATGCCGAACAACAGTCCGCCGGAAAAATCTTTTTGGGCTTCGGTTTTTAATGTTACAGAAATAAGTATTACGGACAGAATTAGGATGTGTTTCATTTTTTTATGTTAGTTATTTTTGTTTATTAAACTTATACTACTTTTATCATTGTATCTTTTTCTTCCGGTTTACTGACAGCAATCATTAGAGTCAAAGCAACTAAGGTATTGTCTGCAATTCGCTTATTTCCTGTTTCTGTATACAGCATTCTGTTTTTTTCAAGAAAATACAAAAACAAAAATGCAGCTATTCTTTTATTTCCGTCAGTAAAAGAGTGATTTTTTACTATAAAATATAACAAATTTGCTGCCTTTTCTTCAATACTCGGGTATAAATCAACACTTTCGAATGTTTGATAAATTGCGGCTATTGAGCTTCGAAAAGAGTTATCTTTTTCGCGCCCGAATAATTTGCTGTTTCCGTAAGTTTGTTTTACCAATTCTATTTGTTTAATTGCCTCATAATAAGTCAATTGATAGGTTTCTTTTCCCGACGTATTTTCAATTTTCAAAGATTGGTAATCATATTGGTCAAGAATTTCAAGAGCGTATGAATAGTCAGATATTATTTTTAAAAGGTCTTTGCTTTCTTCATTGGTTAATTCTTTATGTTCAAGCGTATTCCTAAGAATTTTTATAGTCTTTTTTAGTTCATTTAGTTGTTTGGCTTGTTTTTGTAATTTTTGCTGATTAATTACATAACCCTTTATTAAATAGTTTTTTAGTAATTGCGTTGCCCATTTTCTAAATTGAACCCCGCGTTTTGAATTAACTTTATACCCGACAGAAATAATAGCATCAAGATTATAAAATTTTATTTGTCTTTTTACTTTTCTGTTTCCTTCTTGACGAACTGCCGAGTATTTCTCGGTAGTTGAAAATTCGTCTAACTCTCCCGACTTATAGATATTTCTTAAATGTAATCCGATAGTATCACTATCTTTCTCAAATAATTCCGCCATTTGTTTTTGTGATAACCAAACAGTTTCTTTTTCAAGTTTTACCTCAATTGAAGTTTTACCTTCCGGTGTTTTATATATTTTTATTTCGGACTTTTCCATTTATCAAAACTAATCAATTAAATCCTGAATTACAACGGAGGCACAAAAAATCCCGAAAATTGCAGGCATATAGGATATTGTTCCTACATTGGTTTTCTTATTTCGGCTTTCTTCTTTGATGATAACATCTCTGTCAATTTTTTCCGATGAAAAAACAGCTTTAAATCCTGTTCTTATGTCGAATTTGTGAAGTCGTTTTCGCAACATACGAGCCAATCCGCAGTTGTATGTTTTACTGATGTCGGCAATTTCAACTTTTTCGGGGTTTAGTCTGCCGCCGGCACCCATTGATGATACAAGAGGAATGTTTTTTTCTAAACTTTCTTTTATCAAATTAACTTTCGGCATAAGGGTGTCTATTGCGTCAATAATATAGTCGGGTTGTGTTTCTTTTAAAATGGTTTTTATATTTTCGTAAGTTATAAATGTGTTTTTTTTATGAATAGTTATTTCGGGATTAATGTTTTTCAGGCGTATTTCAAATTCATCCGTTTTTTTCTTTCCTATATTTGAGTGATTAGCAATAATTTGGCGGTTTATATTGCTTTTGTTCACGATGTCAGCGTCAATAAGAGTTATTTTTCCTATGCCGGCTCTGGCGAGTTGTTCTGCGGCATATCCTCCTACTCCGCCGAGTCCGGCAATTAAAACGTGTGCTTTTTGCAATTTCTTAAAATTTTCTTCTCCGAGAAGCAAAATTGTTCGGCTGTGTTGCTCGTTGGTCATTTTATATTTATATTTCCGAAAACAAATTTAAAATTTGAAAGTATATATTCGCTTATTTCTTCTGTTGAAACTTCTTTTATTTCCGCAGCTTTTTCATAAACTTTCTCTATTGAAATATCGGCGTCATCGGTTTCGAGAAAAATATTTTTTACCGGTATTTTTTTAAAAACTTTCGGGGTTTTTGATTTTTCGTTAAAAAGTTCGTGCCCGAAAGAGAAAAAACATCCGAATTTTATAAGCTCTGCTGCAATTGTAATATTTCCGGAATAACGATGGATAATAATCGGAATACTTAAGTTTTCTTTTTTCAGGATTTCAAGCAGTTCGAAATATGCTTTAACACAATGTATTATAAGCGGTTTTTTATATGTTGCGGCAATATGCAGTTGTTTTAAAAAGACATCTTTTTGCAGCTCAAAATCAGGACGCAGCTTATCCAAGCCGATTTCTCCGACAGCAATAATATTTTTTAGTTTTACCGCATTTTCGATAACGAATAATTGTTTCGGAATATTGATTTTTGTAACTTCCCAAGGGTGTATTCCTGCGGAATAAAATTTTGTTTCTGAAATTTCTGAAATGTCATCCGGAAAAAGGTTTATAAGGGCAAAATTTTTCTGTATTTTGTTATGCGTATGTATATCAATGAACAGCATCTTTTGTTTTTGGAACGATTTG
>JAJRUH010000063.1 GCA_024277895.1 Bacteroidota bacterium | reverse complement strand
GGATTGGAAATACTTGTTCTTTGGGTTGTGTTCATTCGAGGAATTAACAGTCCTTTATCTGTTGACTTAATTTCCAGCATAGCTGAATTGTCGGGTGTGCCGCTGCTGCCGGATATTAAAACCTGTGAAACAGCATTTTGAGTGTTTATTAATAAAAGTGTTAGTAATAAAACAAAAATGAGTGTTGTAGTTGTCTTTTTCATATTAATAAAATTTTAATTATTTATTTTATTGTTATCGAAGTTTTGTAAGAATTATTAAAATACTTATACAAATTTACAAAAAGATTTTAAAATATCTTAAAGTAAAGAGTCATCAAAAGGTCATCAGTTACGTATATTTAATATCATTTTAAATATACATAATTGATTAAGTAAAATTTGCATATTTTGAAATGTAAATCAAATATACAAAAAAGATACTTAATTTTAATTATTTTTTTGATAAGATAACTTTTCTTTTACATAAAAACATCCCGCCTCTCGACGGGATGAAAATCTATGAAAAAAAACTACACAAAACAATTGCACTCCTGCAATTATTTAATTTTAAATATTTTTTGATAAAGTCATACGATAATTTTCTTAATTTCACTGATAACCAAACTGTCTCATTTTTGTAATTTATTGTATGGCTTTGCCGGATTACTATCTCTGACAGGGTTTAAAACCCCTGTCAGGGTTGTGATACACGCAATGCTGAGACGCTACGCACGCAATGCTGAGACGCACGCAATGCGTCTCTACTGTTTATTTATTTTGTATTAATTCTTTTAATTCTTGAATTTGTTTTTCAAGCTTATCTATTCTTGTTTCTTGATTTTCAATTATGCTTTGTTGTTCCTGAATTGCCTTAACGGCAATTACCCCGAAATCAGGATAATGTAAAGATAAAAACCCGTCTTCTCTTTCATAAACAATTTCAGGAAAATATTTCTGAACGTCTTGTGCAATAAACCCGATTATTTTTTGTGATTTACTCCCTGCATGTATTAACCTGTATGAAACAGGTTGTAATTTTAATACACCGTTTAAAACGTTTTTATCTATGGATTCAATATCTTTTTTAAGTCTTTTGTCTGATGTTGCATTATAATTTCCGGTTGCATCATCCCAATATCCGACATTTGTTCCGTTAAAAGATAAATTCAAATCATTTGCCCCAATTTCCCAACTCCAAGTATCAGTATCACCGTCATTTTCAATAGTTAAACCTTCTTCATTTGTTCCTACTTGTTTGATATGCAACATAGCAGTTGCAGAATTTGTTCCGTTTCCGATACCTACATGTCCGTTTCCTTGTATTGTAAACTTTGTATCAGCATCAGTAAAGTTTATTGTTGAAGGGTCAGACACCGTTCTTATTCTGAAAGGTATATCTGTATTTTCTCCGTCGGTATCAATAATCAAACCTTTTTGGGCTACTGCATTTGTAAAGTTTACAATTCTCATATTACCGTTAACCCTAAGGAAATCATTATCAAATTCACCATAAATTAGTGGGTTAGTATAATCATTACCGCCCTCAATCATAAGTGTATTATCTCCTGTCTTGTTTAATTGATTTCCTATGTAAATATTATTATTCCCTGAGGAGCTTGTAGTTCCTAAACCAAAAAATAAATTATCGTCACCTGTGCTGTTTAAACCTGCACCTTGTCCGAGAAATAAATTATTTGATGAATTAGTAGCAAAAAGTCCCGCCCAATATCCTATCATTACATTATTAGCACCGTTGTTATTAACTCCGGCACCCCAACCCATATATGTATTTCCGGCACCTGTTATATTTTTAGCTCCGGCATCATTACCGATAAATAAGTTATTTCCGGCAGTAGTATTATCCCTTCCTGCGTTTGCCCCTATAAATATATTGTTATTTGCAGTATTATTAACTCCGGAACTGTCGCCGATGCAAATTATTCGCTCTCCGTTTGCATTAAGATATCCCGCCGTATTTCCTATAAAAATATTTTTTTCTCCGCCTGTATTATTATATCCGCTTCTGTATCCTAAAAATACATTTTTTGTTCCCGTAGTATTATCATATCCGGTTTCTGTTCCGATAAAAGTATTATTTGATGCAGTAGTATTATTATAACCTGATTTATAACCCATAAAAATATTTGCGCCCCCGGAAGTATTAGTATAACCGGCTTCCGTACCTACAAAAGTATTATTTGCAGCATTGTTATTATAACCTGTTGAATTTCCGATTAATATAGAATTTATACTACTATCGGCATTACGACCTGCATTTGAACCTAACATTATACAATCATCAGCACCATCTGCATTATATCCGCTGTAATAACCCATAAATAAATTATTATTGCTTAAATCTGCACTTTGTCCGGAAAAATAACCTATAAGAGAATTATAATTTCCCGTACTGTTTGAATAGCCGGCATAATTACCCAAAAAAACATTATAATCTCCTGTATCCATAAACCTTCCGGAAAAATATCCGATTGAAATATTATTAGTGCCGTCCGTATTAGCATATCCTGAAGATTCTCCCATAAATACATTTCTGTGTCCGGATAAATTGTCGTGACCTGAATTTTTCCCAATCATAATATTATTATAACCTGTATTATTTGCATAACCTGATGACGGTCCTATAAAGATATTATCATCTCCGGAATATGCTGTTCCGCCGACACCCGTATTACTATATCCGGCATTGGTTCCTATAAATACATTATCTTTTCCTTCTACATTATTATAACCTGCACGGTAACCTCCAAAATAATTATTTGTTCCTGTGGTATTATCCTGTCCAGAACTTTCACCGATAAATGTATTTCTATATCCTGTTGTATTACTCTTTCCGCTGTTGGTTCCGAGAAATACATTATTATATCCGCTATTGTTCGTATAACCTGCGGAATTTCCGAGAAATACATTATTATAACCTGAATAATTACTGAAACCGGATTGATAACCCATAAAAATATTATTATTTCCCGAATAATTATTATTACCGCTTTCGCTTCCCATAAAGATATTATTTTGTCCTCTGTCACCTCCGGCATTACCGTATCCGGCTCTGTATCCTAGATATATGTTATTATTTGCCGAATTCGGTGTGCCTGTTCCCGTATGATTATATCCTGCCTGTCTGCCCAAGAATATATTATCTGAATTATTTGTATTGCCAAATCCTGCTTCACTTCCTATACTGATATTATTTCCGGCTATCGTCACTTCATGCCCTGCTTGATAACCCAACAAAACATTATCTGTCCCTGTTGTATTACTGTATCCTGATTCAAAGCCCAGAAAAACATTTCTGGAACCAAGTCCTCCTGCATCACCGATATTACTTAAGCCACTTTTATAGCCTATAAAAACATTATTGCCTCCGTATGTATCATTCATTCCGGTTTGATACCCGAAAAATGTATTGTATTTTCCGGTATATGTTCCTGTTTGCAGTTTTTCACCGGACTGATCGCCTATAAAATAATTATCGGGAACCATATACATATAATTTCCGTTGCTGCCTTTTGCTAAGGCATAACGACCAACGGCAAATCCGCCGGAAACGCCTTTGGTTAAACCTCCGGTAAATACACGTGTACTGTCAACATCCGTAAAAAAATTATAATTTTGTGTGCTGCCTTTTGCCAAGGCATATCTTCCTACTGCAAATCCGCCGGAAACGCCTTTTGTTCCGGAACCGTCGGTATATATTCGCGTACTGTCGTAATCGGTAAAAAAATATTTTTTAATATAAGATTTCCCTCCTTTTGCCAAAGCATAGCGTCCGACGGCAAATCCTCCCGATATACCGGCTTTTGCAGAAGTGTAAATTCGGGTACTGTCAGTAGTTATTTCAAGTAATGATGCCTTGGTTATTGCCTTATTTCCTTTTGCCAAAGCATAGCGTCCGACGGCAAATCCGCCCGATACGCCTTTTGCTCCTTCCTTAAAATTAAACTTTGTCAGCTGCGGGGTAATAACCATTAAAGGATTTCCGTATTGATCTTGTATTTCCATTAATGTATCGCTATCATTGTCGGCTCTTATAACTAATCTTCTGCTTGGTGTTGATGTTCCTATACCTACATTATAAGCAGAATTTGAAAGGTAAACATTTGTACCCGATTGTTTCCAAATTTCAGCCGAACCTGATAAATTAATCCATCCGCTGCTGCCTTTTGCCGTTACTCCGTAAAGAAAGAAACTTCCTAAGTCTGTATCATAAACTAATAATCCTTTTACAGGATTGGAAATACTTGTTCTTTGGGTTGTGTTCATTCGAGGAATTAACAGTCCTTTATCTGTTGACTTAATTTCCAGCATAGCTGAATTGTCGGGTGTGCCGCTGCTGCCGGATATTAAAACCTGTGAAACAGCATTTTGTGTGTTTATTAATAAAAGTGTTATTAATAAAACAAAAATGAGTGTTGTAGTTTTTTTTTCATAATTAATAAAATTTTAAAGTTATTCAAAGGTACAATAACTAACACCACTTTTAATAATGAATACCTCGAAACAGCGAGTTTTTTTAGTGAACGTTATTATTTAATTAGTAAGAGAGAAAAAATAAATTATATTTGTATGGTAAAACCATAGTTTATCCAAAATGAAGTATAATATCTTAATTCTTTTTTTGTCTTCATTTACTGTCTTGTATTCGCAAAATACAGACAGTTTAAGAAATATTATTAAATTCGAAAATTCTCAACAATACACTAAGGCTTGCATCACACTTTCCGAAACTTATACTTATACTAAACCTGACAGTTCGGAATATTGGTTAAACAAGGCTTTAATAAAAACAAAGAATGATAAAGATTTTAAGAGTCAGGCTCAAATACAAATAAGATTAGGTATTTTAAATAATGACAGGGGCAATATCCGGAATGCAAAACATTTTTTCAACCAAGCATTAGAGATTGCAGAAACATTAAAAGATACCTCTTTAATCATATCTTCTAAAGGAAACTTAGGGAATTCGTACTTAAACTTAGGTGAGTATGATAAAGCAATTAAAATTTATACCGAAATAATTGAACTTACCGAAATTAATAACAATACAAGAGTTTCGGCAATTGCATACGGAGCATTAGGTAATTTATATCTCATAAAAAACGAGTATAAAAAAGCTTTAAAATACTATAATATATCAAAAAAGAAGTTTATTTCACTAAACAACAGCGAAGGAATTGCTATATCGTTTATGAATATTGCTACCGTATATACAAATATGGGATAATATAAAAATGCAATACAAAAATATACACAAGCAAATAATTTTTTTCTGAAAAGCAATAATTTGCTTAATTCGGCGAAATGTTTAAGCGGGATTGCAAAGATTAATTCTAAACTTAAAAATTATAAAAAATCTGTTAAATATGAAACTCAAGCACTAAAAACATATAAAAAATTAAATGCAAAAATGGATATTTCATATGCTTATAATATGATTGCTCAAAATTATATGAATATGAAAAAATTTCATACTGCAATACTTTTTCTTGACAGTGCTTTAAATGCAAATATTCGTGAAAAAAATTATGTAAAATTAGAGCTGGTAACAGATAAGATAATAAACTGTTACGACAGTATCGGCAACTTCAAAAAAGCATATGAATATTCCAAACTTCACAGATTATATTATGACAGTATTTTTAACATTGAAAGCAAAAATAAATTTTCGGAACTTGAAATAAAATTTGAAACAACTAAAAAGGAACAAGAACTGGAATTGTATAAAAAAAATCAGGAATTACTAAAAAGAGAAAGTAAAAATCGTTTGATTTTGTTAATTTCAATTTCATCTTTTCTTTTTTTCTTTTTAGTTATTTTGGCCTTAATGTATAATCGAAAAAAATTAAAATCCGAAATTAAAGAAACCGAACTTGAAAATAGATTACTAAGAGTTCAAATGAATCCGCATTTTATTTTTAATGCTCTTTCATCTGTTGAAAATTTTATGTATAAAAATGATTTAAAATCTTCGTCAATTTACATAGCTGAATTTGCAAAACTTATGCGATTAATTCTTGAATGCTCAGGAAAAGAATTAATATCGTTAAAAAAGGAAATAGAGATTTTGACTTATTATGTTAAATTTCAAAAATTACATGTAAACTACCCTCCGGAATTTTTTGTTAGTTTTTCCGAAAATATTGATATTGAAAATTGTCTAATCCCGCCGATGTTGATTCAACCCTTTATTGAGAACTCTTTTAAATATGCTTTTACGGAAGAAATTCAGGGAGCTGTCATAAATTTATCATTTTCATTAAAAAATAATTTTATTTTTGTTGAGATTAAAGATAACGGAATCGGAATAAATAGTGCAGTACATTCAGATAAGAATCATACATCCTTGGCAATCAGAATTACAGAAGAACGAATACGTAGAATTACAGAAAAAAAATACAGAAAAGAAGTCATTTTGAACATTCAGGATTTGAAAAGCATTGATTCCAAATTACACGGCACAAAAATAAATTTTAAAATACCTTATATTGAAGAATTTTAAACACATAAAAGCTGTTATTGTTGATGATGAAAAAAATTCTCAAGAATTAATTTTCAATATAATAAAATTTCATTTTCCTGATATTGAAATTAAAATCGGAAAGAATGTTGCATCAGGGATTGAAATTATAAGCAAATTTCAACCGAATATTGTTTTTTTAGATATTGATATGCCCGACGGAACCGGCTTTGATGTTCTCAAAAACCTTAAAGATTATAATTTTAAAGTTATTTTTATTACCGGACACGAGGAGCATGCTGTTAAGGCAATAAAGTTCAGTGCTTTAGATTATATATTAAAACCTGTTAATGCCCTTGAATTGGTGAATGCTGTGAACCAAGCATTAACTAAAATAAAACAAGAAAATGAACAAGTTAAAATTAAAACATTGCTCACAAATCTAAATCAATTAAATAATAAGCCCGAAAAAATAATTTTAAATACTTCTGATAATACGTATATTGTTGATATAGACGATATTACAAGGTGTAATTCGGATAATAATTACACAATTTTTTATCTTGCAAATAATCAAAAGATTATCATTTCAAAAACTTTAAAAGAATTTGAGGATCTTCTTCCCGAAGATACATTTATAAGAATTCATCGTTCTCATATAATTAATATTAATTACATTACGAAAATAAACAAACGAAACACCGGATTTATTTGTATGAAAGATAATTCGGAAATCCCGATTTCTCCGAAAAAAAAGAATTTATTATTTACTTTGTTAAAAAGTTCAAAATAAAAAAAATTCAATTCCTTTTAACAAAATAATCTGTTTGTTTTATAATTTTATTCCGATTACAAGTATATCATCCAATTGTTCTCTTTCTCCTTTCCATTTTGCCAGAAAATTATCCAATAACTCTTTTTGCTCCGGCATCGGTTTTTTATGAATGGTTACTAACAACTCTTGAAAATGTTTTGATTTTAATTTTCTGCCTTTTTCACCGCCGAACTGATCCATATAACCGTCAGAAAACATGTAAATAATATCATTTTTTTGATATTTAATAACATGATTGGTAAAGTCGGTATCCATTTTCAAATGTATTCCTATAGGCATCCTGTCAGCAGCAATTTTGTTTATTTCAGGATTTTCATATCCTGCAGGTATCATATAAATCGGATTATAAGCTCCTGCATATTGAAATTCGTTTTTCGACGGATCAATAATGGAAACAGCTATATCCATTCCGTCTTTAGTTTCTCTGTTTTTTTGATGTAAAGATTCAATAACTTTATTTCTTAAACGATTCAAAATTTCGTTTGCCTGTAAAACTCTGTCTTTATTTACAATTTCATTTAAGAAAGTTACTCCCAACATACTCATAAACGCTCCGGGAACACCGTGCCCGGTACAATCAGCCGCAACAATAATTAATTTCTCATCTGCTTTTGTCATCCAGTAAAAGTCGCCGCTTACAATATCTTTTGGTTTAAATAATATAAAATAATCGCTGATATCATTTACAAACATCTGTTTGTCAGGCAATACTGCTTCTTGTATGCGTTGTGCATACTGAATACTGTCCGTTATTTCTTGTTTTTGTTTTAAGGCAATATCCCTTTGCTCCGTAATCAATACATTTTTATCTTCAATTTCGTCTCTTTGAGCTTGAATTTCCTCATTCCTGTGTTCCAACTCAACTTTTTGATGTTCAATTTCGTTTTTTTGAGCTGTTAATAAATTGTTTGCTTTTACTTTTCTTCTGTAGTTTCTTATTAAAATTACGGCGATTATCAACATTAACAGAATTCCGGCAGATAATGCAAATTTCACAAGTTTATCACGTTTATCTTTTTCTTTTTGCAGAGCTTCTTTCTTTTTCTCTTCAATTTCTCGAATCTTCTCTTTTTTATCAAACTCATATTGCATACTTAAAGCTGTTATAGCTTTATCATTATTATCATTAAAAATACTGTCATTAAATTGCTTAAACAAAACATGATTTTCGTATGCTTTTTTATAATCAGCTGTTTTTGCATACGATTTACTCAGCCATTCAACTGCATCACTCAATGTTCTTAAATCAACACCCAAAGAAAGTTTTTTAGCTTTTTCCAAATTTTCAGTTGCTTTTTTATAATTTTTTATATTGTAATAATATTCTCCGAAACCGTTATAACACAGTGCCATTCCTGCAGCATATCCTATATTTTGATATATTTCAAAACTTTTATCAAAATAATCTTTTGCTGCCGAATATTTTTTAAGGTTGTTATTTGCATCACCTAAATTATAGTACAATCTTGCAATCTTAGGAGTATATCCCATTTCCTTAAATAATGTTAATGATTTTTCAAAATAAGAAACGGCAAGATCATATTCTTCATTTTCCAAATACGTATTTCCGATATTATTATTAACTTCCGCAATTCCTTTAATATCCTTTATTTCATTAAAGATTTTTAAAGCATTATTAAAATTTTCAATTGCTTTTTCAGAGTCATTTAATTCCCCGTAAACTATTCCTATATTTTGGTATAATTGAGCAATACTATGTTTATTATCAATATTTTCATAAAACTTTAAACTTTTATAATAATAGTCAAGTGCTGTTTTCATATCTCCTTGTAATTTAAACAAATTACCAAGATTCAAATATGTTTTTGCAATGCCTTCATTATCATTAATTTCTTTATATGTTTCAAGAGCTTTTTGATAACTGTCTCCGGATTCTTTAATCTGACCGATATTTTTATTTAAAATACCGATGTTTACATAACTTGCCGCAACTCCTTTTTTATCACCCAATTTCTCAAAAGTCTTTAAACTTTTATCAAAGTATAAAAAAGCACTGTCAATTTCTCCTTTAAAGAGATTAATTATTCCGATTGTTTTATAAACTTGAGCAACACCTTTTAAATAACCGCTTTTTTTGCCTAATAACAAAGATTTTTCTGCATAAAATAAAGCTTGCTTATTATCCCTGCCTTTAAGCATATTTGAAAGTTTATTGTAAATTTGAACTTTAACGGTATCAATTTCAGATTTTTCTGCAGCTTGTTTTAAACTGTCAATCGAATTATTCTGAGCAAATCCGAGAATCGGAAAAAGGAAAATAAGAATTAAAATAAAATTTTTCATATTCTGAAGTTGGATAAATATAGGTTTATTTGACGAAATTACATAAAAAAATAAAATCCGAAAATTTTTTTACTCTTTAATAAAAACAAAAAGGACTGATGCAAAAATGTATCAGTCCTTAAAAGATGTTTTTTATAACTTATTGGTCCAAATGAATTGTTAAGGTAACTCCGTTATTTGAAACTGTAATAATATCATCACAAGTTCCGTCTCCGTAATCTATTACGGTTTCACCTTTGTCACTGGTTATCGTAACAGTCCCGGAAACAGGATAACCGTCCGGACAACTTCTTTTAAGAGTAACTTTATCATACACAGAATGAAATTCTTTACCTGCCCTGTTTGTACCGTTTACGGTTCCTGAAATTTCTATAACATTATCATCAATTGTATATGTTCTGTATCCGGAGGTCATTGTAAACGTTTTATCTGAAGACCAGCTTAATACTTTATTATCAGGAAAAGTCGCTTTCATATTTGTTGCAATCACATGAATTGCCGGCTTGGTATATGTTCCTCCGAAAGTTGTTTTAATAGTACCTTCGACATGAATTCCGTCAATGTAGTAATTTTCAAATGTAATTGTAAGATCAACAGCTCTTAAACCAATATCAGGATGAAGAGCATATGCCACATGAATAATTCCGTTTCTTACTTTACCTCTGAAATCACAAGAATCAAACGTAATTGTTACAGTACGAGCAGTCAAATTTCTAACAACTTGCATCCCTTTCGGATATGCAATTTTTCCGTCGGTTCCTCCTGCTTCGGAATTTGAAACAGCAAAAGCGTCAGCCATAATATAACTTCCTCTGGCATTATCTTCAGCCGATTGAGAGTCGGGATCGGGTTTTTTACAAGAGGAAAATACCGTTAATCCGATTGCAAATAAAATTGCAAAAATTTTAAATTGTTTTGTTTTCATAACAGATTTTTTTAAAAGTTTAACTAATAAGGTTTTTATTCAGACTGCAATTTATAACAAAAGTTGCAATCTGTAACAATAAATTATATAAAATATGTATTTTCTTCTGTAAAATATCCTTTTTTCAGTATGAAATAATATATTTTTGCATTTTTCTATAATACACATAAATTATGAATACCCCCGAAAAAGATTTTAAAACTATTTTAAAAGAAATTCGATATTATGAAAGCGGTCCTACTGTCGACGGGATGAAACGTCTCGGTTTAAATTATTATAAAAACTTTGGTGTCAGCTTAATAAATCTTAAAAAAATCTCGGAAACATACAAACCAAACTGTCATTTAGCAGATTTATTAAGAACAAAAAACTTTCGCGAAACAAAAATCTTGGCACTGATGATTGACGATATTAGCAAATTAAACAATGATGAAATTAATAAAATTATTGAAGATATATCTACTCAGGAATTGGCAGAGCAAACAGTACTAAATATTCTTGAAAAAGATAAAAAATTTTACGATAAAGCATTTGAATTAATTAGTTCTGATACAGAATTTAAAATATCTTGCGGTTTTGTATTATATTCTCGTATAGCGATGATTAATAATGAAATTAAAGATACTTTCTTTGAAAATTTCTTCCAAAAAGGAATTGAATTATCGGATACTGAGAGTATGAATATAAGAAAATCAGCAGCAAGAGCATTCAGACAAACAGCTTTAAGAAATGACAAATTAAAGAAAAAAGTATTGAAATGTATGTCTGTTATTAAAGGAAAAAATAATAAAAACTCAGATTTGGTTTATGAAGAAGTAGTACCTTTAATAAGTTTTTGACAATATGAAGAAGAATTTATGTTAAGAAACAGTAATTCTGTTATTTAATAAATTACTAAATTCGCAAATAAAAATAACATTCAAATTATGGATAATCAAACATTCAAAAAATTAATACAACAAGGCATTCCTGATGTTTTGCCTCCAAAAAAAGAACGACGTTCAAACGTAAGTCATGCACCTAAACGTAAAGAAATTCTTAATAAGGTTGAGAAAAAATTAGCATTAAAAAATGCTTTGCGTTATTTTGACAAAAAACATCACAAAGAACTTGCTCCGGAATTTCTGAATGAACTTGAAACGTACGGCAGAATTTATATGTATCGTTTTCGCCCTGATTATAAAATATTTGCAAGACCAATAAATGAATATCCGGCAAAAAGCAAACAAGCTGCTGCAATAATGTTGATGATACAAAATAATTTAGACGATGCAACGGCTCAACATCCCGATGAACTCATTACATACGGAGGAAACGGAGCTGTTTTTCAAAATTGGGCACAATACCTGCTCACGATGAAATATTTATCGCAAATGACTGACGAGCAAACATTAGTTATGTATTCGGGACATCCGCTCGGATTATTTCCTTCTCATAAAGATGCTCCGCGAGTTGTTGTAACAAACGGCATGGTTATTCCGAATTATTCTAAACCCGATGATTGGGAAAAATTCAATGCACTCGGAGTTTCACAATACGGACAAATGACAGCAGGTTCATATATGTATATAGGTCCGCAGGGAATTGTTCACGGAACTACAATTACAATTTTGAATGCAGGAAGAAAAATTTTAAAACCCGGAGAAACTGATTTAAAAGGAAAACTGTTCTTATCTTCAGGATTAGGAGGTATGTCCGGAGCTCAACCGAAAGCCGGAAATATTTCGGAAGTTATTTCCGTAGTAGCTGAAGTTAATAAAGCTGCAGTTGAAAAAAGGCACAGTCAGGGCTGGGTTGATGAAGTTATTGAAAATCTTGACGATTTAGTCAAAAGAATTAAAAAAGCACAGGCTGACAAAGAAGTTGTATCAATTGCTTTTAAAGGAAATATTGTTGATGTTTGGGAAAAATTTGCCGAAGAAAATGTTTATGTTGATTTGGGTTCGGACCAAACATCCCTGCATAATCCCTTGGCTGGCGGTTATTATCCTGCCGGTTTAAGTTTTGAAGCAGCAAATAAATTAATGGCTGAAAATCCTGAACTTTTTAAAGAAAAAGTCAGAGAATCATTAAGAAGACAAGCTGCTGCAATAAAAAAACATACTGATAAAGGTACTTATTTTTTCGATTACGGAAATGCTTTTTTACTCGAAGCAAGCCGTGCAGGAGCAGATATTACAAAAGAAGACGGAACATTTATTTATCCCTCTTATGTTCAGGATATTATGGGTCCCATGTTCTTTGATTTCGGTTTCGGACCTTTCCGTTGGGTATGTACTTCGGGAAAACCTGAGGATCTTGAAAAAACAGATAAAATTGCTGCAAAAATAATGCGAAAAATTGCAGAAAATGCACCCGACGAAATACAATCGCAAATGCACGATAACATAAAGTGGATTGAAGAAGCAGGAAAAAATAAATTAGTAGTCGGGTCGCAAGCTCGTATTTTATATGCCGATTGCGAAGGCAGGATAAAAATTGCCAAAGCATTTAACAGTGCTGTAAAATCCGGAGAAATTTCAACACCCGTTGTTCTCGGAAGAGACCACCATGATGTTTCAGGCACTGATTCACCCTATCGGGAAACGTCTAATATTTACGACGGATCTCAATTTACCGCAGATATGGCAATTCAGAATGTTATCGGCGACAGTTTCAGAGGAGCAACATGGGTTTCAATTCATAACGGCGGCGGTGTCGGCTGGGGTGAGGTAATAAACGGCGGTTTCGGAATGCTCCTTGACGGAAGCAATGATGCCGAACGCAGATTACAAATGATGTTACATTGGGATGTAAACAACGGAATTACCAGAAGAAGCTGGGCAAGAAATAAAGGTGCATTTTCTGCAATAAAAAGAGCAATGCAGAAAAATACAGCTTTAAAAGTAACATTACCAAATTTTGCAGATGACGACTATATAAATTCATTATTTTAACAATTCATAATAACAACTGCAGAAATTTATTGTATCAGATAAATAAAAACTTATACTTTTTAATCAGGCAAATTAAGTTTTTTATCAACAATATATTTATTTCTGTCCTGTGAAGTTCTGGAAACCAAATCTGCAAGCAAACCCGTCATAAATAATTGAGTTCCGAAAACAATTGCTAATAATCCGAGGAAGAATAAAGGTCTTTGCGTCATAGCATATTCTTGCCAAAAGATTTTTGCAATTGATAAATAAATTAAAATCATAAAACCTATAAAGAAACTGAAAGAACCCAAAGTTCCGAAAAAGTGCATAGGTCGTTTTGCAAATCTCGTAATAAAAGTAATTGAAAGCAAATCTAAAAACCCGTTAATAAAACGTTCCGGACCGAATTTTGATTTGCCGTATTTCCTTTCCTGATGTTTTACAATTTTTTCGGTAATTTTTGTAAATCCGGCTTGTTTAACAAGAATGGGTATATAACGGTGCATTTCACCGTAAACTTCAATGCTTTTAACAACATTATTTCTATAAGCTTTTAATCCGCAATTAAAATCATGCAGTTTCAATCCGCTTACTGTTCTTGCCGTAAAATTAAAAAATTTACTCGGCAGATTTTTGCTTAATATCGGGTCGTATCGTTTCTTTTTCCAACCTGAAACTAAATCAAAGTTTTCATCTGTTATCATTTTATAAAGTTCCGGAATTTCTTCGGGATTATCCTGCAAATCAGCATCCATAGTTATAACA
The DNA here is from genome assembly GCA_024277895.1 of Bacteroidota bacterium. Lineage (GTDB taxonomy): Bacteria > Bacteroidota > Bacteroidia > Bacteroidales > JAADGE01 > JAADGE01. The sequence goes on along the minus strand of JAJRUH010000063.1, from coordinate 37,649 downwards.
ACATTACCTTCTGCCGCAGCAAATCCTTCAAAAATTGCTGCAGATTTTCCGTAATTCTTTTTGAATTTAATGCCTTTTACCTGTTCGTCTTTTTCAGACAAATCTTCAATAACACTCCACGAATTATCTTTACTTCCGTCATCAATCATAATAATTTCATAAGAAAAATTGTTCTCCTTACATACTTTAACTATCCGGTCATACAACTCCGGTAAAGACTCTTCTTCATTCAACAATGAAATTACAAATGATAAATCCATTTCAGCTTTTTTATAAATATTCTTCAAAAATAAAATAAGTTCGTGTTATAAAAAAAAACTCTTGAATTAATATTTTTTTCAATTTTGAAATTTAAGGTACAAATTTTGATTATGATTAGATAAACACTCAATAAAAATTATGTCTCAACAAGTTAAAATAATCGACAGAAACAGAATTCTCGGAGGATATTCTTTGTCCGTACGTGATAATTGGGTATATAAAATTAAAAAAGTTCATATTAACGAAACTGAGAAGAATAAATATTTAGAAGATTTCGGAGAGAAAATCATAACATTTGATGAATTTTATGAATGGTATAAAAAATTAAAAGAAACACAAAAAAGTAATCTTTCCGCTGCAAAATAAAAAACTCTTTTTCAGTTATTATTCTTTTCTCCGAAAAAGCACCCACAAATCGTTGTTTTTTATAAAAAAAATTTAAACCTTTGCTTCATTTTAAATTCTGAAATCTGATAATGAATTATACAACCTCAAAGCGTATTAAACGAATTTCTGTTTCTCAGACCCTTGAAATGTCAAAAAGAAGCAGAGAATTAAGAGAAAAAGGTATTGACATAATAGATATGAGTGTAGGACAACCGGATTTTCCCACTCCGCCGCATATTAAACAAGCTGCTAAAGATGCTATCGATAACAATTTCACATTTTACACACCTGTTCCGGGCTATTCCGATTTAAGACAAGTAATTGTTGAAAAGTTCAAGAATGAAAACGGTTTAGATTATACTAAAGATCAGATTATTGTTACAAACGGTGCAAAACAAGCACTGGCTAATACAATTTTAACATTGATAAACAAAGGAGATGAAATTCTTGTTCCCACACCTTATTGGGTAAGTTATGCCGAACTGGTTAATCTGGCCGAAGGCAAAAAAAAGTTTATTAAAACAAGCATTGATAATAACTTCAAAGTAACGGCAAAAGAAATTGAAGAGGCAATTACACCAAAAACAAGAGTTTTACTGTACAGCTCACCTTCAAATCCTGCCGGAAGTGTATATTCAAAAGATGAACTGAAAGCTATTGCTGACGTTTTGGAAAAACACGAAAATATTTATGTTATTTCAGATGAAATATATGAACACATTAATTTCGTAAGCAAACATGAAAGTATTGCACAATTTGAAGCAATTAAAGACAGGGTAATTGTAATTAACGGAATGTCAAAAGGTTATGCAATGACCGGTTGGAGATTGGGATATATGGCAGCACCTAAATGGATTGTTGATTCGTGTATTAAACTGCAGGGACAATATACATCCGGTGCAAGTTCCATTTCTCAAAAAGCTGCAATGGCTGCACTTCAGGGAGATAATATATATACAATGGGTATGAATCAAGCATTTAAAGAACGAAGAGATTTAATTGTAGAGCTAATGAATAAAATTCCGGGTTTCAAAACATATATTCCTGAAGGTGCATTTTATATTTTTCCGGATGTTAAAAGTTATTTCGGAAAAATTAATAATTATTTTAATATTAAAAATGCTTCTGACTTAAGTATGTTTCTGTTGAATGAAGCCCATGTTGCTACAGTTCCGGGTTCAGCTTTCGGTGATAATGATTGTATCCGGTTTTCATTTGCTTTAGGAAAAAATAAAATTGAGCAGGCAATGGAACGAATAAAAATAACATTACAAAATTTAACAGGAGACAATGTTTAATGTATAAAATCAAATTTTTAATCAGCTTCTTATTTTTGTTATTTCTGCTTTTTTCCTGTAAAAATGACATGAAGGAGATAAAAGCTCTGACAAATAATAAAGAATTGCCCGATATTACTGTTAAAAATTTGAATTCTCAATACAGTATCAACGGTCATACTCAAATTGTTCTGTCAACTCCTTTGGCATACCGATATACAAAACCTCAAAAGGATTATTCTGTTTTTCCGAAAGGAATTACACTGATTTTTTACGATAAACATATGAATGTACATTCAAGTTTAAGGGCTGATTACGGTATTTATTATGAAAAAAAGAATTTTGCCGAAGCTAAAGGAAATGTTGTATTAACAAACGTAAAAGGAAGTATTTTAAGAACAGAAGAATTATTCTTAGATGAAAAATCAGAAAAAATTTATTCTGTTAAACCGGTAAATATCATTGATAAAAGCGGATTTGAGATTACAGGAAAAGGAGGATTTGAATCAAATTTAGATTTTACTGTTTATAGATTTACGGATGTTACGGGAAAAATTATTAAAAATGATGAAGATGCTTTTTTAAATGATGAACCGAAAAATGAATTTCAACAGCATAAACCTAAAATTAACAGTGAAAAAAAACAGCCCGTACATAACAAGTAACTCTCTATGATTAAAATTAATAACATAAAAAAATCTTTTGATAAACTAACTGTTTTAAAAGGAATAAATGCCAATATCAGAAAGGGAGAAATTGTAGCAATTACCGGACCGAGCGGTGCCGGAAAAACAACATTACTGCAAATTATCGGAACTCTCTCAAATGCTGACGAAGGTACTGTTTTTATAAATCAAACAGAAATTACTAAACTAAATCCTAAAGACTTGGCTAAATTTCGAAATGAACATATCGGATTTGTGTTTCAGTTTCACCATTTATTACCGGAATTTACGGCAATTGAAAATATTTGTATGCCGGCATTTATCAAAGGTACAAACAGAAAAGAGGCAATAAAAAGAGCCGAAGAACTTTTGCAATTTCTGAATCTTTCCGACAGAGCAGAGCATAAACCTAATGAAATGTCGGGCGGAGAACAACAACGTGTTGCTGTCGCAAGAGCATTAATTAATAATCCTTCTGTTATACTTGCGGATGAACCGTCGGGGAATTTGGACACAGAAAATAAAAAAACATTGCATCAGCTTTTCTTTTCATTAAGAGATAAATTCGAACAAACCTTTGTAATCGTTACTCACAATAATGAACTTGCACAAATGTCCGACAGAATAATAAAACTGAAAGACGGAAAGATTGAAAACGGAAACTGAGTAAATTTGCGGTAAACTAATAACCTGAATTCTATATAAAATTTGTTCACGGTTTCAAACAATTAGCTTATAAACAAAACGAATTTTTGCCGTATTATCGGGATAATTCAAGAAAATTTGGTAAAATTCAGGAGTTAATTGTTGAAATCTTTAAAAGAAAAAACAAAAACACATCAGCTTCGGACAGAAAATATTTCATAATAACTCGTTATAATTTCCTGATTTTTAATCCAAATCTAATGCACTTTTATTTTTATTATATCGAATTCAGGTAAATAATTTGAGATTATAATCTTGACATTCCGACAAGAAAAAGACTGCCTTAAAAGACAGCCTTATTTGTGTTTATATAAATGTTATTCAATAATAAAACTCACTTTATCATATTTTTCGTTTCCGAGTTTATCGACAGTTTTGAATTTTAATGTGTTTTTTCCTTTTGTAAAACCGGAAATCGGAATTGTATAAAGTTTTTCAATACTTCCGTTAACGGAATAAAAGATTTGCTCGGTTCCGGTCATTCGGTCGACACCTGATAAATATACCATAACATAAGAAGGATATACATTCAGATTATTCTCTGTTCTGTACGGCTTAACGCTGAATGTATAATTCGGTTCCGGCGGATTTTCATCTACTTTGACATAAAAACGTCCTATATTTCTGTTGTTTACATTATCATAACCGAAATATTCAATCAAGTGTTTTCCGTTTCCGGAAACGGTGAAAGGTTCTTTATACATTGTTTCTTTTTGAACCCCGTCGATTGAATATGATATATATTGTAAACCGGATTCGGTATCAACAGCCGATAACTTGATTTTTGAATTTTTTCCGAGAAAAACCGTATCTCTGGTATAAAATCTTTTACCTATAAACGAGTGTTTAAGTGTAGGACCTACTAAATCAACATATATCTTTTTGGTTGAATATTTATAATTTTTAACATTATTTCCGCTTATTCCCGTATTATTATTCATTCTGTCAATTGCATAATATTTAATAATATGATAACCGGGTTCTTTAGGTAAATAGAACGGTTGAGTATATTTTTTAAATTCGGAGCCGTCTATTTCGTATTTTACTTCTTTTACGCCTGATTTATTATCAACGGCAGTTAATTTAAGTTTCGTTCTTCCTGAAAAGTATATTTTGTTGTTGACGATAAACCTGTCTCCCAGAACATCGGAAGTAAGAATTGGTGCACTTTTATCCAAAAAGAATTCAAATGTTTTGGGTGTTTCTTTGTTTCCGACTTTGTCTTCAGAATAATATGTTAATGTATGATGGTCCTCAGTTAATTGTTTCAGCGGCAAAATATTCCCGTTATACGGAATATACGGACCTTTGTCAAATTTATAATATGTTGCCTTTATACCTGATTTTGAATCGGAAGCATCAAGGTATATTTTTGTATTTAGGGCAATTATACTTCTTTTTATATCAATACCGGTAATATTATGAAAAGTTTCGGGAGCATCTTCGTCTATAAAGAAAGTTATTTTATTCTTTTTAACATCTTCAATATTTCCCGTATTATCAGTCGCATAATATTTTAATTCGCAAATTTTCTCGTTCGGATTAGGGATTAATTTAGTTGTATATTTTTTATACGGCTCCGAATTAACGGAATAATAAATATCTTTAACTCCCGAACCGGCATCTTCGGCATTTAATAAAATTCTTAAACCTTTGCCGTAAAAGGTTTTACCTTCAAAAACATATTTTTTTGCATCTGAAAATTTTGCTTTTGTAAGAGGAGCTTTTCCGTCGGCATATACTTCCCATAAAATTTCTATATGCGGGTTTACGGTTTTCCTCGTCGCCGTATCAACGGCATATCTGGTTCGCATATAATTAATACCTTCCGTATCAAAATAAAAAGGATTTGTATATTTGGCAGAAACTTTACTGTTAAGCAAATTTCCTTTTTCGTCGGGTTTTGATGACAAATGAAGGTAAACAGGCAAATCTTTATTCCAATACAATAAACCCGAAGAGTCTTCATAACTTGTTTTTTCAGGAATGATTTCTGTTTGTGCATTTAACGCAGTAAAGCAAAATATTTCCGAAACTATAATAATTGCAATAAACCGGAGTTTTTTCATTTTATTTTTCATTTTATTTAAAATTTAATTCCTATTACGACTATATCGTCAACTTGTTCGTTTTCTCCTTTCCAGTCGTTAAAAAAAGAGATTAACTTTTCTTTTTGTTGCTCGGAAGCTAATTTATACTCTGTATAAAGAAGATTATAGAAAGCAGAAGATCTTAGCTTTTTTGTTTTATTTCCTCCTATTTGATCTTGAAAACCGTCAGAAAATAAATAAACTGCAGTTCCCTTTTTAATATCAACTTGGTGGGTATCATACCTTTCATTATCTTTTCCGGTAATTTCAATTCTTCTGTTATAAAGCATATCCGCAAAACCTCCCAACCCGTATTTATTTCCTTTTATAATTTGCATCTTATTATCTTTAATCAATACTAAAGGATTATTTGCTCCGGCAAAACTTAACTTGCTTTCTTTTGTATCAACAGTGCATATAGCTATATCCATCCCGTCTTTATTATTACCGTTTTTTTGGTTAAGTGTTTCGGTAATATAATAGTGCATTTTACTTAAAATCTCACTCGGATTAGTTATTTCAGATATTGTAACAATTTGATTTAATAAATTATTTCCCAAAACCGTCAAAAATGCTCCGGGTACACCGTGTCCGGTACAATCAACTGCTGCAATAACAATTTTATATCCAACCTTTGCATACCAATAAAAATCTCCTCCTACTGCATCTTTAGGTTTGTACAGAATAAATGAGTCAGGTAAATAATCTTTTAATTTCGGTGTTTTGTTAATCATTGCCGATTGTATGAATGCAGCATAATCTATACTTTTTTTTATTGATTCGTGTGCTTCTGTAGTTTTTATAAGTAATTCTTCAATATTGTTTTTTTGTATTTGAATTCGTTTGTTTTTTTGCGAAATTTCAGTATTTTTTGCTTTTAGTAATTTGTTCGACTTTTGTTTTTGAATATAGAAAAAAACTACGATAAAAAGAATTAACAGAAATACGGATGTAATTAAAATGATATTTCTGATTAAAAGTTTATTTTTTAAAACAGTCTGTTGATTTCGTATTATTTCTAATTTCTTTTCATTTTCAATATATTTTAATTTCAAATCCTTCTCTGAAATTGTATCAAGTAAACTCAATGTTTGAGATTCCGATTCCTTAAGTTTTTTTCCTTTTGTATATAATTCATAATTCTTTTTCAGAATTTCTAATTCTTTTATTTTATTTTCTTTTTCGGCAAGTTCTTTCTGTAGCTTTTGTTCTTTTGCGTAATCTATAGCTTTCTTAACTTTTTTATTTTCAACAAGTTCATTAAAATCTCTGTATAACTCAAAATAATACATTGATTTTTTTGAATTACCTGCTTTTTCATAAGTTTCCGATAACATTCCGTAGCAGGAACGCATTTGAACGGGATCATTCATTTCTCTTGCCAGATCTAAAGCCTTTTCCAAGTGTTGAACAGATTCATTATATCGCTTCAGATTATTTAATACTACTGACATATTAATATGTGCAGCAATAATCCCGATCTTTTCTTTTCGTGCTTTACGTATTGACAATGTTTTATCAAAATATTCCAACGATTTATTGTAATCGCCTTTATCTGCATAAATTAATGCCAAATTACTGTTAATCATAGCTATACCATTGGCATTTGCCAATTTTTTATTTATATCTAAAGATTTATTATAATATTCGGCAGCAGCAGAAAAATAATTATGTTCCCACCAAATATCAGCTATTTTATTGTAACAATCGCTTTCTTCTTTAAAAAATGTATTAGCTCTGTAAGTTTCAGCTTTTTGTTCAAAAATTGATATATTTGCTGAATCTTGTCTTGAAAGAGGAAATTTTTGATTTTGTGCATTTAATCGTATGACAAAAGCACATATAAGTAAAATCAAAAAAATTACTTTTAACAAATTATCTTTAAGTTGATTCATAAATCTTTTTTTTAAAAAATCAAACAAAATTAGTTATTTTATAAAAAAATAAGGATAATAAGGTTAGCAAAAGGTAAACAATAAAATCTACTTCAACTCTGCCTGCAAGTCAGTCAATTTCTCTAATAATTCTAAGGAAATATCTTTTAATTTATCAATTGTAATATTAAAATTCAACTGTTCCGCAGAATCTCTGAGTGTAATATCTTCAAAAAATCCTTCCGAATCCAATTTCTTAAACTGTTTAAATATTTCATTATATTGATTGTGTAATTCTTTATGAATTCCTTCAATTGCTTTATAAGATTCTAAATAATTATTTTCCTGACCTGTACCGTAATACCATTTCCCGAAAGCACATTCGGTATGTCTTTTCGGAACACTTGAATCTCCCGGATCAGTACCCGTTGATAATGCCATTGCATTTGCAAACCATAATACATGAGCATTTTTAGCTTTATTTATTTCTGTTATTATTTCTTCTTTTGTCATTTTTGTTATTTTATTATTATAAAATTGATAAAAAACAAAAGTAATATTATTATTTAATTAGTAATAATAAGGTATGAATATACAAATTAGAATTATATTGATTAAAGTTTGTTATCTTTGCAAGAAAAAAGATAATATTGATTGAAATAAATGAAAAAACACTTGTATTATTATTACGAAAATAAAAAAAGTATTGCAAAAGATTAAATTTTAACAGACCTGATAATTGTAAAAAAATATAATTTGAATTTGTTAACCTTTTGCTAACCTTTTTTATATTTTTCAGTTCTATTTTATTTATTTTTGTGAAATCTGTTACATACCGTAACACAAACAATTTAATATGTTCAAAACAGAAGCAACTAAAACAACTCCTCTGGTTAATATCTCCGTAAAAGATTGTATTTTTGAAATTAAAGGATTCTCATTTGCCAATGATTCAGATTCTTTTTTTGAGCCCGTTATGAAATATATAAACGAAAGGTTCTCGGAACTCGAATGCGAATTAAACTGCGAATTCTATTTATCCGTTTTTAACAGCGTAACCTATAAATATATCTTAAATATGATGGCACGATTTATGGAATACAATAAAAACGGAAAAAATATTAAAGTAATTTGGTACTTTGATTCTGATGATGAAGACAACAGAGAAAATGCCGAAGATATAAGTGAATTATTTAATATACCGTTTGAAATGAAAGAAATTACCGATTAATATTATTTGTTATGGAAAAAAAACTAATTGTATGGGATAATCACTATTCCGTGGGTTTTGAATTATTCGATTCTCAACATAAGCAACTTATTGAAATGATTAATGAACTTTATGCTTCATTTCTTTCAGGTGAAGCACATAAAAAAGCAGTCGACATTGTTTCCGAAATGATAAAATATACCGATTATCATTTTAAATCGGAAGAAAAATATTTTGATAAATATAATTATCCGTTCACAGAAGAACACAAAGAAATTCATAAATCATTTGTAAATAAAGCAGTCGAATTAAAGGAAGGTTTAGAAAGCGGAAAAGTTACCGTTTCATACGATATTATGAACTTTTTAAGGCAATGGCTGATAGAACATATTATGGGTGAAGACAAAAAATACGAAACTTTCTTTAAAGAAAAAAATATTGATATTAACGAAAAAAACAATTAAAATATGGAAGAAAAAAAAATACTTATCCGATGGAATTCAACTTATGAATTAGGATACAAGGAAATTGACGAACAACATATGAAATTAGTTGATATTATCAACGATTTTTATAATGCATTTGCAACGGCACAAGCCCATGAAAAAATAGGTGATATTATCGGAGAACTGGTAAATTATACAGTATTTCATTTTACTGCCGAAGAAGAAATTTTTTCAAATTCAAATTATCCTGATGTTGAGCAACATCGCAAGATACACAAAAGTTTTGTTGATGAATTAAAAAAGTATCACCAAGAAGTAAAAGACGGAAATATGACCACAACTTATGATTTAATGACTTTTTTACGAGATTGGTTAATTAAACATATTATGGGTACAGACAGAACATATTTGCCTTATGTTCAAAAATAAAATATTAACAATAAAAATAAACACACTATACAATATATGACGACATATTATATTTCTAATTTCTTGTTAAGAAAAATTTGACTGAATCATTTTTTATTAAAAATATTAATGTATCGTATATAAATTTAAAATTAAAAAATTATGACAGAAAACCTGATAAATTGGAATGATTCCTATTCAGTAGGAAATACCGAAATGGACGAACAACATAAAAAACTAATTGCAATTATCAATAAATTATTTAAATCGTTTAAAGAAGGAAACGCACAAGAAATTTTACATGATATTCTGCAAGAAATGATTGATTATGCAAATTTTCACTTAAACTCGGAAGAAAAACTGATGTTTAAATACAATTATCCTCAAAAAGAAGAACACGAAAAATTGCATCAATCTTTCCGAAACAAAACAAGTGAACTGAAAAATCTTTTAAATTCTGAATCAAAAGATGCTCATTATAAGATGATTGAATATCTTAAAACTTGGTGGACAAATCATATATTGGTTGAAGATATGAAATATTCCGGCTTTTTAAGTAACAACAAATAATTATTTGTAGTAAATAACTAATAATAATAATATAATAGATGAGTGTTGATTTTATTAAATGGAATGATAATATATATTCAGTCGGTAATGATGTGATTGACAACGAACACAAAGAACTGATTCAAATTATCAATAAATTATTTAATGCATTTTCAGAAGGAAAAGCAGAAGACATAGTTCCTGAAATTATAAAAGAATTATCAAATTATACACAAAACCATTTTAAAACAGAAGAGGATTTATTCGAAACTCATAATTATCCAGATAAAGATGTCCATATTGCAAAACATCAAGATTTTATTAATCAGATTGAAATTTGGAAGAATAAAATTAAACAAGGAGAAAAAAATATTCATTATGAATTAATGGATTTTCTTAAAACTTGGATAACTGAACATATCCAAAAAGATGACAGATCCTACAATACATATTTCAAAGAAAAAAATATCCGAATATAAACTTCTCATCCTTTCCTGTATAATTAAATTCATTGAAAATGAATAAAAAAACACTATTAGTAATCTTTTTCGGATTATTGTTAAACTACTCTTACTCAGGATATTCTCAAAATAACAGAATAATTGACAGTTTAGAAACATCTTTTGAAACAGCAACAGACGATTCCGTAAAAAATAATGCGTTAATTAATCTTTATGACGAATACCTGAAAGATAATTGGGGAATGGCAATTAATACCGCCAAAAACGGAATTGCTCTTTTCAAAGAAACAAACCTCGAAAAAACTGTATTTTGGTATAATAAATTAGGAGATATATACTTGGAACAAGGTTTTTATACTCTTTCATTAAACGCATTTTCTCAAGCTCTTAAAACAGCAAATAATACCAACTTAAATTCGGCATATATACTTTTAGATATTGCAAAAATATACTATTACCAAGAAAAATTCGACAAAAGTATTGAAATCTATAATAATGCATTAAAAGAATTTGAAAACTTAAAACAAATAAACGAAAACAAAGCTTTAAGAGGTATAGCGAAAACATATAATAAACTCGGTATTGTATATGAACTAAAAGGAGATTTAGAAAAATCCAAACAATTTTTTAAAAAAGCACTGAATTTACGATTACAAATCAACAATAATAAAGATATCGCAGATTCATACACTTCACTCGGATATTTTTCGAATGTAATTCAGGAATACGACAGTGCTTTTTATTACTTTTCAAAAGGATTAAAAATCTGCAATACCTTTAATAACTTTCACTATTTCAACGATTTGCATCTTTTCAGAAGTAAAACTTACAGTAAAATAAAACAATTCGAAAAAGCTTATCAAGATATAGATTCTGCCAAACAATACGCATTTACATTTGATAAATTTGATATCGCACGTGTGTATTATTATTATATGAAAGCAGATTTTGAAAAGAATGATTATAACAGACTTAAATCAGACGGAGAAATCGCTTTGCAATATGCCGACAGTTTTAATAATATTTCCGTAAAAGAAAAAACACTAAAACTTCTTACAGAAGCTGCAATAAAACATTCAGATTATGAAAATGCCTATAAATTTCAATTACAATTAAGTAATTATCTGAAACTTAACGAAACTGAAAAATTGATTCGATTAGAACAAGATATTGAATTAGAAACAGAGAAAAAACAAAATACAGACCTGACTGAAGCGAATAAAAATCTGCAAAAAAATATAACACTTTTTCAACTTTTAATTGCATCAGGAATTTTTATTATCCTGTTTATTTTATTGATTTTAATACTAAACACACGCAAAAATAAAAAAATAAAAGCTGCACTGCTGCAAGCTGAAAAAGAAAAGAAAAATGCCGATACTGCAAGAAAAGAACTTGAAGATTCTTCCGAGCAAATTCGTTCACAAGCCGCAATTTCTGAAATTTTAAGAAATGTTTCGGGAAAAGAACGAAGTATTGAAGAATTTTTACAAAATGCGTTAGATAAACTTTTGCAATTATCTTGGCTGAAAGTTATGTCAAAAGGTTCAATTTTTTTAACAACCGATGACGGAAATCTGAAAATGGTTGCCGAAAAAAATTTAGGAGAAGTTGCCGAAAGATGTGCACTTATAAAACCCGGAGAATGTCTTTGCGGAAAAGCCTTATCGGAAAAGAAAATGCAATTTTGCAACCATATTAATCATAAGCATGAAATACGGTTTAAAAATATGACCGAACACGGGCATTATAATCTTCCTGTTATAATGCACGGCGAAGTATTGGGAGTTTTAAATCTTTATACAAAACATAATCATCAAAAAACAGATTCTGAAATTAAATTTTTGCAAATAGTTGCCGAAACATTAGCTTCTGTAATACACAGAAAAAAATCGCAAGATGAAATTTTAAAAACAAAAAACGATTTAGAAAAACAAAAAGAAATACTTGAAGAAAAAAATAAAGCTATTCGTTTATATTCAACACAAATCGAGCAACAAAAAAATGAACAGGAAATTTTACACCAAACTATTTTAACTCAAAAGAAAAACGTTGAATTAAAGCAAAAAGAAACGGAAGCCTATGCCGGTGAATTGGAAAAAAAGGCAAAAGAACAAGAAGCCCTTAATCAAAAATTATTTGCTCAAAAACTCGAAGTTGAACAACGAAATTCCGAAGTTCAGCAATATCTCGAACAAATTGAAAAACAAAATAAAGATCAAGAAGCCCTTAACCAAAAATTATTTGCTCAAAAACTTGAAGTTGAACAACGAAATTCCGAAGTTGAACAATATTCAAAACAAATTGAAGAAAAAGCTAAAGAACAAGAAGCCCTTAATCAGAAATTATTTGCTCAAAAACTCGAAGTCGAACAACGAAATTTTGAAGTTGAACTTTATTCAAAACAATTAGAAGAAAAAGCTAAAGAACAGGAAGCTCTTAACCAAAAATTATTTGCCCAAAAATTGGAAGTGGAACAACGAAATTCCGAAGTTCAACAATATCTCGAACAAATTGAAAAACAAAATAAAGATCAAGAATCTCTTAATCAGAAATTATTTGCTCAAAAACTCGAAGTTGAACAACGAAGTTTTGAAGCAGAACAATATTCAAAACAATTAGAAGAAAAAGCTAAAGAGCAAGAAGCATTAAATCAAAAACTTTTTGCTCAAAAACTTGAAGTTGAACAGCGTAATTCGGAAGTTGAGCAATATCTGAAACAATTAGAAGAACAAAGTAAAGAACAAGAAATATTAAACCAAAAATTATTTGCTCAAAGTCTGGAAGTTGACCAAAAACGTTTTGAAATTGAAATGTACTCAAAAGAAATTGAACAACTTAAAGAAAAAGCCGAAGGAACCTTAAATCATTTGAATGCATCTATTAACTATTCTAAATTTATTCTGAATTCATTACTTCCGGATGATAACTTTATAAGTAAAATAAAAAACCAAACAAACTCGGACCTTTTTATATACTTTAAACCCAAAGAAACTATCGGAGGTGATTTTTATTATATGCGACAAATAAAAGATACTTTAGTTATCGGAGTTGCAGATTGTACAGGACACGGAATTCCGGGTGCACTTATTACAATGCTTGGTATCAGCTTCTTAGATGATATCATAATGCGTAATTTAGTCGGTACTACCGGCGATGCTCTAAACATGTTAAGAAACAAAATTAAAGAAATTTTCAAATCAAAAGGTGAAAATTTAGAAAATAAAAACGGATTGGACATTGCCTTATGTGCAATAAATTTAAAAACAAATGAAATGCAATATTCCGGAGCATTTAATTCTTTGGTAATGATAAGAAACAATGAATTAACGGAATACAAAGCAACTCGTAACCCGGTAGGTTATTATCCTGTTGAAAAAGATTTTGAAACTACCGAAATTCAATTGCAAAAAGATGATGTTTTTTATTTATTCTCCGACGGATATGCCGATCAGATAGGCGGCGAAAAAGATCGAAAATTTTCAAAACGACAATTTAAAGATTTTCTGTTTGAAATTCACGCCTACCCTATGCAAAAGCAGCAAATCTTTGCCGAAAAAATTATGCAAAAATGGATGGGAAATAACCGGCAGGTTGATGATATTACGCTTATGGGAATTAAGTGGGCAAATGAAGTTTAAAATATTTATATTGTTAATGTAAAAACAAAAATTATACTTCTCTGTTTTCAATATATTGTTCCCATTTATTCAATAAAGAAACAAAATTTTCAGGTATTTCAGCTTTAAATTTCATTCTTTCGCCGGTTTCCGGATGATTAATTTCAAGAGTTTCGGCATGCAAAGCTTGGGCAGGCATTAATTTAAAACAATTTTGAACAAATTGCTTATATTTGGTATATCGTGTTCCTCGTAAAATCTCGTTCCCGCCGTATTCCGAATCTCCGAAAATCGGATGTCCGAGATACTTTAAATGTACACGAATTTGATGCGTTCTTCCGGTTTCCAGTACACAATCAATCAAACTGACATAACCCAAATTTTTGTTTACCTTATAGTGTGTAACGGCATGCTTTCCTCTGTCACCTTCCGGATAAACTCGCATAATTTTTCTGTCTTGCAGACTTCGCCCGATATTTCCGGTAATTGTTCCCTCCTCTTCTTTCGGAACACCCCAAATTAGTGCTTTATAGTTTTTTTTCGGTATTCGATTAAAAAATTGTTTCGATAAATTGCTTAATGCCTCTTCTGTTTTTGCAATTACCATCACTCCGGAAGTGTTTTTATCTAAACGATGCACCAAACCGGCTCTGATATCATCAGTATTGTAAAGCGGTAATTCTTTAAGATAATATAATAAGGCATTTACCAATGTTCCGTTTTCATTGCCGTATGCAGGATGAACTACCATTCCGGCTGCTTTGTTAATAATTAATATAAAATCATCTTCATAAATAATATTTAAAGGAATATTTTCAGATATCAATTTAATTTTTTCCGGTTTATAAAAAGTCTTAAGTACAACAATATCTCCCGGCTTAACTTTGTAATTTGATTTTACTTCAGTCTCATTTACGTACAGATATCCTTGTTCCGCTGCCGCTTGCACTTTAGTTCTTGAAATATTCTCAATTCTGTCCGTTAAAAACTTATCAACCCTCAAAGGTGATTGTCCCTTATCAGCCGTGAATTTATATAATTCGTATTTCTCGTCGCTTTGTTTTTCTTTTTTCATTTATTACTTACTTAAATCAATATCAGGAATATATTTCCAAATTCCTTCTTCAAATTTCAGAGCATCAAAAGTTAAATCCGGTCCGTAATATTCATAATGTCCTTTTAATTCGGGTTTGGAAGGTGATAAATGATCCCAAATAATAAGATCTTTCTTTTTATCATAACTTAAATTCATTGCAATGCCTTCACGATATTCAAAAATTAATCTGTCTTTCATACCGTCTTCATATTCAAATATTTCTTTCCCGAAAGTAGGCTCATTATCCGCATTAAGATAAAACACATCAATTATTTTTCGGTTTGTTAAATCGTTATTGCCGTCCCAACCCAATAAAACATAGATTTTCCTTCTCTTATATTTCTTATATATTATTTTATAATAAAAAGCTCCGTACCAATTTTCAGGATTTAAAATTTGCCTTTCCGGATTAACTGTTTTACCGGATTTATCAATTAATCTTTCAACAGAAAATCGTCCGAAATCAGGTTCGTAATATCTCACAAAACCAAAATATCTGAAAGTATTATCAGAATATAAAATCGGCCAGCTGACAATACTCATTTTTTTGTCTGAAGAAATCAGGCAAGAAACATTTTTAATACCTTCAAATTCAGAAAAATTACCTCCTGTAATAATATTTTCAATTTTCGATAAAATAATAATGTTAACCGAATCTTTTGAATTATCATTCTTCGCAAATTCAAGTTTATCAAATAAAATTTTTCAATTAATATTGTCGTGAGAAATTCCGATTTTGATAATTATCGTAAGAAAAATAAATAAAATATATTTTTTTAACATTAGTTTGTTCTTTTTAACTGTATTAAAGTTTAACGGAAACAAATAATTTTTATTTTTGTAACTCTTTATTGTTTTTTTCGTTTCATAAACAGACAAAGATAACAAAGTTTATTGCATTAAAATCTCAAAGTTTTGTCAAGTCTCGGGTTTTATGTAATTTTGTGAATTCTAATTTATAAATTATTTCTTTTGAAGCAACTATTTTTTTTCGTCATCATTTTTAATCTTTTTTTTCTGAATTCATTTTCACAAAACACTGAAATTCTTGAAATAACCGGAAGAATTATCAGTGAAAAAACTGAAAAACCTATCCGTTTCGCAACAATTACTAATTTAAAAAAAAATAAGATAACCGCCTGTGATTCATTAGGTTATTTCTATATGACCATTCTTAAAGATGATGTATTAAGAATAAATGCTTTGGGATATGAAAAAGAATACATTTCATTTGCCGACAAAAAAATAAGTCCCTCAGAAATTATTATTATCAAATTGAAAGAAAAAACTTATCCGCTGGAAAATGTTGATGTTTTTGCCGAACGCTGGAAAGATTTCGTCTTTGAATTTTCCCATACCGAAATTGAAAAAGATGAAACAAAAGAACGTATTCAAAAATGGTTCTACACACTGGTTGATCCAAAAGAATTAGCCATATTAACTGCTTCTGCAGCAATAGGAATTCCTATTAACTTTAAAACAAAAGCCGACAGACAAAAAATAAAAGTTGCAGAATTAAAAAGAAAAGCTGCCGAAAACAAAATCATAGAAAATAAATACAATCCGGAATTAGTCTCAGAACTTACCGGATTAAATAAAATCGAAACAATTAAATTTATGCGTTTCTGCAATTTTTCACGAACTTATTTGCTTAAAGCAAATGATTATGATATAATTACTTCGATTAATCAAAAATTTGAAAGATATTTAAAAATGAAAATTCGTTAATTAAGAATTCAGACAATATTCACTCTGTTTTCGATAATAAAACAGTATACATACAGCAAAACTTTCTTCTTTATTAAATTTTGATATTTCTCAAAATTCACAGTACTAATATTTATAAATTACTTATTCCGTTTTGCCTTTCATCAAAAAAAAATATTAACTTCAGATAAGTTATCAGATTTTTTGTATTTTTATACACTAAAATTATAAACAATCTGAACTATGAAACAACTGACTTTAATTTCCTTATTTTTCATCATTTCCGTTTCGGCTTTTTCTCAAAAAACAGGATGTATTTACGGTGATTGTGCCGGCGGATACGGAAAATATATTTGGGAAAACGGCGATGAATACATCGGTAATTGGAAAAATAATAAGAAAGACGGTAAAGGCACGTACCTTTTTGCAAGCGGCAGTAAATATTCCGGAGAATTTAAAAACGGAAAAAGATACGGCAAAGGAACATATATTTGGGCTGACGGCGAAAAACATACCGGTCAGTGGATGAACAATAAACAACACGGCGAGGGGTCATATTACAGAAAAGACGGCAGTGTACTTACAGGTATTTGGAAAGAAGGTAAATACCAAGGAAAAACAGGAGAAGTAACCGGTTGCATCTTCGGAAACTGTTCTGACGGATATGGTACATATATTTGGTCAACAGGGGAAAAATATACAGGTTACTGGGAAAACAACAAACGAAAAGGTCAAGGAACAAACTATTTTGCAAGCGGAGAACGCTATGAAGGAGAATGGGCAGGTGATTTAAGAAACGGTTACGGAACAAATTATTACAACGACGGTACAACAAAAGCAGGTTTATGGGAACACGACAGATACATAGGAACAAGTTCTAACAATTACGGCTGTATCTCAGGTAATTGCGATGACGGCTACGGAATTTATACCTGGGACACAGGCGAACGTTATGAAGGCTATTGGAAAAACAGCATGAGAAACGGGAAAGGCACAAATTATTTTGCAAACGGTGCCGAATATACCGGAAATTGGAAAGACGATAAAAAAAACGGCTACGGTGCTTATAAATATAAATCGGAATCTCGATTTAAAAGTTATACCGGTGATTGGGCAGCAGATAAGTTGACAGGTAACGGTATTTTTATATACAGAAACGGTCAAAAATACATCGGCGAACTGTTAAATAATTATTTTCACGGCGAAGGTACTATGTATTATACCGACGGAACATTCAAAACAGGGACTTGGGAATATGATAAATTTATAAAAAGTAATAAGGTTAATACAGGTTGTATATCAGGAGATTGTGCAAACGGTTTCGGAACTTATGTAACAAAAAAAGGAGATAAATATATAGGAACATTCCGAAATAGTTATTACAGCGGCAGAGGCACTTTTACTTTTGCCGGAGGTGATGTTTATGAAGGAGAATTTAAAAACGGAACTTATGACGGACAAGGCACATATACATTTATTTCGGGTGTAAAATATGTCGGAGAATTTAAAAACGGAACTTATGACGGAATAGGAACTGTATTTTATGCAAACGGGACAAATCAATCCGGATTATGGCAAGCAGGTAAATTTATCGGAAATCAAAAAAGTAAATCTCCGCCTCAAATTACTTGGTTATCTCCTCAATTTGTAAATACAACGGCAAACTCCAACATTATTAAAGCAAAAGTTTGTATCAAATCAGAAAGTGAACCGGAAAATGTTCAGTTTTTAGTAAACGGAAAAGTTAAAGTAAATTATGCAACAAGAGGTTACACTATTGTAAATGCAAATTGTGATTTTACTGTCGAACGTGATGTGCCCATTGAAAACGGAATAAATAAAATTACGGTAAAAGTTATAAATGCCGGAGGAGAAGCTATTTCCGATACCAGAATTGTTAACTTACAAGTTGATATCTCAACACAAAATCAAAAACGATTGGCTTTAGTCATCGGAAACGGTGCATACTTATTATCTCCTCTTAAAAATCCGGTTAACGATGCTCAATTAATGGCAGACGAACTGAAAAAATTAGGATTTGACGTTATGTCATATACCGATTTAAGTCAAAATGATATGAAATCCAAAATTCGAGAATTCGGGAATAAATTAAGTAAAGAAAAAGGTGTCGGATTATTTTATTATGCCGGTCACGGAATACAATTAAACGGAGAAAATTATCTGATACCTGTTACCGCAGTAATTAATAAAGAACAAGATGTAGAACTGGAATCGGTTAATCTGAAAAGGGTTTTAGGCGAAATGGATTATGCACAAAACGATTTAAATATTGTTATTTTAGATGCCTGCAGAAATAATCCCTTTGCCAGAAGTTTTCGCTCAGGAGGCGGTAACGGACTGGCATCAACAACAGCTCCGAAAGGAACCTTTATCGCTTATGCAACTGCTCCCGGCTCAGTCGCATCAGACGGTTCAGGCAAAAACGGATTATATACGCAAGAACTTGTAAAAGCTTTAGAACAACCCGGATATAAAATAGAAGATGTTTTTAAAGCTGTAAGAAACAATGTTTATAAATTATCGAATGAAATGCAGGTTCCTTGGGAAAACTCATCAATCTTCGGTGATTTTTACTTCAAAAATTAAAATGATATTCAGTTTTAATAAAAAACTTTAAATACTTCTTCCTGATGAAAAAATTATTTTTTCTAATTCTCACTGTAATTCTCGGTTTTACTGCTATTTATAGTCAAAATTACAGCACAGGTTTAAATTTTAACGATAAAAAATACGAATCTGTCCCTCAAAAAGCACCGCTTACACGCAGTTTATATACAAATCTGCCGTCATCATTTTCTCTGAAAAAATATACACCCGTACCTAAAAGCCAAGATCAGCACGGTACTTGCGTAGGTTGGTCAACAGCCTATGCCGGAATGACAGTTTTAGAATCAATTTATAAAAACAGAACTGATAAAACAACAATTACTGCAAATACATTCTCTCCTGGTTTTATTTATAAACAAATAAAAAACAGTAAAGATATTTATTGTCAGTCAGGTGCATCAATTTCAGACGCTCTTAATATTCTTAAAACAAAAGGAGTCTGCAAATACAACGATGTAACGGAAGTTAACTGTCCGGCATTTATTTCACCTTCCGTATTTTCAAAAGCCTCTAAATATAAAATAAAAGATTATGCTAAAATTTTCAGTATGTTCGATTCAAAAGAATTTAAAATAGCCGCAGTTAAAAAAAGTATCAGTCAAAAAAATCCTGTAATTATAGGTATGAACACACCACAATCATTTTATACAGCAAAAGGAGAATGGACTCCTGCCGAAAGCAGCAGTTTAACCTACAGCGGGCATGCCATGTGTGTTATCGGTTATGACAATGACAAATACGGAGGAGCATTTGAAATAATAAACAGCTGGGGTTCAAAATGGGGAAATGAAGGTTATATTTGGATTTCGTATGACAATTTTCATAAATTCGTTAAATATGCATATGAAATGATTACTTTTAAAACAACTGAAAATAATAATAACTCATTTGCCGGAAGCATTAAAATTATAAAATCAGACGGAAGTGAGAGCCCGGTTACTTTTACCGACGGCATTTACAAACTTGATGAACCCTGGAAATCCGGAACTCTTTTCAGATTATATATCTCCAACAGCCAAGCTGCCTATGTTTATGCTTTCGGATATGATGCTACAAAAAAAACATTTACAATTTTTCCGTATAATAAAAATATTTCTCCCGCATTAAATTATGCACAAAATGATGTTGCAGTTCCGGATGAAGATCATTATATTCAAACAGATAATACAACAGGCAAAGACTACTTATGTATTTTGTATTCTAAAACTAAATTAGATATTGAAAATATTCAATCTGAAATCGAAAATACATACGGATCTTTTAGCGACAGAATAAATTATGTACTCAAGAATCGTTTAATTTTACCTGACGAAGTTAAGTTTAATCAAAAAAAAATGCAGTTTAATGTAAAAAATAGTGAAAAAAATATTATTGCATTAATCGCAGAAACAATTCATATCAACTGATTTCCAAATAGTTAAAATATATTGAAGTGTGTTTTAACTACTATTGAAAATGTGTTGAAATTTTTAAATTGAAATAAAATAATTAACTTTGTTTCTGACAAACTAACCATAAAAAGAATATGGAGTAATCCGCACCTGTGAAAAATAACAATCTGGCATATAAACTTTTTGAAAGTATCCGCGGAAGTACTATGGAATACACCTACCGCGGAAGCTTTACGACCAAAGTTACCGATACAATTTTAGCTTTAACAGAATCGAACCTTCAAAATGAAAATGTAGAAAAAAAAATCAGAAAAAGAGTTTTCTTTATTATCGTTGAAGGTCTTCAAAATGTAACACGTCATCAAAGCTCTGCAGAGTCTGATGAATTAGCGGGATATCCCGGTTTATTTGTTGTTCAGTATAAACCCGACGGTTATTATATCACAACAGGAAATCTTATTAAATCAACTCACGAAGAAAATATTACAGCACTCATTAATAAAATAAATAATTTAAATAAAGAAGAATTAAAAAAATATTCTTTAGAAAAACTTGGCGAAGGAGAATTCTCAGAGAAAGGAGGTGCCGGTTTGGGTTTAATTGAAATAGCCAGAAAATCAGGAAATAAACTTGTTTATGAATTCGATAAAATTAATGATGACTATTCATTTTTTTATATGCATTCAAAAATTATTGACTTTTCCGATGATTCAAAATCAGATAATATTGATTCATTAAAACAAATTATTAAAAGACATAAAATTCTTGAAAAAGAAAATATATTATTGAATTTTATAGGTGCTTTTACTCAGGATACACTTGTAAATCTTTTATCAATTACCGAAAATCAATTACAAGGTACGGTAATTTTAAAAATGAAAGTTTTTAATTTAATGGTTGAAATATTACAAAATATTGTTAATCACGCAGATATATATACTCTTAATAATGTAACCGGAAAACATGCAATTTTCTATATAAAAGAATCAAAAGAAAACCTTACTTTTACTTCCGGAAATTATGTCGAAAATTATAAAATTAAAGAATTCAAAGAAAAACTTGAAAATGTAAACAATTTATCCGAAACTGATCTTTCTGACGAATATAATGAAACACTTCTGAATTTTAATAATAACAATGATGAAAATCCCGGGCTCGGCTTACTTGATATAAAAATGAAAGCCAAAAATGCCTTTATTTATGACTTTTACAAAATTGACGAGAAATTTTCTTTTTTTACACTCAAAATTCAAATTAATAAAATGAAAGACGGATTAGAAAAATATATAATTCAATCTGAGGAAGATACTCCTGAAATAATACTTGATCCCGAAGACGGAATTCTTAAGTTTAAAGGAAAATCCATTCCTGAGAATGCAGTAAGTTTTTACAAACCCATTATTGATTGGCTGCATTCATATAAAGAAAATCCCGCAGACCATACCCAAATCTCATTTGAATTCGACTACTATAATACCGCAACCGACAGGCAATTAGTTAAAATTTTATTGATTCTGGAAGAAATCTCTAAAAATAATTCGGTTGATATTGACTGGTATTATAACACGGGAGATATTTCAATGTTAAACGACGGCAGAAAATTTAAAGAATTAATTGATTTAAACATTGAAATTATTGAACTTATAGATGAAGACGGGAACAATGATGATTTTTAATTAAAATCTTCAACTCCGTATTCGAATAAGAATTATCAATAGAATTATATAAAAATGCAGAAATACTTTTCAGAATTTACTGTAGAAATTATTGATAATCAGTTTAGTAAAGATAATATAAATTATCCCAAGACTGCTGTTATTAAATTTTTTAATAATAATAAATTACTATCCGAAGAAGAATTCGGTTATGCCGATTCAAATTATATCAGTAAATATATAAAAGAAAATAATGAGCTGCAGCTTAATTATGCTTATATAGAAAATATTGATTTAGAATTTTTAAAAGCCAAAGTTTACTCCGAAAAAATAATTCTCGAAAATTTTTCTGCTAAAAATGCTTTCTTTCACAGCCCCGAAAAAGATATAAACTTTTCCGAAATACTGTTTGAAGGGAAATTAATTGATTTCAACAGCACTTATTTTATTTGCAAAACACTTAATTTCTCCTTTTCAATTTTTTTTGCCGAACTCAATGACTTCAGTAACTGTTTTTTTAAATGTGATACTGTAAACTTTTCAAAAACATCTTTCTCTGACGGAGATGTAATTTTTAAAAACAGCGTTTTCTCCGAAGGTATTAAAGATTTTGAAAACATTGAGTTTCAAGAAGGTAAAGTAATCTTTGTAAATGTTGACTTTAATTCCGGTGATGTATTATTTACCGATACTAAATTCGGAAACGGTCCGGTTAGTTTTAAAGTTGCTGATTTCGGAAAAGGAAGAATCGATTTTTCACGTGCACAGTTCGGAAAAGACGAAACTAATTTTGAAAAAGTTAATTTCGGAAACGGAGACATCTCTTTTAGGTCGGCTAACTTTCAAAACGGTAAAGTTAACTTTACAAGTGCCGAATTCGGAAACGGAAAAAAATCGTTTATTAATACCGATTTCGGAAACGGAAATGTCTATTTTAAAAATGTAAATTTCGGCGACGGTGTTACATCTTTCAGATTATCAAATTTCGGTTCCGGTATAACTGATTTTCATTTCTGCGAATTCGGAAACGGAAACGTTCAATTTGATCGTTGTATATTTATGAACGGAGGAGTTAATATGAAAGCCGTAAATTTCGGAACCGGTAAAGTCAGTTTTGACAAAACATATTTCGGAGATAATAACATAACTCTTGAAGGCACAGTTTTAAAAGGTAATTTACTTATTAAAGATTCTGTTTTCGGAAAAGGAGAATTTAATTTCAGCGAAGCCGATTTTAAAAATTGTGATGTTGAAATTAATAATGTTGATTTCGGAATCGGAAAAATATCTTTCAAACAATCAACTTTCAATACACTCTCTCTAAAAGGTTCTCAATTAGATAATTACTTTAATCTTCAAATCACGTCCTGCAAAATGTTGGATTTGTCAGATACGGTTGTGAAAGATATTTTAGATATCAATCCGCCCGATTTCGACCCGCAGATTGAAGCCGTTGATTTTTCCGGAATGCGGCTGCTCGGAAGAATATATATTGATTGGCGAAGAGCAAACCTGAAAGAACTGATTTACAAACAAAATTCGACAATAAAAAGCAAAGAAGAGCAATTCAGAATTTTAAAAGAAAATTACAATGTAACCGGACAATATTCCTATGAAGATGAAGCTTATGTTGAATTTAAACGTACCGAAGCAATTGCTCACTTAAAAGAAGACATCTCCAAACGTCCGAAATTAAAAATATTTTCATATATTAACTATGCTTTCAAATGGTTGGTATTTGATAAAATGGGGAAATTTGCCACCGATCCTCTTCGTGTATTATCAACTATGCTCCTAACCTATTTATTATTTACATTATTATACATCTTTATGGCAAAAATCGGAAACGTACATATTGTCTCTTCCCTTTTTGCACCAAATGATCCCAGAATACTCGGTCCTATAGGTAAAGCATTTTACCACAGTGCAATAACTTTTTTAACAATCGGGTACGGAGATTATTATCCTGACGGAATTTCTCGATGGATTTCTTCCGTTGAAGGTTTTGTAGGTTTATTTTTAATGTCTTACTTTACGGTCGCTTTTGTTCGGAAAATTTTAAGATAACCCGATAATGGATACGGAAAACAGATATTTTGACAGAGAACTCAGCTGGTTGTCTTTTAACCGTTTGGTACTTGAACAAACCAAAGATAAATCATTACCGCTTTTTGAACGCATTAAGTTTTGTGCCATCTACGATTCAAATTTAGACGAATTTTACAGAATTCGTGTAGCTTATTATCAAAGTTTAATTGAAATTCCTAAAAAAAGTATAAAAAAATTAGAATATTCTCCCAAGTCCGTTCTTTCAAATATTAAAAAGAAGTAACAAAACAATTAGCCGAATTTGAAAATATTTTCTATAATCAAATTATCCCGGAATTAGATGAAGCAGGAATCGAACTTTGGCAAAATCAACAATTAACAAGTGAACATACTGTATTATTAAAAGAATATTTCTCAAAAGAAGTATTACCCGAAATCCAACCTGTCTTACTGTCAAGTTCAGGCGCAGTAATGCCTTTTTTAAAAGATAATGTTATTTATTTGGCTATTAAAATTCATAAAAAAAATCACCCCCCCGAATACAAATCAAATTATGCCGTCATTCAAGTTCCTTCCGGAGTGTTAGGACGTTTTGTTATGCTGCCTAAATTAAATGATAAATTTTTATATATGTTTTTAGAAGATGTAATCAGGATGCATCTTTATATGATTTTTCCAGGCTATAATATTGAAACAACATACAGCATCAAATTGTCCAGAAATGCTGATTTAATGATAGAAGATGAATTTTCGGGTAACTTACTCAATAAACTGAAAAAAAGCCTGAAACAACGTAAAACGGGTATGCCTGCACGATTTATGTACGACAGAAGAATGACCGATGATGTAAAAAATGTGTTACAACTGGCATTTAACCTATCGGAAAAAGATTTCTTTCCTGTAGGAAAATATCTGAACTTCAGTGATTTAGTCCATTTTAAAAATCCCTTAAGCCCTAAATATGAATTAAAACCTTTTAAACAATTAAATCATCCCGTAATTGATAAATACACTTCAATATTTGAAGCAGCAGACGAACACGATTTATTACTTCATTTTCCATATCAAACCTACGACTATGTATTACGTTTTTTTCATGAATCTGCAATTGACCCTGAAGTTGACGAAATAAAAACTACACAATACAGAGTTGCCACAAATTCAGCTGTTG
Source organism: Bacteroidota bacterium (assembly GCA_024277895.1). Classification (GTDB taxonomy): domain Bacteria; phylum Bacteroidota; class Bacteroidia; order Bacteroidales; family JAADGE01; genus JAADGE01. The sequence continues at coordinate 11,999 of JAJRUH010000063.1, read as the reverse complement.
TTAATGCACTAATTGCTGCTGCAGGTAATGGTAAAGATGTAACTGTTTTTGTGGAAGTTAAAGCTCGATTTGATGAAGAAAATAATATTGCTTTTGCCGATAAAATGAGAAAAGCAGGAATAAATGTGATAGCAAGTATCCCCGGATTAAAAGTTCATGCCAAAGCCGCATTAGCCATAAAAAATTCGTCGAAAAAAGGGAAAAAGAAATCTTATGCTTTTTTAAGTACCGGAAATTTTAACGAAAAAACAGCAACTCAGTATGCAGATGAAGGTTTTTTCACTTCAGATAAAAATATAACTAAAGATCTTGAAAAATTATTTATGTATCTTGAAATCCCGATAGAAACATTTAATTTTAAGCATGTTCTAGTTCCGGGTTTTAATATGTTACCTGTTCTTGAGGAAAAAATTAAACGAGAAATCAGTAATGCCCAATCAGGAAAAAAGGCTCAATTAATTTTTAAACTAAATGGTATCGGAGATAAAGAAATTATAGACTTGTTCTACGAAGCCGGGACGCAAGGCGTTCAAACAGACTTGATTATTCGAGGAATTTGTAAGCTCAGACCAAACATGCCTTTCAGCAAAAATATCAGTATTACCCGAATTGTCGATCGTTTTTTGGAACATTCGAGAATTTATGTGTTTTATAATGAGGGTAATTGGGAAATTTATTTATCTTCATCTGATTTTTTAACAAGAAATTTAAGGCGAAGAATTGAAGTTGCGTTTCCGATATATGATAAAAGTCTTATAAATGAGATTATTACTATTTTAGAATTTCAACTGAGAGATAATACTAAAGCTAAATTATTAGATAAAAATATTAATAATATTGATAAAAAAACAGGCAAGAAAAAATACCGTTCTCAACAAGATATTTATAAATATTTAGAAATAAAATACAAAATGTAAAAAATTACAATTTAACTTTTTTAATAAAACCCAAAATACCTATAGCCATCAATTCCCGGTTTAAAGTTTTTTCGTTTTTAAATCTCACTGAAACCTTATAAACATCAGATTTCTTACAAAGATAATCAAAATATTTTGTACGTGAAGGTCGTGTAATTACAAAATAAGGATTTTTTTCGGTAAGTGTATCATTATACAATTTCATAATAATTTTAATGCCTTTTGTATAACTACATAAAGAAAAACGATAAACAGTTCCTCGCATAAGATACACATCCCATTCCTCTCCGTTCGGTTCATCAAGAGTTTTACGCTTTGACAAATTAACTGTAAAATCGTTTAAAAAGGTTATGGAATCGCCGAAAACTTCAGCACACTTAAAAACAGAATTTCTTTCAAGTGTCTGAGAATGTATTTCAGAAGAAACCAGAAAAAATAAAAATATATATACAAATGCGAAGTGCTTCACTGAAAATAATTAATTATTTAACAAAGTAAAAGTAAAATTATTAAAAAACACTCCAATAGCAAAATATTTTATATTATTTAGGTTCATTCTTTACAAAATCAATGTTTACATTTGTAACTATGCAAAATAGTCTTTAAAATATCACATTCATAATTAATATATTGGTAATATATTAATCTGATTACCTGTGTTTTAAAATATATACATAAAGTATAAGTTCATACTTTTCCTAAAAAGTAGCGATAATTCAGGTTATTTCAATAATATTATAACATAATCACTTGTTACCCAACCTTTAATATTTTTTATCTAAAATTGTTTATATGGGTGCAAAACTCATAACCGCCATCCGAGATATTTCGTTTCAGAAGTATATTATGAACGATTAAACAAGCTGTTTGATATAATGATACAGATTTAGCAGTAACGTACAATGTATTTTACAGATTGATTAAAACAACTGTATTTAGCTTAATCACAATAGCTCGTATGCCATGCCATAATATGGAAATCCCGCAAATATTTTTACAGTTAATACAACTAAAATTTGATACCCGGAATCATTTATACAGTTAATATTTATACAGTTAATATATATAGATTTAAGATTACTATACCGGTTATGACCTCTTTCATAATAGATATTTTAATCAAAATTTAATGCTGTTTTTGTATGATTTCTCTGTCATATTCGGATTTTCAGCCTTAAATAGGGCTTGCTGAAACACTAATATATTTGTGTTTCAGCTACTCATTTCACCCTATTTCCTTGCACTTGTGTAAAATATTTTAGCTGCCCACAAGCACACCATCTTTCAAATTTCTCTTATTTCACAGTATTTGTATACGACTTCAAACGAGAAACTTGAAATTTAATGCACCTGTTAGCTTTTCAGCAAGCCCTAAATAAAATTTATTAAAGAATAAATGCAGATATACAAATGTAACGCAGACGATGACAAGTGTAACTAACACATGGTACTTTTGTAATCCCGAATATTTTTTATATCTTTACCTTTGTAACATGCAGGCATATTGTTATATTACACAGTATCAGCTAATTAAAATCACTATGTTTAGAGGGGGTAACTTAAGCATTGTAAGCCTATTTATTAATATTACATTTGTAACCATTAAAAAATGAAAGATCGAATAAAAAAAATAATTGATTATGAGAATATTTCATCTACTAAATTTGCTGATATCGTAGGCATTGAACGTTCAGGAGTATCACATTTAATAAACGGCAGAAATAATCCCAGTTTAGATGTGATACAAAAAATTTGTGAAGCTTTTGAGTATATTAATACAGATTGGCTCCTACTCGGTAAAGGAAGTATGATAAAAGATAATAAAAAAGAAATTCAAGGTAATTTATTTTCAGATATTGATGATAATCAGGATGATAACTATAAAGAAGATAAACTTTTAAAAGATCATGCGATTTCCGGGCAAAATCTGAATAATTTATCAGTTGAAACTAAAACATTACATTCTCCGACACTTAAAAAACAAGATAAGCAAATTGTAAAAATCGTAATTTTCTGGTCTGACAAAACATTTTCGGATTATATCCCTGAAAATTAAGTAAATTACACAAAAAAATAAGAAAATTTCAATTTTTAAAACAAGTTTTTAACTTTGTATTGATGCTGTCTGAACAAGTTGAAAAATATATAATACAAAATCTTCTTTTTGAAAAGAATGATAAGATACTTGTTGCACTCAGCGGCGGTGCTGATTCTACAGCACTTCTTCATATATTAAAAAACTTAAATTTTACTGTTGCTGCGGCTCATGTTAATTTTAAATTAAGAGAAAAAGATTCGGATGAAGATGAGTTATTTACCGAAAAACTTTGTTCCAAACTTAATATTCAGTTATTTAAAATATCTTTTAATACCAAAAAAATTGCAGAAAAGAATAAACTTTCAATTGAAGAAACTGCTCGAACACTGCGTTACAATTGGTTTGAAGAAATACGAACGCAGCATAATTACAAATATATTGCAACCGGACATCATTTAGACGACAGAATTGAAACATTTTTTATTAACTTAACGAAAGGTACGGGGATTAAAGGCTTAAGAAGTATTTTAGCTAAGAATAATCATATTGTAAGACCGCTTTTATTTGCTTCAAAAGATAATATTGAAAATTATTGCTCTGAAAATAAGATTCAATACAGAACAGACAAATCAAATTTTGACACAAACTTCCTTCGTAATAAATTCAGACATAAAATATTACCTGTTTTTTCGGAAATTAATCCCAAGTTTACGGAAAGTATGCTGAAAAATTTTAGAATCTATTCAGAATTTGAAGATATTTATAAGCAATATATTGGAAATGAGATAAGAAACATTACAGAATTCAATGAAAAGCTGCTTTATATTGATATTAAAAGACTTTTAATCGCTGTTGCCCCGGTAAGTCTATTATATGAAATAATTCATCCTTACGGCTTTAAATCATCCCAAAATGAACATATTTTTAATAATATCAATAACTTACAAAGCGGAAAGATTTTTTATTCTCAAACACACAGACTGCTTAAAGACAGAAATTTTTTAATTATAGACAAGATTCAACATAATAAGAAAGATGAGATTTTTCTTATTGATAAAAATACGGAAACAGTTAATAATCCTATAAATATTTCTTTCAAACTGTTAACAAAATTTCCCGGAACATTTAAAACAGACAAATTTACTGTTTATGCGGATGTCGATAAATTAAACTATCCGTTGAAAATTCGTAAATTTAAACAAGGTGATTATTTCTGCCCTTTCGGAATGAAAAGAAAAAAATTATTAAGCGATTTCTTTACTGATGAAAAAATTAACCTTTTTAAAAAAGAAAAAATTTGGTTATTAACAACTTTTAATGACGAAATTGTTTGGATTTTCGGTTACAGGGCTGATAACCGTTTCAGAATTACATCAAATACCGAAAACATTCTTCAGATTAAACGGTTCTGATTTTAATATTTCATAAATACTGCGGTTTGCATCAACAATATATTCGGCTTTTTCATAGAAAGTTTTCCTTTTTTTTAACATATTTGACAAATATTTTTTTAATTCTTTTTCAGTCTTTCCAGCAATTAAAGGTCTGCTTTCACTGTCATTTATTCTTTGAAATAAAACCTCAATATTTGTTTTTAAATAAACTGTAATTCCCGCATCGTTCATTTTCTCCGAATTATCAAAAAAATAAGGCAATCCTCCGCCTGTTGCCGCAATAAAATTATCTTGTTCAAGTAAGTCATTAAGTATCTCTCTTTCATAAATTCTGAAAATATTTTCTCCTTGTATTTTGAAAATATCCGATATTATTGTGTTGTATTTCTTTTCAATCAGTATATCTGTATCAAAGAAATCAATATTTTTTAATTCGGCAAATTTCTTTGCTGCAGTTGACTTTCCGCTTCCGGGCATTCCGACTAAAAAAAATCTCATAATATTTGGTAAAAAAGAAACCCGCAAGATATAACTTACGGGTTTTAATATCAACTGTTTCTTTATTAGTTTTGAATAAATACTTTTTTAGTTTTAGAAATTCCGTTTGCACCGGTTAATTTTACAAAATATGTACCGCTTGCTCCGGGAACATTAAGAATGTTATAAGTTCCGTTTATGTTTTTATCTGTAACGATTCTTCCGAGAACATCAAAAATTTTAACATTTGCATTAATCAACTGATTTGATTTAATTGTAATAAATACCTTATTTTGATTTGCCCAAACGTTTGAAGAGAACAACATTGTATTATCTTCAGGATTGCTAACATCACTTGAAGTTGCAGAAAACAGATAAAATCTGTCTCTGAATTCTCCTGCTTCAGACGAAAATGTATATTCTGTTCCTTCGTCCAACAAAGTTTCCGTATTTTTATATGTATCAACTAATTTAATATATGTTCCGGCATCAAAAACAACATCTTCTGCAGTTATTGTATATGTTCCGGCGTCAGTACTTACAAAACCTAAAGGAATAGTAGTTCCGATTCTGTCAAGAGGTAAGGAATTAATGGCAATCGGAGTTTCGGGATTTGTAATTAAAGAATAAATCATAACCGGCGGATTATTCGGAAACATTTTATATGCATCATATTCATTATCAAAACCGTCTTTTGTTCCGTCAATAAATCGCACAATTGTTTCGTCTGAAAAATTACCGTCTTGCGTTTTTAATTTTACAAATTGTGTTTGTCCGTAATTCGGAGCATTTTTAGGCGATTTCCACATATTTTGTGTCTTATGTGTTCTGTCTGAATTATCTATCGTTATACTCGGAGAAGATCCTGTTGTTTTAATTGCAAAAGATTGCATTGCAGGAATATATTGAGTAGCTCCGTTTACAATATTACTTCCGTCATCATAAGTTGTTCCTCCGTTATTATAATATTTATAATTTACGGCATCTCCGTCCCACATATACAGACAATTATTAATATTATTTAAAGTTAATGTCGTAAAATCCAAAGCACAAGGATATGGATTCCCTATGATATTCCAACCGTCATAATAATCTCCGGCACCGCCTGTATTATCATTTGGAGTATAAGTTACCGAAGGACTGTAATTTGCATTATTATTTAAATCAGAAGGGCTTCCGCCGAAATTAACATCTAATTCAAGTTCATTATATGTAATATATCCCGTTGCCGGATTAAGAGGAACAGAACTTCCGTCTGCAGCAACCTGTGTCCATGCATTATATAAACCGTAAGTTGTACTTGACCAATTACTGTAATTTGTATTGGGCGGATCGACAGCTGCATCATAAGCTTCATTATAAGAATATAAATTTGCATTAAACGGATGACTGTTATTTGTATTGTCGAAAATATCATCCGTTGCGTTTATAACAGGCACACTGATATATTGATATCTTCCTGCTGTTTCAAAATGACGATCAACGTACAGATTTCCGGCTCCGGAAACACTTCCTTTGGTTATTAATGAACCCGAAGGAGCCTCTCCGTCAGCTGGTGATGATAATCTGAAAGTTCCGTCGGTAACTGTCAAATTTCCGTTTACGGTTGCAGCACTCCCGTCATCAACAAATACTGTATTTACAGTTTTATTTACAGTTAAATTTTCAAAATCTATATATGCGTCAGCTGTTGTATTTAAAATGTGTTGATTTGCCGTGCCGGTAAATAAAACAGTACCTGTACCGTCGGTATTAATAAAAACGTGCTGATTTGCATCGGTAACATTATTTTCAAAGTTTCCCTGAATTTGTAATGTTCCGTCTAAATCAACTTTCCCGTAATTTGAACCGGATTCACTGTTAAAATATCCGCCTCCGTTATCAACAACAACATAAGTTCCCGAATTTATTGTTATTACAGCACCTGCATTGGTTATACCGCCTTGAGAGAAAACACTCAAATTAAAAGCAGTAATTACTATTGAGATTAATAATATTTTTTTCATACGAATTATTTTTCAAAATATATCAATAAAATTACACTTTTATATTTTAGTAATCAAGTTTTTTTGATAAAACTTTCGTTTTTTTATTTAAACTACCGGATATTTCGATTAAAACTACAAATCAAACAGTGTTCTGTTACCGTCTTTATCTGTTTTTATTACTTCAAATTTCGGTTTGTTTTGGTTTTTATTATTTTCTGAAGAATCAGGAGTATTTTCTTCTTCTTCCGTTTCGGATAATTCAGGTTCAATTAAATTAATTTTCTTAACAGTAAATGTACTGAGACGTTTTCCTCTGGCTTTAATACTTTTTTCTGATATAAATTCCTCTGCATCAATTAATTCATTCTTTCTGTCTTTATGTTTTCCTCCGAATTCTGTTTCAAATTGTGCTTTAGGCGAATCGGAAACTGCAACTAATTCGGATTCGGGATTTTCGCCGATAAATGATGTTAATCCGTTGGAACTCTCAAACTTAAATCGTTTTAAATAATAGAACTTTTTATCGGCATCAAAAAATACGGCAGACCATACTTTCTCCGATTTAAATTTTTCAATTTTTAAAATATCAGTTTCAAAATGTGTTGATAAATCGTAAGATGTAATTTGGAATTTCCCGTTTTTATAAATAACAAGTATCTTATCATCAGCAATAAATTCTCCGAGCAGTTCTCCCCGACCCTCTGCATTAAGCCGCAACACCTCAATATCAAACCAAATTTTTCTGCCGCCGAGAGTTGATACACCTTCTTCCTTTAAGATTATTTTCTGAATACCGTATTTCGTGGCAATATTTCCCATAGAATTTCGCCCTTTCACGGCAAGTTCCGAAAAATCAATTTCAATAGTCTTGTTTTTCAATCTTTTACGCGGTCTGTGGGTAATTTTTACAGTTTCGGCTTCACCGTTAGGATTTACGGTAAACCACATTATCTTAGAACCGGGTGTTCCCTTTGTCAAATTGTATTCTTTATCTTTAATGATTCCTTTAACAAAAAAACGTTTCATAAAATAATTGCCGCTGCCGCCGTCGTAATAAATCACATTATAAATTGTTCGTTCATCATCTTTTTTCCATACAGCAATATGCTGAATGTCTTTTCCTATATAAAATCTGTCTTCAACCTGTTTTACAAAATAAGTACCGTCTTTTTTAAAAAGGATAACTAAATCAATATCAGAACATTCATCAATAAATGTATCTTGTTTTAAAGATGTTCCGGCAAAACCGTCTTCATAATTTACGTATAATTTTTTATTTCTTACAACAACTTTTCTTGCCGTAATTTCTTCAAAACTGCGAATTTCTGTTCGGCGTTCTTTGCCTTTTCCGTATTTCTTTTTAATATTTTTGAACCAATCAATTGTATAATCAACAATATGTGCAAGTTTCTGTTTTATTTCTTCAGTTTCATCAACTATTGATTTTAAATAATTATCGGCTTTAAAAGCATCATATTTTGAAATTCGCTTAATTTTTATTTCTGTCAAATGAACAATATCTTCTTCTGTAACAGGACGTTTAAGTTTTTTAACAAATGGTTTTAACCCTTTATCTATACTTTTAATAACACATTCCCAAGTTTCGCAATTTTCTATCGTCAGGTAAATTCTGTTTTCAATAAATATTTTTTCTAAAGAGGCGGAATGCCAAGAATCATCAAGTTCATGCAATCTTATCTGAAGTTCTTCTTTAAGCAAATTAAGTGTGTTGTCTGTCGAAAATCGTAAAATTTCTTTAACGTCTGTAAATTTAGGTTTGTCTCCGAGAATAACGGTTGTATTAGGAGAAACAGAAATTTCGCAATCAGTAACGGCATATAAGGCATCAATCATTTTATCGGATGACACGTCCGAGGGTAAATGAATTAATATTTCAACTTTATCGGAAGTGTTATCTTCAATTTTTTTAATCTTAATTTTTCCTTTATCATTGGCATATACAATTGATTCAATTAGGGTTACAGTTGTTTTACCGAAAGGTAATTCTGTAATTACCAAAGTTTTAGAATCTCGTTTTGTAATTTTTGCTCTTATTTTTACTCTGCCTCCTCGCCTTCCGTCATTATACTCGGAAAAATCTGCTAATCCGCCGGTCAGAAAATCAGGTAAAATCGTAAAATCTTTTCCTTTCAGAATATTGATTGAAGCATCAATAAGTTCGTTAAAGTTATGAGGCATAATTTTAGATGCCAATCCTACGGCAATACCTTCAACACCCTGAGCCAAAAGTAAAGGAAACTTTACCGGCAGATGAACAGGTTCTTTATTTCTTCCGTCGTAAGAGGGTCGCCATTTTGTTGTTTTATGGTTAAAAACAATTTCGAGAGCAAATTTTGACAAACGTGCTTCGATATAACGAGGTGCGGCAGCTCTGTCACCGGTAAGAACATTTCCCCAATTCCCCTGCATATCTATCAACAAATCTTTTTGCCCCAATTGTACCAAAGCATCACCGATTGAAGCATCACCGTGCGGATGAAATTGCATGGTATGACCGATAATATTTGCCACTTTATTATATCTGCCGTCATCCATACGTTTCATCGAATGTAAAATCCTGCGTTGCACAGGTTTAAGACCGTCCGAAACATGCGGAACGGCTCTTTCCAAAATAACGTAAGAAGCATAATCCAGAAACCAATTTTTATACATTCCGGAAATATATTTTACCTTATATTCCTGTTTTTCTGTATTTTCCGGTTTTGACAACTCTTCTTTATTAAAATCTTTTTCCGACATTTATTTCAACTTTCCTTATAATTTTATATACTTTTACTTTATGAACTTCGACTCTCGACTACAAAACTTCATCTTCATCTCGTAAATTTTCCAGAATAAATTCTTGTCTTTCAGGTGTATTCTTACCCATATAAAAATCCAACATTGCCGTAATTGATTCTTCTTTGTTTATAAGAACGGGGTCAAGTCTTATACTTTTCCCGATAAAATGCTTAAATTCATTCGGTGAAATTTCTCCCAAACCTTTGAAACGCGTAATTTCATGATTTTTTCCGAGTTTTTTCATTGCAGCTTCACGTTCTTTATCTGAGTAACAATAAACGGTATCTTTTTTATTCCGAACACGGAAAAGCGGAGTTTGCAGTATAAATAAATGTTTATTTTTTATCACATCGGGAAAAAACTTTAAGAAAAAAGTAATCAGTAATAAACGTATGTGCATCCCGTCAACATCGGCATCAGTAGCAATAACGATTTTATTATATCGCAATCCTTCCATGCCGTCTTCAATATTCAAAGCTGCTTGAATTAAGTTAAATTCTTCGTTTTCATACACAATTTTTTTTGATTTACCGTAGGTATTTAAGGGTTTTCCTTTCAAACTGAAAACAGCTTGTGTATTAACATCTCGAGATTTGGTTATAGAACCGCTTGCCGAGTCGCCTTCGGTAATAAATAAGGTTGATTCTTCGGCATTTTCTTTATTTTTATTGAAATGAACACGGCAATCTCTCAGTTTTTTATTATGAACTTTAACATTTTTTGCCCGCTTACGAGCTAATTGTTTAATTCCCGAAATTTCTTTTCTTTCTTTTTCAGATTCCTGAATTTTTCGCCAAAGGGCATCAGCCGTGTCGGTATTTTTATGCAAAAATAATTCAAGTTCTTTTGTAACGAAATCCATTATAAACGAGCGAATTGAAGGGCCGTCGGGTGCAATATTTTTAGAACCGAGTTTTGTTTTTGTTTGCGATTCAAAAACAGGTTCTTCCACTTTAATACTTACAGCTGCAGCAATACCTGTTCTGATATCTGAAAAATCAATGTTTTTTTTATAAAACTCTCTGACAGTTTTTACAATTGCTTCTCTGAAAGCTAACAGATGCATACCGCCTTGCGAAGTATGTTGCCCGTTTACAAAAGTAAAATATTCTTCGCCGTATTGGTTGGTATGAGTTAAAGCAATTTCAATATCCTCGCCTTTCAAATGAATAATAGGGTATCTTTGTTGCTCTTCTTTGATGTTATCATTCAGTAAATCAAGCAAACCGTTTTTTGAATAATAGGATTTATCATTATATTTTACGGTTAATCCGGAATTCAGGTAAACATAATTCTTCAGCATGGCTTCAATAAAATCATCCAAGTAATGATATGAATTAAAGAGCTGATTATCAGGCTTAAATATTATTTCTGTTCCGTTTTTTTCGGTTGATTTTTGAATTTTTTTATCTTCAATAATTTTGCCTTCGGAATATTCGATTTCTTTCATTTCACCGTCTCGAAACGAACGTATTATAAAAGTTTCTGACAAAGCATTAACAGCTTTAATTCCGACACCGTTTAAACCGACGGATTTTTTAAATACTTTAGAATCGTATTTGGCTCCGGTATTCATTTTTGAAGAAACATCAAGAACTTTTGTTAAGGGGATTCCTCTGCCGTAATCTCTGACAGTTATTATTCCCAACTCATTTTTTATTTCGATTTTCTTTCCGAATCCCATCATATATTCATCAACGGAATTATCTAATACTTCTTTTATCAACACATATATTCCGTCGTCGGAAGAAGAGCCGTCACCCAACTTTCCGATGTACATACCGGGGCGTTTTCGAATGTGTTCTTTCCATTCAAGGGTTTTTATCGTATCTTCGGAATATACGGCTGTCTTATTACTATCCATATTTTCAGCAAAATTTATTTTTTTCAAAAAGACTTTTTTATTCAACTTGCGAAATACATAATATTTCCGATTATTTCCAAAAGTTAATTTTAACAATTATTGAAAAATACGGAAATGTAAGAGAAACATTGAAGAAAGACTGTTTAAAGAAATTATTGCAACAAGTTAATAATCAAATTAATTACTTTTTGTAATTTGAATAAATAAAACCGGTTTATAAAATAAAAATTTGTTAATAATTCATTATAAAAGATATGAATTTATAAAATGCAGGCTTGGTATTACTGTTCGGAATTATAATTTCGGGCTTAACAGATATAAGTTAGGGCTTGCCTTTAGATTTGTAAAGTTATTTTTAAAGAAAAAAGTATAATTTAAAAATATATGATAATGATGATGAATTTTCTTTTTTGTTACTTTTTTCTTTGTTAATAATTGTAATTTTGTTAATAACTAAAAAAAAAGAATGGGGTGAACTTAAGGGCTTGCTAGTTTTAAGAACTGCTTTCAGTATTAGTC
>JAJRUH010000062.1 GCA_024277895.1 Bacteroidota bacterium | reverse complement strand
CTACGGAGTTGATATCGGGATAGACAGGAATGAACATTACGACCGGAGTGCGGGAGCAACTTATATAAAAAGTAAAATTTCCGCAATAGGAGACCTCTCACACACTTTCGGTTTTGAGGAAGTTAACGCCGGAGGAAAAGTTATAACCACACCCGGAGTTCATATCAGCGGGAATGAACACGGCTTGAATTATAATTATGAGGAAATATTCAATATCATCAAAACGGGTTCCTTGTTTATTCACTCGGCTGATTTCAAAGGCGCATTTTTCGACGCACCGATTAATATTGCCCGCTCAAAATTAGCCCGGTTTAATTTTGCGCCTGACGAAGGAGCGAATTTTATTCTGAAAGATACTCAATCAAGCGCGTACGTTATAAACGGTTTTTACGTTGAAAAACCGAGTGATCTTGATAGGGTGGCTAACGGTATTGCGGAATAGGGCGGGGGTGGATGGGTTGTTAATGTATTTTTTTATTTTTTCTATCACTAATCTTTTTTCCCAACCCACCCCAAACCCCTCCCTTCCTGAAGGGCGGGGCTTTTAAATTTTCTAATATTTTTTCTCTGCCCTTCCCTTAAAAAGGGAGGGGGAAGACGGTAAACTTTGGAATTTAGAAATATTAAGAAGGGGGAAGTTGTAACACGACAAATAATGTGATAAATCCCATACTCTTACTGCAATGCGTACTAAAAAAATAATCATGAGCAAAGATTGTAATTAGAGGAAACAAAAAAGTGAAGCTTTGGAGTAGTTGCCGATACGGTTAAGTTGAAAGAATTGTTTCGGAATAAGGAGAGTTCCGCGCCGTTTAGGAGTTTGTCAATCCAATGGGCTGATTACGCCAAGTCCGCCCTTATTCATAACATGCGTATAAATCATAGTTGTTTTAACGGATTTATGACCCAATAACTCCTGCACGGTTCGAATGTCGTAACCGTTTTCGAGCAAGTGAGTTGCAAAGGAATGCCTAAGCGTATGCGGGGTAATATGCTTGTTAATACCGGTTTTTTTCATAGCTTTATTTATGGCGCGCTGAATAGTTGAATCATAAATATGATGACGGCAGATGTTACCGTTTTTGTCTCTAATAAAACGGGATGATGCAAATAAATACTGCCAGCCGAATTCTTTTGACGCGTTCGGATATTTTTTATGCAGCGAATGGGGCAGAGTTGTGTATCCCCTGTTTTTTTCCAGATCTTTTAAGTGTTCATTCTTTCTTTTTTCCACTTGCTGCATTAACTCCGTTTTAATGGAGCCGGGAACCAATGTTGTTCTATCCTTTTGCCCTTTTCCGTCTCTAACAATAAGCAGGTTTTGTTCAAGATCAAGGTCTTTAATTCTTAAACGCAGCGCTTCCATTAATCTCAATCCCGAGCCATAGAGAAGTTTGGCAATAAGGAGGGGTTCGCCGTTCATTTCGGCAAAAAGGAGTTGAACTTCGTTTTTGGATAAAACCACGGGAATAAAATTTTTTCTTTTGGCTTTTACAAACGAACTAAAATCACCTATGTTTTTTTTAACCACATACTTATATAAAAACAGAATGGAATTAAGAGCGACGCTCTGCGTTGACGGGCTGTAATCCTTTTGCAGGGTAAGATGATCCAAATATTTCTGTATATGGGTTTCGTTCATATCTTTGGGGTGTTTTTTACCGTTGAAAATTATGAATCTTTTTATCCAAAGAACGTAAGCCTCGCCGGTTTTGACGCTGTAGTTTCTTTTTTTTATTTCATCACGAACTCGGTTTAAGAGTTTTGACATGCTATCCTGCGTTTTAATTAATAATGCTATCTTGCAAGATAAAAAATTACGGGACTAAAGCAAAAAACAAAAGACAGCTTAACTTATTTCGATTAGGTGAATTAGAGAATATTTATTTTTGATAAAAGTGTGTTTTTCAATATATTGCTATCGGAATTGCAGTATATGCCCAAAATAATGGGGATATGATTGCGGGTTATTAATATGTTATATTAAGCCCTATCGGGCAGTGTTCTTTGAGATTATGCAAAATTAATGTTAAATTGTACAGTTATGGTAAGAGTATCTGATATATTATCCGGCAGTATCGGTAAGTATCTTCAAACGCACAAACTTTCATATAAGCAGCTAAGGGTAGTAAATAAAATCATCAACTGTTTTTCGGAAAACTCATCTCAAATTATCTTCGAGTGCAGTAATCCGGATTGCGATTATTCAGAGATAAAGAAGCAGCCTTGCCGAGACAGACATTGTAACAGATGCAACAATAATAAAAAATTGAAATGGTTAAAAAGAATATTGGAAGATTATCCGCCATTGCCATATTATCACATAGTATTTACCATGCCCTCGGAATTACACAATCTGGCAATTTGTAATCCGAAACTACTTTATGATATATTTTTCAAGTCAAGTTTTGACGTTCTTAATACGTTTGCAAAAGACCCTAAATATTTTGGCGGGGAGATAGGTTTTATCGGATTGCTTCATACTTGGGGACAGAAGATGAACTATCACCCTCATATTCATTTTATTGTATCAGACGTCGGAATAAAAGACGGCATTTATAAGAAACTTCCATATTATAAAGATTTCATTTTTCCGGTAAAAGCAATGTCAAAAGTGATTATGGGTAAATTTATAGATGCGCTTAAAAAGAAGTATATAAAAGGAGAACTGAGGTTTCCGGGGATATTAGAGAGCATATCAACAGAAGAATCGTTCAATAATTTCCTCTATTTATTGAGCCGTAAAGAGTGGGTAAGTTACAGTAAGAAGCCATTTGCACAGTCCGGAAAAGTGTTGGAATATATATCAAGATACACGCACAAGGTTGCCATATCGAACCATAGAATAATAAGTTATAGCAACGGGAAAGTTAGTTTTGAGTATTATGATTACAAGGATAAAAACTCAAAAGGAGTTCCAATAAAAAAAACACTTTCACTAACAGATAAGGAATTTATAAGAAGGTTTTTGCTGCACATACTTCCTAATGGATTTAGAAAGATAAGATACGGCGGAATATTTTCATCAAACCGGAAAGCCGATGCAATAAAAATAATAAGCGATGCTTTAGAATCGGAGCTATCAGAACTGATGGAAAAGAGTTCCGAAATTATAAACAAAATAGAAAAACAGCTGAAAATATTATGTCGAAAATGCTCCGGAGATTTATTGCCTAAAAAAATAGTGAGCTTAAGCGGTTATCAATGAAGTTGAAGGCGTATATAATAAATGTCCGGGCTTTAATATAACCAGCCGCTCAAAACCGACCGCCGAAACGGCGGCAGGTAAGTGTGTGTTTTTTGGGTTTTCGTTATTCGTTAGGCATTAGTGTTTAACATTGCAGCGTTAATTAAATATTTTTATAAATAAATGGTTGTAGTTTTTAAGCCGCATTGATGTGCTCGGCGGACGGTTTAGCGGCAACGCCGTTATGTGGATGTAAAAATAAAGATGAGGATGATATTTTAAATGTTAAACTGGACAGTCTGTAATATAAATATTTCTTATAAATATTCTTATATAAAGCAAGTAATTCAATTATTAAGTTATGAATTTAGGTATAGTGCTTATTTTCATAACAATCCAATTTATAATTATTATAATTATATTGAGGAATAAAATAAAATGACTTTTGAAATCGTAAAAATAGAAAAATATGGTAAGTTCCGTTTTGTACTAACCATTTTCGTTATTCTTTCTTTAATACTAATGCTTTTTTCACTTTTCGGTAATCTTAAATTATTTTATTCGTTATTAGCTTCCACCGTTATGATTGTTTTTATTATCATTTTTGATAAGCTTAAATATTCAAAAATCGGCAAGATTAATATTTCTGAAAATGAATTTTCATTGAATTTAGATGGAAATTGTAACCACTATAATCTTGATGAATTTTCTTCGCTTCACATTTCCCATAAACAATTTTATCCTAATGGTTCAATAATAGGAGCAAATAGCATTCTAAAATTGACTTTTCAAAAACCGGAAACAAAATTTAGCTTTTGGATATATTTACGTAACAAAAACGAAAAAATTAAATTTGTTGAATTATTAAAAAGATTATACAAAACAAATATTGAGATTCGAGAAACAAACGAAAAAGGAGAACGAACTTTTCTTTTTAGAAGTAATCTTACTTACAATAAAATTAAGGAAATAAAGGATAATTACCGTATAAATTGGTTCTAAAAGTCCACATAACGAATAAGGTTAGATTGTGAGAGCGTTTTTTGCGAACCACAATCTGAACCGATGGTTGGACAAGCCCGGTTACTTTTAATTTTGAGTAGTGTATATGAAAATATCTTTTAGTATGATAAGCCTTTATCTATTAAAAGCTCACATTTTAATAGGGCAGGTGATATAAAATAAATTTAGAAAAACTGTTTTCAAAGCTTTGTTATATAATTTAGGTTGTTTTGGTACTATTTTGGGCATACTTATCCCGATGATCAAAATTGCATTGTTATTCTCGAGTTACATTATAGTATTACAAAGAACAATAGAAAAAATAAGATTTATTTTATGTAGGGACCAGCATATCAAAATAGAGCAGTCTGGTTTTAACAATTTTCATAAAAGCCCCACAGCAAGGACAAATAATCTTCTTACGAGTTTTAATCTCGAAATCTTTACCATAGGAGCTGTCGGATCGAAATATCCATTGTAATATTTTAATTAGATTTTTACTATTTGGATGTAAGAAGCCATAATTTCTGGAACGTCTGAACCCACGAGGCAAAATATGCTGAAAAACAAGCCACAAAAAATAAACTGCCGACACAGTTTTGGTATGATATCTATTGGTTTTACTGTTTTTATAACCGAAGGTAACTTTTCCGTTTTTACAAGAAAGAATATCATTTTCTCTAATAACCCCCCGATACAAATATCGGCTCAAATAGAGTAATGCTTTTCTGCCTTTTCCAACATACTTACAATTGACCACCCACTTTTGGGGATAATTCGAAGGTAAATTTAAGTTGTTACTATTGAAAGCATCTATCATTTTTGCTCTAAATACTTTTGCTAAGGCTTTATGATTAAATAAGTATTTGCTCTTTTTCTTTGACCATAACTTTTTAGTTTTCTCTATGGCAGCAGCCGGCAAAAGCAAATGAAGATGAGGATGAAAATTTAACTCTCTTGAATTTGTATGTAATACTGCAATAGCTCCGG
>JAJRUH010000061.1 GCA_024277895.1 Bacteroidota bacterium | reverse complement strand
CATACAAACAAATGTATTTATAGTTTGATTGTAATATTGCTTTATATACCTCTGCAGATTTATTATTACAAATATATGATGCTGTATATAATATCTCATCATAATTTGAAATGCCTATATCAACAGTTTTTATAAAATTTATTAATGAATCTGTAACTTGATTAGCATATTCTTCATTGCCAAGCCTTGCCAGTGCTTTTTTTATTGTAAATATTTTATCATTATACTTTTTATTATTTTTTTCGAGTTTTTTTAATAACAATTCTAATTCAGGAATAGCCTCATAAATATAAAATTTTCCAGCAATATCAAAAAGAGATTTTGGGTATCTAACAATTTTAAGTGTATCTCCAAACCTCAAATTTAATTCATATTCTAAAATACTATCTCTTATTTCTTTTCTTGATTTATTTGTTTTCTTAATAACATTATCAATTCTATATTCTATAAATTGATTATCAAAATGTTTTATATAATCATTTTTTCTGTAATTGTGAATGATTATATTTTCTTCATTGGAATATCTTCCGTTTATTAATTGAACAATTCTTTGCCTTGCAGTACTGTCAAAATCTTCTGGTTTAAAATCATAAACTTCTCCAACATCTCTTTCTGGGTATCTACAAACATTTAATAAATGATTTAAGATTTTTTTCCTGTTTGTTTTGAAAGGGCTGTTTTCTCCAATATATATTAATTTATTGACACCATTAAAACTAGCCCCATAATTACTATTAGTAATTATGTTTACTAAATATGTTTGTTTTATACTATCAGTATAATAAAACTTCCTGTTTTTATAAAATTCGACAACTGTTTCATGTTTCTTTTCATATTGAATAATTTTATCAAAATCTTGTTTTACAAAATTGTAAATAGAATCTTGTTGACTAATTGCTTTTAAAGTAATAAAAGTAAAAGCTATAACAATAATATATTTCATAATTCAATTATTTAAAATGTTCGTATAAATCCCCCCTCGATAGGCGAAGTTTGCAACTTCGATTTTTCATAACAGTAGTTTTCAACTACTATCCGTTGATAAACGGACAAGTTACTTTCCAAATATTTAACTAATTGTACGTTTTCCATGGCAAATTTAACATTTCAATATCTAAAACTGCATCTAAACCGGCATAATTTCTTGCACTTGAATATAAATATTCTTCCGGATGCTCTACAATCAATTCTTTAACCGGATTTTGATGAATGTAGTCTAATTTACGCCATTGCAAACAATTACCGGTAAGAGTATTGAATAGTAATCCTATTTTTGTCATTCAACAGTTTTTTCAATAACGAAATTAAAGTATTTTTGCAATTATAATAATTTTTGATGCACATTTTTTACACCCCCGACATATTAAGCAATACATATACACTTTCGCAGGAAGAATCAAAACATTGCATAAAAGTGTTAAGATTAAAAAACGGAGATAAAATACAACTGATTAACGGAAAGGGTAAATTGTTTGTAACCGAAATTACGGATGATAATCCTAAAAAATGTTCGGTTAAGGTGGTTGATATTCAAGAAAAAGAAAGACGAAAAGAATATTGTTTTCAAATAGCTGTTGCTCCTACAAAAAATATCAGTCGTTTTGAGTTTTTTCTTGAAAAAGCAACAGAAATAGGCGTTGATGAAATTATACCGTTTATCAGTCGTTATTCGGAAAGAAAAACTGTTAAACCCGAACGGCTCGAAAAAGTAATTATATCGGCAACTAAGCAATCGAAAGCGTTCTTTAAACCGGTTCTTCAAAAACTTGTTACTTTTAAAGATATTATTAATTCTGATTTTGAAGGACAAAAATATATTGCACATTGTTACGATTCGGATACTAAAAAGCATATAAAAGAAGTTTACGAAAAAGGGAAAAATGTTTTAATTTTAATAGGTCCCGAAGGGGATTTCTCGAAAGATGAGGTGAAACAGGCTGTATCAAAAGGTTTTGCGGAGATAAGTTTGTCGGATGCTCGTTTACGAACCGAAACAGCCGGAATTGTTGCTTGCCAGATTATTGATTTTATGAATGTGTAGAGTTCGTTATTAGTTAAAAGGAGAAAGTTAAAAGTTTTGAGTATGTTTATTAAGAAAATTTTATCAATCTTATTTTTTAGTTTTTTTAGTTTTTTTGTGCTTTCGGCTCAAAGTTCATATCAAATTGCCCGATTAAAATATAACGGCGGCGGCGATTGGTATGCAAATCCTACGTCTTTACCAAATTTAATTGAATTTTGCAATAAAAATCTTCATACTTCAATAAACTCGGAACCGGCAACGGTTGAAGTCGGCAGTCCCGAAATTTTTAATTATCCTTTTTTGCATATGACAGGGCATGGGAATGTTATTTTTTCTGTTGAAGAACAAAAAAACTTAAGAACATATCTTCTCGGCGGCGGTTTTTTGCATATTGATGACAATTACGGAATGGATAAATATATTCGCAGAGAAATCAGAAAATTGTTTCCCGATCGGCGGCTTGTTGAATTGCCGTATTCGCACCCGATATTTCATCAAAAATATGATTTCCCGAACGGTTTGCCTAAAATTCATAAACACAACGGAAAACGTCCGCAGGCATTCGGTATTTTTTTTGATAACCGACTTGTTTTACTTTATACTTATGAATGTGATTTGGGTAACGGATGGGAAGATACCGAAGTATATCATGACCCTGTAGAAAAGCATTTGCAGGCATTAGAAGCAGGGGCAAATATTATTCAATACGTTTTTACGGAATAAAAAGAAAAAAAGAGGCGTAATTAATTGCCGGTAAATAAATTTATTATATTTTTGCGTCCTCAATTTTAAAGAAATACAAAATATACACAGAGATGGATTTATTAAAAGTAGTTGAAACGGCATTTGCAAAAGAAATTGATTTTCCCGAATTCGGAGCAGGGGATACGATAACCGTAAGTTATAAAATTAAAGAAGGCGAAAAAGAAAGAATACAAGATTACAGAGGTGTTGTTATTCAAAAAAAAGGTGAAGGAACCACAAAAACTTTTACCGTAAGAAAATCAACAGGAGGAGTCGGTATCGAAAGAATTTTCCCGCTTTATTCTCCGTTGATTGATAAAATTGTTGTTAATAAAAAAGGAAAAGTCCGAAGAGCAAGAATTTATTATTTCAGAAAACTGACAGGTAAAAAAGCCAGAATTAAAGAAAAAAGATTCTAAATATATTCTTAACGATTATAAAAAAAGAGAGTTTTGTAATGAAACTCTCTTTTTTATTTGGTTATTTAGGGCTTGCTGAAAAATGCTAATATATTTGTGTTTCAGTTACTTATAAGGTTATTTACATATGCAAGTGCAAGGTTTTTAATTCATTTCACCCTATTTCCTTGCACTTGTGTAAAATATTTTAGCTTCCCGCAGGCACACCATCTTTCAAATTTCTCTTATTTCACAGTATTTATATACGACTTCAAACGAGAAACTTGAAATCTAATGCACCTGTGAGCTTTTCAGCAAGCCCTATTTATTTTTGTCGAAGTTTTTCTTAAAGACATCAACTTCGGCGAATTATTAATTTACAAATAATCATCAAAATATCGCGTTATTTTTTTCATTAAATGCACACGTTTTTTACCTCTCATATTATGTTCGCTTTCGGGATATAAAAAATAATCAATATCGGTACCTGCTTTTATACAGGAACGAATAAAATCCAAACTGTTTTGCGGAACAACCACCGGATCGACATAGCCGTGTATTATTAATAATCTGCCTTTTAAATCTTTTGCTTTATTTAATAAACTTGTTTTTTTAAACCCTTCCGGATTTTCTTTCGGGGTGTCCATATAGCGTTCTCCGTACATAACTTCGTAATATTTCCAATCAATAACAGGACCGCCTGCAACGGCAACTTTAAATGTTTCCGGATAATTTGTGATTAAAGAGACTGTCATAAATCCGCCGTAACTCCAGCCATGAACTCCTATTCTGTCGGCATCAACATAGGGTAATTTTTTAATAAATTCGATACCTTTCATTTGGTCTTTCATTTCTTCTTGCCCGCATTGTCGGTGAATAATACTTTCAAATGCAAAACCCCTGTTTGCAGAACCTCTGTTATCAAGTGTAAACATAATATATCCTTTTTGTGCCATATAATAATTCCATAATCTTGCACCTCCGAGACGTGAATTTGTAACTAATTGGGCATGAGGCCCGCCGTAAACATAAACAACAACAGGATATTTCTTTTTAGGATCGAAATTAGGCGGTGTTATTAATCTGTAATATAAATCTGTTTTTCCGTCGGCTGCTTTTATTGTTCCTATTGACATTTTGCCTAAGTCGTATTCATTCAGCGGGTCTTTTGCGTTTAAAATATTCTGAACAATTTTTCCTTTGTCATCACAAATTCTGTTATTATTTGCAACTTTAGTATTTGAATAAGAATCAAAGAAATATTTTCTTGAATTTGAAAGAATAATTGTGTGAGTTCCTTTATTCGTTGTTAATTTTAGTATTTTTCCGGTATTGATATTTACTTTATATAATTGTTTTTCAATAGGACTTTCTTCTGTTGAAGTAATAAAAATATTTTTTCCTTTTTTATCGAAACCTTTAAAATCCAGTACAACCCAATTTCCTTTTGTAACTTGTTTTAATAATTTTCCATCTGTATTGTAAAGATATAAGTGGTCATAACCATCTCTTTCACTGTAGTATAAGAATTCGTCATTACTGTTTGGTAAAAAATAAAGCGGATGCTCGGGTTCAACATAGCGGTCGTTTCTTTCTTCAAATAAAGTTTTTACAAATGCCCCGGTTGAAGCATTATACATATTCATTTTTAAATGATTTTGTTCTCTGTTAAGCACACCGATAAAAATATATTTTCCGTCGGGACGCCAAGTGATACTTGTGAGATAATGCTCGTTGGTAAAATCTTTTACATTACAAAAAACTGTTTTTCCGGTTTTTAAATTGTAAATTCCGAGTGTAACTTCTTCGCTTTTTTCACCAATCATCGGGTATTTGATATTTTTAACGGTTGCAATACGAGTTGAAATATCCACCAAAGGATAATCTGCAACCATAGTCTCATCTTTTCTGTAGAAGGCGATTGCATTTCCTTTCGGAGACCAAAAAATTCCTTTATTTATACCGAATTCCTGTCTGTGAACATAATTGCTGCCGTTTACAATTCCTTTGTTCTCATCAAAAGTAATTTGAACTGTTTTGGATTTTTCATCGGAAAAATATAAATTATTTTTAATTGTAAAAGCTACGTAATCATTTTTATAACAAACAGTTATGTTTTTTGAATTTTTCGGAAGCAGAACATCAGTTTCAATTTTTTTATTTTGAATATTGTAAACATAAAATATACTGTCGGTTATAAAATTTAAATGTTGTGCATCTGTCCACTTGTAATTCCAATACGGAAAGAATTTCATCTCTTTATGTCCGGTTTCTTTTAATGCCGAATTAAGTTCTTTCAAATCGGTAATCATTTTGATGTCTTTCCCGTTTTTATTCATCAAATGGATTTCCTTATAATTTGTTACATAAGTGAAATCATTATCTGAATAGGGCTTTATTCCCTGAATATGTTTCGGGTATAATTGACGCCATTGTCCTGTTACCGCATCTTCAATTGTCAGTTGCTTTTTTTGAGAAACAGCAAAAAGAACAGAACTTAAAATAATCGTTATTATCAATAATAATCGTTTCATATGCTTTTTTATTTAATTTATAACAATACAAAGAAAATATAAAAAAACCGAAAGCTTAAATTTATTTAATTTTTTCTTTTTGGTTCTGTAATCCGATTCGTAAATTTGATGTAATTAACAAAAAACAGAAGATGTATTAATAATTTTTTAACTGCTTAAGATATATTTAATGAAATTTTTCTGTTTTAAATCTATAAAAAGTTAAATTAGTATTAGTTTTTTGTATAATATTTGCTTTGTGTTTTATAATTTGTATCTGGTTTTCAACAGTATCAATTCCTTCAATACCAGGCAGTAAAACTCCGCGTCTTCCGAATTTATCTGATACAATTGCACCGTAAATTTTAGGATTTAACATAGAAATATCTTCAATTTTTTCCGGCGGAAATAATACTTCAACAGTTATGATAATACTGTTAAGTTCTTCTGAAGTAAGAGGATAAAATCTATTATCTCGAAAAGCTGAAGCTACGGCATTTTTAATAATTTCTGTATATAAATTTTTATATACAGGCTTTAACGTACCGATGCAACCTCTCAATTTATCAATATCTGTTTTAAGAGTAACAAAACACGCTGCTTTGTAAGAAAGTTCATTCGGAACTTTCTTATTTTCAATCCTTTGAGTCGAATTTGTGATAAGAAACTCTTTAATGGCGGAAAAGGCGACGTTGGTATGAATACTGTTCTTTTTATACATAGCTGTTCTTTTTTATCTTCGATATACTGCATTTTATCAAAAAATTATACATAATTTTAATAAATAATTATATATTTGTACGTCTTAAAAGTATTAAATTTAATTATTGTTCAGTAATTTTTTATAAAAATATAAACAAAAATTTTGATATTAAATTTTTTACGTTTTAATTTGCATATAATAATTTTATAAAAATATCGTTTTCCCATAAAAACTGCCTAATCTGTAAACTACGAATTTTTAATTTAGATTTTATGAAAAAGATTTTACTCACAATTACTATTGTTTTTACATTATTAGTTTTACCGGGACTTGTTAAAGATGCTGCAGCTCAACCGCCGCCGCCGCCGCCGCAGGATATTCCGATAGACGGAGGTTTGTTTTTATTAATTGCTGCCGGAGCAACATACGGTGCAAGGAAGCTTTATAAACAACAAAAAGAAGAAAAAAATTAAATCTTAATATAATTTTAATTAAGACTCGCATTAGCGGGTCTTTTTTTTAGGATATCATAATTAATTGTCATATATTTGGTTTCTTATTATAATTTTGTTATGGAAATATCTTCTTGGTGGGATGCGTTATCATCACTTCAAAAAATACATTGGGCAATTGCACTGCCTTCAACAACTATTTTTGTCATTCAACTAATAATTTCTTTAACGGCAGGAGTTGATTCCGATTTAGACACTTCCGCAGATCATAATGGTGATTTCAGCGGAGATCAAGATGCCGGCATGCATATTTTTTCCGTTAAAAGTATATTAGCATTTTTGATGTTTTACGGTTGGGGCGGTTTAGCTGCAATTGACAGAGGAATGCATGTGTGGTGGGGTGTTTCGGGAATTTCACTTGCTCTCGGTTTAATTATGATGCTTTTTACCGCTTGGATATTTTTTATGTTGTTAAAACTTCAGTCCAGCGGTACATTAGTAATGGAAAATGCTCTCGGAAAAGAAGCTGAGGTGTATTTAACCATTCCCGCAAAAAAGAAAGGAAACGGGAAAGTCCAAATTATTATTCAAGAGGGATATAAAACATTAGATGCGGTTACAGAAGATACCGAAGATATTAAAACCGGCAGTTTTGTTGAAGTTATTGAAGTTGTTAACGATACATTAGTTGTTAAGCGAAAACGCTGACACATTAAATCATTTAATTATTAATTAATCTGTTAAATTTATACATTATGGGAGCAGCAGCAGTACTGATTATTTTATTAGTTTTTTTACTTTTAGGAATGTTTGCCTTTTTGGTAAAACGTTATAAACGATGTCCTTCAGACAGAATACTTGTTGTTTACGGAAAAATCGGCAATTCAGGACGAACTGCAAAATGTGTGCACGGCGGAGCGGCATTTATCATTCCGATTATTCAAGATTATGAATTTTTGGATTTAACACCTATTCCTATTGAAATCGGTTTAGAAAATGCTTTAAGTAAACAAAACATTCGTGTAAATGTACCTTCTCGTTTTATGGTAGCTATTTATACAGATCCGGGAGTTATGCAAAATGCAGCTGAACGTTTGCTCGGTCTTACACAGGCAGAAATTCGTCATTTAGCTGCTGACATTATTTTCGGACAATTGAGAGTTGTTATCGCTACAATGGATATTGAAGAAATTAATGCCGACAGAGAAAAGTTTTTAACAAATGTTTCTACCAGTGTTGAACACGAATTAAGAAAAATAGGTTTGAAATTAATTAATGTGAATGTTACTGATATTACTGATGATGCCGGGTATATTGAAGCTTTGGGGAAAGAAGCTACTGCCGGTGCCGTAAATGAAGCTAAAAGACAAGTCGCAGAAAAGAACAGAGACGGAGAAATCGGCAGAGCAAATGCAGAAATGGATCAACGTATTAAAGTTGCAGACGCAAATTCTCAAGCTGAAATCGGAGAAGCAATTGCAACCCAAAAACAAAGAACAAATGTTGCAGCAGCTAATGCTAAAGCTATTGAAGGCGAAAATACAGCTAAAATATCAATTGCATTATCCGATGCCGAAAGAATGAAAAAAGAAGCTGAAGCTGAAAAAATTTCTGTTACAGCTGAAAAAGTGAATGAAGCACAGGCAAAAGAAGCTGCATATCTTGCGGAAAAAGAAGCTGAGCTCAAAAGAGCCGAGAGAGAAGCTGCTACGCAAAAAGCAAATATTCTAATTCCTGCCGAAATTGAAAAACAAAAGAAAATTATTGAAGCCGATGCCGAAGCCGAAAAACAAAGACGTATAGCAAAAGGTGAAGCCGATGCCATATTCCTTGAAATGGAAGCTGAAGCTCGCGGAACTTATGAAATTTTAAGCAAACAAGCTGCCGGTTATAAATTAATGGTTGAATCTGCCGGAGAAAATGCACGTGATGCCGTATTAATGATGATTGCGGAAAGACTCCCCGAATTGGTTGAAACACAAGTGGAAGCAATAAAAAATATTAAAATTGATAAAATAACTGTTTGGGACAGCGGAAACGGAGACGGAGACGGAAGCAGTTCTACGGCAAATTTTATGAAAGGTATGATGGGTGCGGTTCCTCCGCTTGAAGATTTATTTAAGTTGGCAGGGATGGAACTTCCTAATTATTTGAAAGGTAATTCAAAAAATGAAAAGATTGAAGACGCCCAAGAAATAAAACAAAATAAGAAAAAATAACCGGTTATTTTAAGTTTAAAGAGGCTGTCTGAAAAGTCGTTATTTATAGAATTATAGTCTCGGTGTGATTTTTTTACTAACTGACGAAAAAACTTTTATGTTTTTCTGTTTTAATTAAATTATTCACAACGAGACTTTTTAGACAGCCTCTCTTTCTTGTTATACCTAAAATCTGATATTTAATTAAAAATGAAATCATACAGAAAAGAGCTTTGGTTTAATACAACTAAAAGACGCCAATTAATTAACATTACTTCTGATATAGAAAAAGAACTGCAAAAAAGCGGAATTAAAGAAGGTTTATTATTGGTAAATGCTATGCACATAACCGCAAGTGTATTTATTAATGATGATGAAAGCGGGTTACATAAAGATTTTGAAAAATGGCTTGAAGGCTTAGCTCCTGAAAAACCGTATTCGCAATATAATCACAATACATTTGAAGATAATGCGGATGCTCACTTAAAAAGAACAATTATGGGCAGAGAAGTTGTAGTTGCAATTACTGACGGTAAATTAGATTTCGGACCTTGGGAGCAAATTTTTTACGGCGAATTCGACGGAAAAAGAAGAAAACGTGTGCTGGTGAAAATTATCGGAGAATAAAATAAAAAAAGTCCGGCTTTTCCGAACTTTATCTTTTTGAATACAAATAATTTATCCGGCAGTAAAATTTTCCGCACCTTCTACTAACCCGACCAATTTTTGAGGATCGTGTATTAATACAGGAACATGTTGCGGACATATTCTTAAATCTTGTCCTTTATATTTCATTAAAATTAAAGGAACTTCATTTTCATTTCTTTTACATACAATGCAAGTATGTTCTTTATTTTCCATTTTAATATATTTAAAGTTTAAAGGATGCAAATATACTTATTATGCCGGTTTCTGCAAATTTTATATATTTGAGAAATAAATTAATTCAAAAGTTATGAAAAATATTTTAAAGGGTTTATTTGTAATATCGGCTTTAATTTTTTGTTTTGCAGTTTATACCGGTAATGATTTATTACGCACTGTTACAAAACCAATTCCGGTATTAATTCTGATTTTTTTAATAAAACCGAATTCTGTTTATGCCAAATTAATTTTTGCAGGGTTCATTTTTTCATTAGCAGGTGATATTTTTTTAATGAAAGTAATTGATAAATTTATTTTCGGTTTGGCGGCATTTTTAATTGCTCATATTTTTTATATTACAGCTTTTATTAAAAGAAACAAAAAATTGAAATTGCTGAGTTCGATTCCTTTTTATGCGGCAGCAATTTTATTAGCTCTGTTTTTTTCTCAATATACCGGAAAAATGACAATGCCTGTAATGGTTTATATCTTCATTATTGTTACAATGGCTTGGCGTTCTTATGTGCAAAAGGACTATTCGAATATTTCAAAATTTGCATTTATCGGAGCAGTATTGTTTGTTTTTTCAGATACTAATATTGCATTTACAAAATTTTATTATGATTATGAATTTTCAAAAATAGCAACCATCGTACTATATTGGTCTGCACAATATTTAATTGCTGAATCAGTTAAAAGTTTTCATTCGTAGGACGTATTATTCATGCAATTATCTTTATATTTCAAGGGTTGTGTGTTTATGATGATAAAGGTACTTTTCCATTGAAGTGATTTATAATCTCATTTTTTTAAGTCTGTCCATTTCGCGTTTATCGTCATTTTGTTTTAAGGTCTCGCGTTTATCATGATATTTTTTTCCTCGAGCTATGTGAAATTCTAATTTTGCCAAACCTTTATCATTTATAAACAGTCGAGTAGGGATGAGTGTGAGAGAAGTTGATTTTATTTTTTTATCAATTTTATTTATTTCCTTCCTGCTTAAAAGCAATTTTCTGATGCGTTTCGGGTCATGGTTTGCATAGGTTCCGTGAGAATATTCTGATATGTGCATTTTTATAAAAACCTCTTTTTTATTCGGCTTTCCGGGCATAGGAAGTAAAACACAATAGGCTTCATTAATACTTGCTTTGCCGGAACGTATTGATTTTATTTCTGTTCCGTAAAGTTGAATTCCTGCAATAAATTTATCAAGAAGTTCATAATCGTGTCTTGCTTTTTTATTTTTTATGTTTACAAAATTTGCCATAAGCCGCAAAATTAGTTAAAAGTTTGAAAAGTCGAAAGTTTATGAAATTATTACTGAAAAGTATTTATTTTTGTTCTTCATATTTATGGAAAACGACAAATTTGATATTATTACCGTTATGGGTGCTACCGCCGGAGGAAAAACTTCATTTGCGGCAAATTTGGCTTATGAGTTTAACGGCGAAATAATCAGTGCCGATTCAAGGCAGGTGTATCGCGGAATGAATATAGGAACCGGAAAAGATTTGGAAGAATTTATTATTAACGATAAGCAAATACCTTATCATTTAATTGATATTGCAGATGCCGGAACTAAATATAATGTTTTTGAATATCAAAAAGATTTTTTAAGCGTTTATACAGATATTAAAAACAGAAGAAAATTACCGATATTATGCGGAGGCACCGGAATGTATATTGATGCTGTTTTAAAAGGATATAAATT
Source organism: Bacteroidota bacterium (assembly GCA_024277895.1). Classification (GTDB taxonomy): domain Bacteria; phylum Bacteroidota; class Bacteroidia; order Bacteroidales; family JAADGE01; genus JAADGE01. Next base: position 38,875 of record JAJRUH010000061.1, on the reverse strand, counting down.
AATTAATGTTCCGCATAATGAGAAATTAAAAGAACAACTTGAAAAACAAACAGACAAAGAGTTGATTGATATTTTGAAACAAAATAAGGATTTACATAACCGAAGCGATATTACAAACAGAAAACGACTGATAAGAGCGGTTGAAATTGCTCTGTATTATAAAAAAAATAAGGATATTGATTTTTCTTATCCTGAAATTAAAAGTTTGAATATTCAAATTGTTTTTGACAGAAATTCGAGACGAAAAAGAATAAGCCAAAGATTGAAAAAACGACTGCAAAGCGGTATGATTGAGGAAGTTGAGAGATTAATAGGAAGCGGGGTTTCTGCGGAAACTTTAAAATATTACGGTTTGGAATATAAATTTATTACAGAATATGTTCTCGGTGAAATAACTTATGAAGATATGTTTTCCCAATTGGAAACTGCAATACATCAATTTTCAAAACGCCAAATGACTTGGTTCCGAAAAATGGAAAAAGACGGTCATAAAATTTATAAAATTGACGGGTATTTACCTCTTAATAAACAGATTGAAAGAGTGAAAGAATTATTTAGCTGATTAGAAATTTATGACAACAGAAGTAATATTACGTGCATTTTTATTAACACTTTTTGCCGGTTTATCTACCGGCATAGGAAGTGCTTTGGCATTTTTTGCAAAAAAAACCAATACGAAATTCTTATCGGTATCTCTCGGGTTCTCAGCCGGTGTTATGATTTATGTTTCAATGGTCGAGATTTTTTCAAAAGCACAAATCAGTTTAACCGGAGTTTACGGGGAGCGATTAGGAAATTGGTACACAATTGCCGGATTTTTCGGAGGTATGTTTATTATCGCAATTATTGATAAATTAATTCCTGAATTTGAAAACCCGCATGAAATTCATAAAATTGAGAATGTAGAGAATGAAGTTGAAGCAATGAAAAAAAAGAAGCTGCTGAAAATGGGTATGCTTTCGGCTGTTGCCATTGCTATTCATAATTTTCCGGAAGGTTTGGCTACTTTTACGGCTGCTTTAACCGACCCTGCACTCGGAATTGCTATTGCTGTTGCTGTTGCCATTCACAATATTCCTGAAGGTATTGCCGTTTCTATACCTTTATATTATGCAACCGGGAATAAGAAAAAGGCTTTTTGGTATTCGTTTTTATCCGGATTAGCCGAACCCGTGGGTGCGATTATAGGTTTTGCGATTTTAATGCCTTTTTTAAATGATACGGTTTTCGGAATTTTATTTGCTGCCGTTGCCGGAATTATGGTTTTTATTTCTTTGGATGAATTGTTGCCGACAGCAAGAGAATACGGGCAACCGCATTCTGCAATTTACGGTCTTATCGCAGGAATGATGGTAATGGCTGTCAGTTTAATTTTATTTATGTAAATTTAGTATTATGTTTTCGATGTACTTGCATTTGGGAATTGAACATATAACCGATTTAAACGGTTATGATCATATTTTATTTCTTATGGCTTTGTCAGCGGTTTACCTGCTGAAAGATTGGAAGAAAGTGCTTATTTTAGTAACTGCTTTTACAATAGGTCATTCTTTTACATTAGCATTGGCAACTTTACGTGTTATTAAGATACCGACAGATTTAATTGAATTTTTAATTCCCGTAACAATATTTATTTCTGCTTTTTCGGATTTCTTTTATAAAGAAAATATTAATGATAAGAGATTACATCATTTTAAATATGCTTTGGCAATGTTTTTCGGTTTAATTCACGGTTTGGGATTTTCTAATTATTTAAGAGATTTGCTCGGGAATGAAGAAAATATAGTATCACCGTTATTTGCATTTAATATTGGTTTAGAATTCGGACAAATAATTATTGTTCTCAGTTATTTGAGTTTTGCAACAATTTTAGTGTCTTTTTTTAAAGTAAAAAGACGAGATTTAACGTTAATAACAGCCGGAGCAGCTTTCGGAGTTTCAATAATATTAATGCTTGAACGATTTCCGTATTAAAAATAAAAAAAGCCCTGCCTGAAGCAGAGCTTTGTGCCCGGAACAAGAATCGAACTTGCACTCCGAAAGTTCGGAACATGGCCCTCAACCATGCGCGTCTGCCAATTCCGCCATCCGGGCTTTGAATTCGGGTTTGCAAATTTATTTATTTCTCTTAAATCGAAAAAAGATATAATACTATTTTTTAAGTTTTTTTCGGATTGCGGCAATAATTCATTTTTAAAAATATTCGCATTTAAAATAAAAAAACAATAATCCTCATATCTTTTGATAAGTGATTATTGCTTTTTAAATTGAAATAAATCTGATTATTTTACTTCACCTGCTACAATAAAAGGTATTTCTTTTGTTGTTGTAATACCTTTATCTTTTTGTTTTGTTGTAATGATAATTTGTTCGGCAAATTTACCTTTATTCATTACCGTAGGATCAACTGTTGCAGTTATTACACCTTCTTGACCGGGTTTAATGTGCATATCAACAACTGTAACACCAATTTTTTCGGGTAATTTAATATCAATGATGTGTAAAGGAGTTGAGCCGGTATTTTTGATTTTAAAATTATACGATTGAACAGTACCGGTTACTTTTCCGAAATTGTGACTGAAAGATGATTTTACGCCTCTGACATTTCCGAACATAGGGGCTTCTGCAGGTTCTACTTGTCCGTAGCTTATAAAACTAAAAGCAAATACGGCAATTGTTAACATAATAAGTTTCTGTAATTTCATGATTCTAATATTTAAATTAATAATAAATTTTTGAATTTTAAATAAAGATGAATTAATAGATTAAATTCCATAAAAAAAATAAAAAAGATTACATTTTTTCTGAAAATCAATACAAATATACATTTATTTTATCTTTGTATCAAGATATATAATTACTTTTTTTGAATCAGACCTTAAGTTGATATTGAATATGATTGTTAAACTGTTAAAAATATTGATGTATTTACACAGAACTCACAGAGTTTCACAGATATTTTTGTGTGAAATTTAATATAGAAACAGATATTAATAAAAATGTCAATATTAGTTAAGTGTCTAATTTAGTATTTTTTTATGAACGGCATTTCTTTTAAGGCAATTGATTTTGAAACTGCAAACGAGAATCCGGCAAGTGTTTGTTCGCTTGGTGTTGTTATTGTTGAAAACGGGAAAATTACAGATAAAAAATATCGATTAATAAAACCGCCTGATTTGCGATTTAATTATAAAAATATTTCAGTTCACGGAATTCAACCCGGAGATGTGGAAAATGAACTTGAATTTTTCAGATATTGGAAATCATTAAAATTATTGTTTGATAATTCTGTAATTGTAGCCCATAATGCCGAATTTGACATCGGAGTGTTAAAAGCTGTTTTAAATACTTATAAATTAGATTATCCGGAGTTTAGTTATTCATGTTCATTACGTGTGGCACGGAGAACTTGGAAGGGCTTGGGAAGTTATTCTTTGGGAAATATCGGTAAATATTTCGGATTTTCTTTTTTACATCATCATGCTTTGGAAGATGCCGAGATGAGTGCCAATTTGATTTTGAAAGCTTGTAAAGATACTGATTCTCAAAGTATAAAGGAATTAAATTCAAAATTGAATATTTCTTGCGGATTTATTTCTTCTGACAAAAAACATATTAAAGTAAAGTCTAATCCGATAAAATGAAAAAGTCTCCGATTTCTCAGAGACTTTATGAAGAGTGATTGTTTCTTTAATTATTTTGCATTTTCAGCAATATTATAAAGTGTTTCTGCATCTTTTTCAGTAAATTCGGTAAACAGTTTTAATCCTTCCGTAAACTCAATTGCCTTGCCGTCTTTCATTAATACATAATGAAATTTATAGTCTTCATTATCATCAATTTTAACTTTATAAATAAAACCGTTAGTTTCTTTTTTAACAAATTTGACAAAACCTTCTTCGGTTTTAGCTGTTTCTTCGGCATCATTAACAATTTGTTCAACAGTTCTTGTTTCTTTTGTATCATCCATCGATACTTCTATAACGAATTCACCTTTTACGATTTCATAATCAAGCATTTTAATTCCGCCGAATTCACCCATAAACATTCCGTCTTTTATTTCTGCACCTTCCGGAGCCTGAATGGTAATCGGAATGCCTTTGTCTGTAAGGTTCAATTCTGTTAATTTCATATCAGCTAACGAATTGCCGCTTCCTCCTCCGCAACTTACCGAGAAACTTGCTAATACAACTGTGAATAAAAATAGTACTGATTTTTTCATACAAATAAATTTTATATAATAATTAATTTGTACAAAAATAGCAAAGTTATCAATATAAAAAATTATTTTGTAACAGTCCCTTTTAAATGAAGGATTTGAGAACTTTTTTCAATATTCATAGTAAGAGTAACCGTTTTGTTAAAGACACCGAGTAATTCTGCATCATAAGTAACAACAATTTCGGTTGTTTCACCCGGCAATACGGGTTTTTTCGGATAATCAATATCCGTACATCCGCAAGAGCCTTTAGCATTTGTTATAATAATGGGTTTTCCGCCGATATTTGTAAATTTAAAAACTGCTTCGGCAGGGTGATATTGTTTTATGGTTCCTAAATCAATAATTTTTTTTTCCCATTTTACATCAGCATCTTTTCCTGAGCTTAATGTTGAATTGTTGTTATTGCCGCCCCATTGTGCAAATAGTGAAATGCCTGACAGCATTATTACAAAGAATGTCAAAAGTAGTTTTCGTGTCATTTTTTCTTTATTATATTAACGAAAGTCGGGTTTCTTTATTTTATGTGCAGACCAAAAAATATGCCGTTTGGTTGCAAATCGACAATAAACTTTTTAACAGTTAAACTGATTTTTTGTAAAAATAAGCTAATTTATAAAAATCAAAAAGAAACAGTTTCGGATGGTTGCTTTTTAAAATATTAAGAATTATTTTTTCAGATAGGTAAAATAAAAAGAGAATAAGAGGTTTGAAAAATTGTAACTTGTGTGCTGTTTGCAAAAGTTGAATATTTTTGTGTAATTCCGAATAATTATAATTTTTTGAAATATAAATTAAATTTTTAATTCCGGTTTTTGTTTTATTAATAAATGTCTGATTATCTTCTAATCCTTTATGAATCAATGGGTTGTTGATATGTATTATTGTGATGTTTCTCCGTTGTAATTCAATTCCGAAAAGTGTATCTTCGTGTCCGTATTTTGAAATATTTTCATCAAACTGTATTTGTCTGAAGATATTTTCAGAAATAAAAAAATTTCCGGACATAAATGAGGAATATGGATTAAGACTTCGTTTTTTTGCAGATTTTTCTTCTCTTTTAATACCGTAATACCATCTAAACAACAGTTGCTTATTTTTTGGTTCTTGTTTTTGATAACAAATTCCTCCGCAAATTACTGAATCGGAGTTATGGATTTTGATATATGATTTAATAAAATTCTTGTTTTTTATCAGCATATCACAATCCGCGAATAATAAGTTTTTATAATTTGCTTTTTCTGCTAAAAAATTTCTGATTTTTGAACGACCGATATTCTTTTCAAGTTGAATGTATGTAACTTGTTCGAGTTCGGTAAGTTCCGAATTTTTTTTTCTGTATTTATTTTCAGAAGCATCGTCTGCGAGAATAATCTCAAATTTAATATTTTCCTGCATTGATTGATTGTACAGTTGTGAAACAAATTCTCTCACATCATAATTATAAATAGGTATCAGGATTGACAACATTACTTCGGATAAAATAAATCCTGTCAGATTTTAAAAACCTGACAGGATTATTGTGTTTTTAGTATTTACTTAAATTTCTTTAAAATGTCTTTTACTGCATTTTTATTAATTGTAAAGCCCATCATTTTCAACTTTACATAATCTTGGCGGAAGAAGTAATAACCGAATTCCGGAGCATTAGGGTCGTTATTTCTGGACCCTGAACTTGAATCTTTGATTAAATACCAGTCCATACCGTTTCTTTCGGTATATCCCACAAGGTGCATTCCGTGATCATCGGTTGTTGAGCCGTTAGAAAAGCGGAATTGTCTTGCATTATCGTCAATGTATTGATAGGGAATATCAAAAGAAGGTATAACTGCAGCTTGTGTGCTTCTTAAAAATCCGGCTTCTGAAACATCACCGCCGATACTCATTGTGTAGCCGCTGCGGATGGCTTTTTTTAATACTTTCATAAAGTCTTCGAGAGGAATGTTGTAATAATCTTTACTGTGCCACCAATTATCCGGGACTTTATATTCTACTTTTTGCCAGAACGGTTCTTGTTCGTATGATAAAATTTCGATATAATCATCAGGATTAATTTTTAAATAATTTTTCATATATGAAATCGGTGTGTATTTTTTTCCGTCAACGATAAAAGATGTCGGAGGTTCTCCGATATTGTAATTCATAATTGCTTTAATTGTTTCAACAACTTCTTTTTCATTCCAAGCATCGGATTTTTTTACTGCTTTCAGGTATGTTATCATTTCATTAAACATTTTTGCATGAGAATGATATTTCCTGCCGTTAATTAATCCGGTATATACAGAATAGGGCATTGTTCCGTATTTTTTCCAGTCTCTTGTTACGGCATTTCCCTCTGACCCTTCTGAGAAATTACTTGTTCCTCTGGTTCTGACATATTCTTTTGCTTTTTCAACATATTCCCAATAAACGGTATAAATTTCGGACAATTTGACTTTTTTCTTGGTTTGCCTGTAAATTTCGGATTCTAAAAAAGAAACTGTAGAATAGCACCAGCAAGTTCCTGCATTTCCTTGTGATATAACGGGATTTGCCCATTCTCTTTTGTAATCGCTTACTTTATTCGGAATGTTATATCCGGTTTGAACCATTTGAAAATGTTTTTTAACTTCTTTAGGTTTCAAACTTTCATTCACATGTCTCACATCTTTCAAAATGGAGTTTTGGTAAAATCCCGGTTTATATTCTTGAAATTTTGCCTTGTCTGTTTTGATTTGAGCAAACAGACTTGCAGTTATCATAAAAGCTGCAATTGTAAATATTATTTTTTTCATTTTTCATTTATTTAGAAATTTAAAATGTAAAATTATAAATTTTCTTTAATTTCTTGTACGGGAATTTTAATTATTAATCCGTCTTGAGCAATCAATGTATTTTTAAATATTTTTTTTGCTTCATCATACAGAGGTGTATCATTTTTATATCTTGAAGAGAAATGGCCGATTAATAAACTTCCGACATTAGCTTGTAATGCAATTTTAGCGGCATCTGAAGCCGTAGAATGTTTTGTTATTGTGGCTGTTTCTTTTAATTTTTCGGTAAATGTAGCTTCGTGATATAACAAATCGACGTTTTTTATATGTTGAATTATTTGCGTAAAATACATTGTATCAGAACAATAGGCATATGAGCGCGGTTTTTCTTCCGGTAAAGTTAAATCTGAATTTTTGATGCAGATTCCTTCTTTTGTGATAAAGTCATTTCCTGTTTTTATAGCAAGAATATTTTTTATTGATAATTTGTATTTTTGAATAAGTTCTTTTTTGATATTTTTTTCTTTTTGCTTTTCTTCAAATAAAAAACCATAAGTTTCAATTCTGTGATTTAACGGGAAACAGCTTATTTTAATCCTTTTGCTTTCGTAAACGGTTTCTTTTGTATCGGTATTTAAACGATGAAAGAAGAGTTGAAATTTCAAATCGTTTTTTTTAATTACTGTATATATTATTTTTTCTAAATCTCCGGGAGAGAATATGTGTAAGTCATTTTTTCTTCCTAAAAGGTTGAAAGATGAAATTAACCCGAAAATGCCGAAAAAATGATCGCCGTGAAGATGAGAGATAAAAACATGGTTAATTTTAGATACTTTAATTTTATATTGTCTTAGTTTTATTTGAGTTCCTTCTCCGCAATCTGTCAAAAAAAAACGCTCATGTATATTTATTACATGAGCGGAAGGGAACTTATTATATGAAGGAAGAGCAGAACTGCTTCCTAATACAGTAATTTCAAAAGGCATTAATTATCAGTGTTAATTTTTTGTTCGGCTTTTTCTAAATTTTCTTCAATATCAAGAACTGAATCTAATTGAGATATTGTAATTAACCGCTCGACAGCATTTTGCAAACCGGATAGAATAAATTTTCCTTTTGCATTTTTGCACAAACGATTTGCAACTAAAATAGAACTTAATCCTGATGAATCGCAATATTCTGTATTACTTAAATCAATAATCATATTTTTTTCACCGTTTCCTGCAATCATCACTAATTCGGATTTAAATGAAGGAGCTATGCTGGTATCAAGTTTTTTTGCCAAAACTTGAATAATCGTATGATTATCTTTTTTTATTACATCATATTTCTTTTCCATAATTATAATTTGTTAATTATTTATGTGTAAAAATACAAAAAACGAATGAAAGATAAAAATCTTTCATTCGCTAATTCTTATTTTATTTTTCATCTTTTTCTGCAGGAGCATCATCTTTTGCAGGTTTTGCTTCTTTATCATCTGCTTTTGCTTTTTTTGAGGTTGTTTTTTTCTTTGTTTTTTCAGCAACTTCTTTTTTTTCATCTTTTTCTGCAGCGGTTTCAGTTTCAGCTTTTTCTTCTTTTGTTTCAACTGTTTTTTTAGTTGTTTTCTTTTTAGCTTTTTTAGAATCCTTGTTGAGTTTATCCTTTAATTCTGAAAGACTGCTGATGTCTCCGAGTGTTGTTTTCTCGATATCATTTTGATAGTTTGCTTTTGTTTTGGCTGATTTGCTTCTTTCTTTATAAGTTCTTAAATGCGAAACAACTATTTTTTTAGCATCTTTATGAAAATCAATTACTCTGACCATAATTTTTTCATCTTCCGCAGGCATGTTTCCGTCTTCTTTTTTCAGGTGATTAACAGGGCAAACAGCTTCTACGCCATAAGGCATTGCAATTAAAGCTTCTCGATTTCCGATTTTAATAATTGTCCCTTCATGTTCGCTGTCAATTCCGAATAAAGTTTCAAAAACATCCCAGGGATTTTCTTCTAATTGTTTATGTCCCAGACTTAATCTTCTGTTTTCTTTATCAATTTCCAAAACAACTACTTCAATATCGGCATTAATTTCTGTAAATTCAGCCGGGTGTTTAATTTTTTTAGTCCAAGATAAATCAGAAATGTGGATTAATCCGTCAACACCTTCTTCAAGTTCGACAAAAATACCGAAATTCGTAAAGTTTTTGACTTTTGCTGTATGTTGAGAATTTTCGGGGTATTTCTTTTCAATATCTTCCCACGGATCCGGTTTTAATTGTTTAATGCCGAGAGACATTTTTCTTTCTTCTCTTTCGAGAGTTAAGATTTGAGCTTCAACAATATCTCCTATTTTAAAGAAATCTTGTGCGGTTCTCAGATGTTGAGACCAAGACATTTCCGATACGTGAATTAAACCTTCAACTCCCGGTTTAATCTCCATAAATGCACCGTAATCAGCAATAACAACAATTTTTCCTTTTACGGTATTTCCGGGTTTTAATTCGGGGTCTAAAGAATCCCAAGGATGTTCCTGTAATTGTTTTAATCCTAAAGCAATACGTTTTTTACTTTCATCAAAATCAAGAATAACTACATTCAGTTTTTGATCCAGTTCAACAACTTCGTCGGGATGGTTTACTCTGCCCCAAGACAGGTCGGTAATGTGGATTAAACCGTCAACGCCTCCGAGGTCAATGAATACACCGTATGACGTAATGTTTTTAACAGTTCCTTCAAGAACTTGCCCTTTTTCAAGTTGTTCAATAATTTTAGCTTTTTGTTCTTCCAGTTCGGCTTCAATAAGAGCTTTATGTGAAACAACAACATTTTTAAATTCTTTGTTAATTTTAACAACTTTAAATTCCATTGTTTTTCCTACGTAAGCATCATAATCTCTTATTGGTTTGACATCAATTTGAGAACCGGGTAAAAATGCTTCAATTCCGAAAACATCTACAATCATACCGCCTTTTGTACGGCATTTAATGAATCCGTTAATGATTTCGTCATTTTCTAATGATGAATTAACTCTTTCCCAAGAGCGGAGAGTTCTTGCTTTTTTATGAGAAAGTATTAGTTGTCCTGTTTTGTCTTCTTGAGCTTCGATATATACTTCGATAGAATCACCGACTTTTAAATCGGGATTATATCTGAACTCGTTTTTACTTATTACACCGTCGGATTTATAACCGATGTTTACAACAACATCTTTATCGGTAAGTGCTATAATTGTTCCGTCAAGCACCTCTTTTTCTGAAATTACAGATAATGTTTCAGCATATAAGTCTGTTAATTCTTCTCTTTTTTTACCTGAGTATTCATCTGATTCAACAGCTGCTGAATCCCAATCAAAATCAAGAGTTGATGCATTTTGAATTTCAATTGGTTTAGTTTCTTCAACAACTTCGGGTTTAGTTTTTTCTGAAGGTTCATTATCAGTTACCTTTTCTTCCGGTTTTGTGTCTTCAACAGTTACCGTTTCTTTCGGAGTTGTTTCTTCAATAAGCTCAGTTTTAGTTTCTTCTGTTTGTTCATTAACAGTTGTTTCTTCTTTAGGAACTTTTTCTTCAATTGTTTCCTGAATTTCTTTTTCTTCGTTTTCGTTCTTTTTTTCGCTCATTTTAATTTTAAATTAATAAGTTAGACATTATATATAGTAATATTTTTTGAGCCGCAAAACTAACCTTATAATTTTATAATTCAAAGATTTTATCGAATTTATTTTATTTTGTGTTTTATAATATTCCTTAAAATGATATAAAATATCTTATTTTGCACGTTTATTGATTGTATTTTCACTAAGGAATTAAATTTATGAAAAGATATCATATTTTAACAATAAATCCGGGTTCAACTTCTACTAAAATAGGTGTTTTTCAAAATGAAGAATGTTTGTTTGAAATTAATGTAAGTCACAGTCCCAAACAGTTAGAACAATATTCTGATATTTGGGAACAATATTCATTCCGTAAAGAAGAAATCATCGGGGCAATTAATAAGAATGGTTTTAATTTAGATAAATTAGATGCAGTTGTAGGCAGAGGCGGCTTAATAAAACCGATACCCAGCGGAACTTATTATGTTGATCAGGAGATGATAAATGACGCACGGAACGGTTACCAGGGACAACATGCTTCTAATTTGGGATGTGTTATTGCATACAGTATCGGTTGGGAGAATTCGATTCCGTCATTTATTGTTGATCCACCGGCTGTGGATGATTTGGAACCGATTGCTCGTATTTCCGGACATAAAGATTTTGAAAGATCGTCGTTGCTGCATGCTTTAAATATTTTTGCTACGGCACGTGAACATGCTCAAGTTTTAAAGAAAAAAATAACTGATTTAAATCTGATAGTGGCACATCTCGGCGGAGGAATTACGGTTGCCGCATTAAAAAAAGGAAAAGCCGTAAACGTAAATCACGGTTTATATGAAGGACCTTTTTCTCCCGAAAGAAGCGGAAGTTTGCCTCTTTTTAAATATCTTGATAAATGTCTTTCAGGAAAATATTCTGAAACTGAATTAAAAAAAATGGTTGTGGGAAAAGGCGGATTGATGTCATATTTTAACACTAACGATGCTAGAAATGTTGAGCGATTTGTTGCAGCCGGTTCTGAAAAATACGAATTGGTTTATAAAGCAATGGCTTATCAAATTGCTGAAGAAATCGGAAGAAGAGCTACTAATTTAAAAGGTGAAATTGACGGAATAATTATTACAGGGGGTTTGGCTCATTCTGAATTGTTGACAGGTTGGATTCGAGAACGTATTGATTTTTTAGGGAAAGTAAATATATATCCCGGCGAAGCGGAGCTTAAAGCATTGGCACAGGGTGCTTTACGTGTACTTAAAGGTGAGGAGAGAGCCAAACATTATACGCAAAAAGTTAAAAAGATAGGTATTCTTTATTGGGATAATTTAGAAATTTATATAAAATCAATTAATATTATTGAGGCTCGTTTAAAAAAAGCGGGATATATTTTCAGAAAAGAAAGAGATAATAATTTGCAAATTACTTATGTAAATTGTAAACGCGATGAAGAAAATTTAATGCATGCTGTTGATAAGTTGAAAAAAGATAAAGCGGATTTAATATTCTCAATCGGTTCTCCTGTCAGTATGCGAATCGGACAATATCTTAAAAATGAAGAAATTCCGGTTGTTTTTACCGGAATATACAGTTCTGCAATAATTGCCGATTTTGAAAAAAATCATAACAATAATTATTATGCTGTTTGTTATGCTCCGGAAATTAAAGATCAATTTGAGCATACTGTTTTAATATCGGATAAGAATCTGAAAAAAATAGGAGTTTTATATCGCAGAGGAGAGTTGCAGGCAGAAATTCAATATGATGATATTACAGAATATACCGAAAAAAAAGGAATTGAAGTTATAAGTTATGAAATTCAGGAAATTGAAGACTTTGAAAAAGCTAAAAAATATTTTAAACGTAAAAATGTTAAATGGATTTATATAGGAACGAGTACTTTTATTGCTTCATCAGGATATGATTTATTAAGTATCATTACCGATAATTTTCCTACGGTTTGTATGCTTGAAGATACCGTAATCAGAGGAGGTTTGGAAGGTTATGTTATTCCCTGGGATGCCGTAACCGATGCTTCGGTTAAAATTGCAATGGATTTGTTAGACGGTAATCCGGTTGCTTCCAGGGTTTTTAAACCTGATTCGGTAAAACTATTCGTTAACAGAAAAACTGCTGAGAAACTAAATGTTCTTGAAGATTATGAGAAGTTCGCAAATATTGAGTTTGTTTAAGAAATTTAAAGAGCGGATTTTATATAATCCGCTCTTAAAAAAAATATTAAAATAAGTTATATTACTCCGATTTCTCTGTATCTAAATCTTCGAATTTAACATCGGTATAATCTTCAATTGTTTCTTTTTTTTCCGTATCATCAGAATATTCTGTTTTTTTCGGTAATTTTCCGGATTCAACAAATTCAATAACATCATCTAAAGCATCTGCAAATTTATCAAAATCTTCTTTGTAAAGGAAAATTTTGTGTTTTTCAACTTTGTAACTTCCGTCTTCATTGTAACGTCGTTTTCTTTCTGTAACGGTAATGTATTTTTCACCGCCTTTTGTTTCTTTCACGTCAAAATAATATGTCCTTTTTCCTGCTCTCACTGAACTGGTAAAAACATTCTCCCTAAATTTCTTGGCTCCGTCAGTCATTGATTCTTCCATCTTGATTTTTTATTTTTGTTAATAACAATAATTCTTCCTTATGCAAAATTATATAAAAAAGTTATAAATCAAATTTTTGCATCTCTTTTTTTGAGTTTTCTAAATTTTATTTCTCATTTTCAATGCTTAATTATACATTTGCTTAATTGAAAATGTTATATTTGATTCATATGCAAAAAAAAAGGCTTAATTTTTTTTATAAAATACTGATTTTTACAGTTGCGGCTTTAATTACAGTTTTTATTTTACCTCACAGTAATAAATTTAAATACGAATTTCAAAAAGGAGAGCCTTGGAAACACAAAAGTTTGATTGCTGAATTTGATTTTCCTGTATATAAAAGTGACGAAACAATTAAAGCAGAAAAAGACAGTGTTTTAAAACTTGCCAAGCCATATTATATTTTTAATCTGACGACTTCTCAAGCAATTGAAAATGAAGTTGACAGCGATATAAAAGTTTTATTTTCAGGGCTTACTGTACCGGAAAAAAATCATAAGGAATTTACTGCTTTTACCGATTCATTTATAACAGGATTTAAACGAAAAATAAAATCAATTTATAAAAAAGGAATTATACAACCGTTACCCGAAAATTATACTGTTAATTCTGATAATAATGAAATTTATGTGTTAAGAAATAATGTGGCGGAATCAGCAAAATATTCTGATTTCTATTCTTCAAAGCAATCCTATAATATTCTCTATAATTATTTTAAAAATTATACGGAAAAAAGTCCGGTTAGTGTTTCCGAAATTAATTTCTCGAAGTATATTAAATACAATGTTATTTTTAATTCTGAATTAACCGAAAAATCCAAAGAACGATTACTTAATGATTTATCTCCCGTAAGAGGTATGATACAAGCCGGGCAAAGAATAATATACGAAGGACAACTGATTAATGATGAAAAATATCAGATTTTAATGTCTTTGAAAAAAGAATATTTGTCGGAACAAAATTCTTATACGGATAAATTTATTGTATTTTTAGGGCAATTTGTATTAACAGGTGCTATACTTGCTATTTTATTTTTGCATTTGTTCTTTTATAATAAGCCGATTTTTTACAGTAATCGCAAACTATTATATTTTATAAGTTTAACTTTATTATTTATTATAAGTTCCGCTATAGCGGCAAAGACTGACAGTACTAATATTTATTTAGTTCCGGTAACTGTTTTACCTTTAATAACTGCAACTTTTTATAAACCGCGAACAGCATTTTTACATCATACGGTAACAATTATGATTATCGGTTATATCGCTGCTAACGGTTTTGAATATATTTTTATTCAGTTCATTGCCGGATTTGTCGCTATTTCCGGTGTTAGTCGGTTATATAGAAGAAGTCAAATTCTTTGGACGGCATTAATAATTTTTATTACATATTTGATTTTATACTCTGCTTTTACAATTGTTCGCGAAGGTGATATTTCGCGTATTGAAACGTCTTATCTAATTTGGTTTGCCGTAAGCAGTATATTGGTATTAATGGCATATCCTTTAATTTATCTTTTTGAAAAATTATTCGGGTTTCTTTCGGATGTTACTTTAATTGAACTCTCCGATACAAACAGACCTTTATTAAAATTACTTTCAGAAAAAGCTCCCGGCTCATTTCAACATACCGTACAAGTCGCAAATATTTCGGAAGAAGCGGCTCGCGAAATCGGTGCAAATGCTCTTTTAGTTCGTACCGGTGCATTGTATCACGATGTCGGTAAAATGAATAATCCCTCTTTTTTTGTTGAGAATCAACATGGTGAAAATCCGCATGATAAAATTGATCCTGTAAAAAGTGTACAAATAATAAAAAAACATGTTGATGACGGAATTAAAATTGCTGCAAAATACGGCTTACCTAAAGAAGTTGCAGATTTTATTCCTACGCATCACGGAAGCGGAAAAATAATGTGGTTTTTACATAAATATAAGGAACTGCATCCCGGAGAAGAAATTAATGAAGATTTATTTAAATATCATGGTAAACTGCCTTATTCAAAGGAGACAGCAATAGTAATGATAGTCGATTCCGTTGAAGCTGCTTCCAGAACTTTGAAAGAATATTCAGAAGAAAACATTGATGCACTTGTTGAACAAATTGTACAGTCGAAAATTACGCAAAATTTGTTAATAAATGCCGATATTACTTTTGCCGAAATTGATAAAATTAAGAAAGTTTTGAAAACAAAGTTGAAAAATATTTATCATACACGAGTTGAATATCCGAAAGATGAAGAATAAAAATGCCTTAAAGAATAACAAAACATCATAAAATTTCGTTAATATTACAGATATGAAGCGTTTAATATTAAGTACAATAGTTTTATTCTCAGTAATTCTTACTTTTTCGCAAACCGGTAATATCCGTAAGGATAAAGTAAAATATACACCTGCTTTTAAATTTAAAGACGGTATATTTCTTAATTTTCAACAGGTAAAAGATAATAATCCCGTTCCGAAATCTCAAATTCTTACAACAATTGATTATAATGCGTTTGATTTTTACAATAAATTATTTCAAAATAAATACATTACAATTTACGATAATTTGGGAATACAAAAAAAAATTAATACAAGCAGAATATGGGGGTTTAGTAACAGAGGAGTTTTATTCATTAATTTGAATGATGAATTTAATCGCATTCCTGTTTTCGGCAGTATAAGTCATTTTACGGCAAACAAAACAATTCAGGAATATGATCCGTATCGTTATAATAATTCGTATTATTATTATAATGACTCATATTCTGAAAAAACCGTTTTGATGCAATATCTGTTAGATTTTGAAACCGGGAAAATTTATGATTTTAATGTAAAATCTGTTGAAGCCGTTATTTCAAAAGATCCTGAATTGTATGAAGAGTTTTCAAAATTAAGCAAACGAAAAAAAACAAATTAAAATTTGTGTACATCAGAAAATATAATCAAAAGCACCCTGTATATTTTCCGAAAAATTAATAATAACTTTTACACTCAGATACCAATAAAAAAGATATTTCGTTTTAAAAATAAAACTAAATTTTTCAACAATACTTTAAAATTAATATGATGAAAAAACAAGCATTATTTTTAGTATTATTATTTGTTACAATATTCTCTGTAGATTCTCATGCTCAGCAAATGTTACCTACGGCAAAACAGGTAACAAGATTTTTGAATTCACGTACTTATTTCGTTTATGATAATAATATTTTCGGAATGTACAATACGGCAATTGAAGATGCTGCAAATAAACATTGGAAAATAACAGATTTTGATTTTATAAATAAAGACGAATTTAAGAAAAAAAAGAATGTTTCTACGGCATCGATGGTGGTGCAAACCGAATCACATTTTGAAGGACAAGAAGATCTTGGTGTTTTTACTTCTTTAAGTTTAGTCCTCGGGAAACCCGGAGGAACTATAAATACAATGCCTGATATTATTACCGTTCCGCTTGCATACAGCGATGTGGATTACGATAATTATTATTACAAACTCGGATTAGCATTACTGTTTATGCAAAATCATGTTCAATGGCTCAAGAATAATCCGCATGTTGAAGACAGAGTATTGCTTAATCACTATAAAAACAGCAGAAAAAGTACAAAAAACAAAACATTGTGGTTGCTGAAAAACGAAATGAGTCAATATGTTAATACTCTTGCGAAAATTAAACAATATTATGACGGAGACGTAAAATTTGTAACCAAAGACGATATTAAACAAGCTGTTGATAATAAAAATCAAGATGTATTAGTTTTGCATCTGGTCGCACCTTCTCGCAACATAAAAGGCAATGTAGTAACGAAAATGATTTTAAGTGCGGCAAATGCCGATATTTATTATTTTGATTTTCACAGAATAAAAGGTAAAAAGAAACCCAATAAATTTTTAAAATCAGATTTTATTGCTTTAAATAAGATTTAAAAAAAGACCCCCTAAAAAGGGGTTTTATTTTGAAATAAAATGATTAAAAACAAATGCAAAAAAGTTTTCTGTTAGTAGTATTTTATTTGTTCACCGGTCAATTTTTGCAATCTCAAAATTATTTTGAACTTTTAAATGCTTGTTATAATAACAATGAAAAGAAAGTTTATTATCTTTTAAAAGGCGGTATTGACGTAAATTCCGCCGATGATAAAAATGTAACTCCTTTAATGTATGCTGCGGATAACAATAATTTGTATTTAACGAAATTGCTTATTAAATACGGTGCCGACGTAAATAAAGTACCTGATAATCAAATGACTGCATTGCTTACGGCAGTAAAAAACAATAATCCGGAAATTGTTGAAGTATTACTTAATAATAATGCCGATACAGAGATTACTGATGAATATAACAATTCTCCTTTAATAGTTGCGGCTACTCTCGGGTATCCCTTGGTTGCCGCATATTTATGTGATTTCGGAGCAAACACATATCATAAAAATTTTTTCGGTTTTGATGCTCTTATGATTGCTGCTTGGTATAATGATACGGATATAATGCAAGTTCTTTGGGATTTTTATGCTGACTTTAATACAAAAGATATTTACGGATACACTGCTTTAATGATTGCTGCTCGAAAAGGAAATACCGAAGCGGTAAAATTCTTAACAGAAAAAGGAAGCGACATTTTTGCCGTTAATATTCATAATCTTAATGCGCTTGATATTGCCTTATTATATAACCGGATTGGAACAGCAAAATTTTTAATATCTCGAAATAAAAAACTCTGCCATAAAATAAGCGATAATATTTCAACTTATAATATTGCAAAATTCTTGAATTTAAATGATATTTTGCCTCTTCTCGACAACAAAGAAGAAAATCTTAAAATACCTCGAAGAATATTCAGAAAATATTATAATTTCGCCGAAAAAGAACTTCCCGATGAATTTTTTAAGTATAATTATTTAAAACCGCATAATGTCTCAAAAATCGGTATTACGGGCGGAACTCTGAATAAAGAAATTAAATGAATACATTTTTTGAAAAAATACCTAAAGATATTATAAATGCACTTCCCGTCAGGAGTTTTGAAGGTGAAATTTATTTCATTCAAAATAATGAAGAACTAAAAAGAATATTACCGTTTCTGCGGAATGCCGAAGTTTTGGGTTTCGATACGGAAACACGCCCGGCTTTTAAAAAAGGAATTTCATATAATGTTTCCTTACTTCAATTGGCAACTTCCGACAAAGCTTTTTTATTTAAATTAAAAAAATTGGGTCTTCCCGAACAAATTTTGCAAATTCTTGCTGATGAGGATATTATAAAAACAGGAGTCGCAATTAGAGATGATTTAAAAGCATTAAAGAAAATAAAATATTTTACTCCTGCAGGATTTGTTGAGCTGCAAACTTTTTCCGATGAATACGGTATTGAAGACAACGGATTAAAAAATTTAACCGCAAATTTGCTCAATTTCAGAATATCTAAAGGTGCCCGACTGTCTGATTGGTCAAATGATATTTATACCGAATCGCAGTTGAGATATGCCGCAACAGATGCTTGGGTTTCTTACCTGATTTATAAAAAACTGCTGTCTTTAAACGGGAACTATAAAATCAAATATAACGGCGAAAAATAATAAATTCATAATTTGAAAGTTTACTAATTTTTTAATAAGAAAAATATGAAACTCAATATTAAAAATACTGAAAAATTTATAAGTAAAGATAAATTGATAAAATATCAAAAAAAAGCACAAAATGCCAATAATTCTTTACAAAATAAAGACGGCTCGGGAAATGATTTTCTCGGTTGGATAAATTTACCTTTTGAAGTTGACGAAGCATTAATTTCCGATATCGAAAATACGGCAAAAGAACTTCAAAGCAAAGCAGACTTTATGGTAACCGTAGGAATCGGCGGTTCATATCTCGGTGCAAAGGCGGTTATTGAAGCTCTTTCGGATAATTTTTCAAATTTTAAAGACAGGGACAATATTAAAATGTTATTTGCCGGTAATAATTTAAGTGAAGATTATTTGTACGAACTTGTTGATTTGCTTAAAGATAAATCTTGGGCAATGACTATTATTTCAAAATCAGGGACTACGACAGAACCTGCCGTTGCTTTCAGAATATTAAAAAACGAATTGGAAAATAAATACGGGAAAAATGAGGCATCAAAACGAATTATTGCAATTACCGATAAGCAAAAAGGAGCTCTTAAACAACTTGCTGATAAAGAGGGATATAAAACATATATTATTCCCGACGATGTAGGCGGAAGATTTTCGGTTTTAACGCCTGTCGGTTTATTTCCTGTTGCCGTTGCCGGA
This sequence comes from Bacteroidota bacterium, assembly GCA_024277895.1. Taxonomy (GTDB): domain Bacteria; phylum Bacteroidota; class Bacteroidia; order Bacteroidales; family JAADGE01; genus JAADGE01. The sequence goes on along the minus strand of JAJRUH010000061.1, from coordinate 19,448 downwards.
TTTGATATTCAAAAATTAATTGAAGGAGTAAAAAATTTTGCAAAACTTTCAACTAAAAAAGGAAATGATGCAGAAACTTATGCGGCAGTTCGTAATATTTTGTATAACAACGGTTTTACTAATGAAATTCTTGTAAACTATAATCCTAAATTAACTTTTTTTTCCGAATGGTGGAAACAACTCTACGGTGAAAGCGAAGGCAAAGACGGTAAAGGCATATTTCCGGCAAGTGTCAGTTTTACTACTGACTTACACTCATTGGGGCAATACATACAGGACGGAAAACGCAATCTTTTTGAAACGGTTATTTCCGTCGAAAAATCTAAAAATAATATTATTCTTCCGGAAGATGACGATAATCTTGATAAATTAAATTATTTAGCCGGAAAACACATAGAAGAAATAAACAAAAGTGCCGAATCGGGAACATTAAAAGCTCATCTGGAAGGAAATGTCCCAAATATTCAAATTATAATTCCGGAAATTAACGAATTTTATATCGGCGAATTAATTTATTTTTTTGAAAAAGCTTGCGGAATAAGCGGTTATATTTTAGGTGTAAATCCGTTTGATCAGCCGGGTGTAGAAGCATACAAACGCAATATGTTTCAAATTCTCGGAAAACCCGGATATTAATTTTCTTTGTCAAAAAATTAACAATAGACAATAATCAATAATCAATAATAAATAGTCAAAACTTAATTATTAAAATACTGATTACTTGTTTATATTTGCAAACTAATTTTCCATAACAAAAAATATGAGCAATTTTGAATTAAGCGAACAAGAACAATTAAGAAGAAAATCTCTTGAAGAAATAAAAAAACTCGGAATAAATCCCTATCCTGCAGCCAAATATGAAGTTTCTGCATACAGTTCTGATATTAAAGAAAATTATAACGATGAACAAAAAAACTTCCAAAATATAAGTATTGCCGGAAGAATTATGACCCGTCGTATTATGGGAAAAGTTTCTTTTATCGAATTACAGGATTCAAAAGGGAAAATTCAGGTTTATGTAAGTCGAGATGAAATTTGTCCCGGAGAAGATAAAACTCTGTACAACACGGTTTTTAAAAAACTATTGGATTTAGGAGATATTATCGGCATAAAAGGCGATGTATTTATTACGCAAACCGGAGAAATTACCGTAAAAGCCAAAGAATACACAATTCTTACAAAATCAGTCAGACCTTTACCCGTAGTTAAAGAAAAAGACGGAAAAATATACGATGCTTTTTCTGACCCCGAACAACGATACAGAATGCGTTATTTGGATTTAATTGTTAATCCTCACGTAAAAGAAGCATTTATAAACAGAACAAAGTTGACAAATTCTATGCGCGAATACCTTAACGGAAAAGGATATTTGGAAGTAGAAACACCGATTTTGCAACCTATATACGGCGGTGCGGCTGCACGCCCGTTTAAAACCTATCATAATGCACTCGACCAAACCTTATACCTCAGAATTGCAGACGAATTATACCTTAAAAAATTAATTGTCGGCGGTTTCGACGGTGTTTATGAATTTGCAAAAGATTTTCGTAACGAAGGAATGGACAGATTTCATAATCCCGAATTTACCCAAATGGAGCTTTATGTTGCCTACAAAGATTATTTCTGGATGATGGATACCGTTGAAGAAATGGTGGAAAAAATTGCTTCGGACATTCACGGAACTACAAAAGTGCAGGTTGGAGAAAATATAATCGATTTTAAACGTCCTTGGAAACGTTACACAATGTTTGAGGCAATAGAACATTTTACCGGCATCGATATTTCAAATATGGATGAAGATGAATTGAAAATAACAGCCGAAAAACTTGGTATTGAAACAGATGCATCAATGGGAAAAGGAAAATTAATTGATGAAATTTTCGGAGAAAAGTGCGAAAGCAAATTAATTCAACCCACTTTTATAACAGATTATCCGGTAGAAATGTCGCCGCTTGCAAAAAAACACAGAAGCAAAGAAGGACTTGTAGAACGATTTGAAGCAATATGCAACGGAAAAGAAATTTGTAATGCTTATTCGGAACTTAACGACCCTATTGACCAAAGAGAACGTTTTGAAGAACAACTTTTACTTGCGAAAAGAGGCGATGACGAAGCAATGATGCTCGACGAAGACTTTCTCAAAGCAATTGATTACGGAATGCCCCCTACATCGGGTCTCGGTATCGGAATTGACCGTTTGGCAATGATTATGACAAATTCAGATTCAATTCAAGATGTATTATTCTTTCCGCAAATGCGTCCGGAAAAGAAAGAACAAATTGACAAGCCCGAAAAATATTTTGAAAAAGGAATTCCTGAAGAATGGGTTTCTCTTATTCAAAAACTCGGCTTTAAAACAGTCGAAAGTTTAAAAGAAGCAAAGCCCGGAAAACTTTTTAATGATTTATGCGGATTGAATAAAAAAGGAAAATTGGGTTTAAAAAATCCTTCTGCGGATGATGTGAAAAAATGGTGTGAATAATTTCAAACAAATTGTGGAAGAAAAAAATACGAAAAATATAAAAGAACTGTTTTTTCACGTAGGGCTGGCAAAAACCGGTTCAACTTATTTGCAAAATAAATTCTTTCATAAACTCGAAGGAATAAAATATATCCATACATCAAAATTTTATCGCTATAACAAAATTATCAGGCAAAGTGACGAAAATCGACTGTTATTTTCTCGCGAATTTGACAGACAATTTTTTGATGAAACCATAAAAATTGCAGAAAAATATCCTTATGCAAAAATTATTATCGTTCTGCGTTCAAATGAAAAATGGATTGCTTCGCAATACAGACGATATGTGAAAAACGGAGGATCTCGTTCTTTTGATGATTTCATAAATATCAAAACAAATAAAGGTATTTGGAAAATTGAAGAAGCATTATTTTTGCCGAAATTAAAATTCTTAATAAGACACTTTTCCGAAAAACCCTTAATTCTTTTTTATGAAGAATTTAAAGAAAATCCGCATAAAGTTTTCAAAAAAATAGCTGATTACACAAATACGACATACGATAAAAATTCTGTTGATTTAAAACCAAAACATAAATCATACTCGGACAAACAACTGTTATTTATTCGTAAATTAACAAGAAAGTTCTATAAAAAAGACCCTTATGAATTTACGGACAAAGATGTAACTTGGATTAAATACAGAAGCCGATGGTTGATTTTGCATATATTTTTATACCTTGCAAAGTTAATTCCCGTAAATTTTGAAGAAGAATTGATAAACAAAGAACAACTTTCTGAATATAAAATATTTTACGGGAAGGACAGAGAACAATGCATAGAGTTTGCAAAAGAAAATTCATTATTTTAAAATTATAAATATATGACAATAAGCGGATTCACAATGGGTAAAAATGTATCGAAATTATATTATCCGATACGCGAGTCAATAGAATCAATCTTGCCTATTGTTGATGAATTTGTTATTGCATTGGGCGACAGCGATGAAGATGATAATACCGAAGAGATAATAAAGCAAATTAATTCACCGAAAATCAAAATTATACATACGGTTTGGGATATAGTAAAATTTCCGAACGGAACCGAAAATGCCCGACAAACGAATATCGCCAAAGAGTCTTGCACCGGTGATTGGCTTTTGCATTTACAAGCCGATGAAGTTATTCACGAAAAATATCTTGATACAATAAAGAATGCTTGTGAAAAATATATTGATAATGAACGAGTTGAAGGTTTTTTATTTCAATATAAACATTTTTTCGGAGATTATAATCATTTTCAAAATGCACACGGCTGGTATCCAAAAGAAATCCGATTAATCAGAAATAAACCCGATATTTATTCTTTTCGCTCGGCACAATCATTTAAGCGTGTTCCCGATTTTGACAAAAAAAATTTCCGGCAGTCTCACGGTACTTTTCCTCTTAATGTTATTGAATTAGATGCATATATTTATCACTACGGCTGGGTTCGCCCCCCCGAATATATGCAAAAAAAGACAAAATCTTTAGATACTATTCATAAAGGAAAAAGTAAAGTTGCTGAAATTTACAAAGAGAAAGCCCCTGAATTTGATTACGGAAATTTGTCAAAACTGCCGGTTTTTGAAGGAACACATCCGAAAGTGATGGAAAACAAAATAAAGGAATTTAATTGGGCGGATAAATTGCATTATGAGAAGAATTATAAACCGTCTCGTGCAAAAATGAAACACGAAAAATTTAAAAGTAAATTATTAACTTTTATTTCAAAAAAGATTTTGGGAGGAAAGCAACTTTTCGGTTATACAAATTGGAATATAATAGGCAAAGAATTTTAATAATTAAATAAATACGGAATTGAAAAAATTAAAAAAAATATTAAAATATCTCGTTCCTTATTATGTGAACCTTATTTTGAACTTTGTTCTCAACATATTTCAAATCTTATTTTCAGTTTTTTCGTTGTTAATGATTATTCCTTTTTTGAGGGTCTTATTTTCACAAGAAGCTATTGTTACCGTAAAACCTGTTTTTTCTTTTTCAGGAAAAGCATTTAGTAATATTATTAATTATTATTTGGGGCAAATCATCGAAACATACGGAAAAAAAGAAGCCCTTTTGGTTGTAAGTATTTTTGTCGTTGTAATGATATTAATGAAAAATATTTTATTTTATTTCTCTAAATATGTAATGGTTCCTGTCAGAAACGGAGTTATTCGTGATATGCGTAATTCAATTTACAAAAAAATACTTGAATTACCGTTTTCTTATTTTTCGGAAGAAAGAAAAGGAGATATTATAAGCAAAATGACAAATGATTTAAAAGAAATCGAGTGGACAATAATGACTTCAGTTGAGATGCTGATTCGTAATCCGTTGACAATCATTGTATATCTGATTACTTTGTTTGTTATGAGTCCGCAATTGACTATTTTTGTACTGATTCTGATTCCTGTCAGCGGAGCCCTTATCGGAACCATCGGACGCTCTTTGAAAAAAACATCTCGAAGAGCTCAGGATCAAATGGGAACTCTGCTTTCAAAAATTGAAGAAACACTTTCGGGTTTAAGGATTATTAAGGCATTTACTGCCGAAAATTTTGTATTTAAAAATTTTGTTAATCATAACGAAACCTATAATAATACAATGAATAAAGTTTATCGTAAAAATTACTTAGCTTCTCCGATGAGTGAGTTTCTCGGTATTTTGATGATAACCGGAATTATGTATTACGGAGGTTCTTTGGTTTTGGGAAATCAAAGTTCACTGTCTCCCGAAGCATTCATTGGTTATATTGCTGTTTTTTCACAAATAATTAATCCTGCAAAAGCTTTTTCAACAGCACTCTATAATGTCCAAAAAGGTGCTGCTTCAATTGATCGAATTAATATAATTTTAGATGCCGAAAATACTATTACAGAGAAAGAGAATGCCGTTGAAATGAAATCTTTTGAAAAAGAAATTACATTTAAAAATGTTTCTTTTGCTTACGAAAATGCTTTTGTTGTAAAAAATATTAATCTTACGGTTAAAAAGGGACAAACTGTTGCTTTAGTCGGTCAGTCGGGTTCCGGAAAATCAACTTTAGTCGATTTAATTCCTCGATTTTATGATATTACACAAGGTGAAATTCTTATTGACGGAAAAAATATTAAAAATATTAAAATTGATGATTTGCGAAGTTTAATGGGCAATGTAAATCAAGAACCTATTTTATTTAATGATACCACAAGAAATAATATTGCTTTCGGTTCGGAAAATATTCCGGATGAGAAAATAATTGAAGCGGCAAAAATTGCCAATGCTCACGATTTTATTTTACAAACAGAAGCCGGTTATGATACGAATATCGGCGACAGCGGTACAAAACTTTCCGGCGGACAAAGACAACGAATGAGCATAGCTCGTGCCGTACTGAAAAATCCGCCGATTATGATTTTGGACGAAGCAACCTCTTCTTTGGATACCGAATCGGAAAAAGCCGTGCAAGATGCACTTGACAGATTAATGCAAAATCGAACTTCAATTGTAATTGCCCATCGCCTTTCTACAATAAGAAATGCCGATTTAATTTGTGTTATGCACAAAGGTGAAATTATTGAAAAAGGAACACATAATGAATTAATTAAATTGAACGGCAGTTATAAAAAATTATATGATTTGCAGATTTTTTAGACGTATTAATTATTAATGTGATTTTTTATATTTTTGTAAAATTGTGCTGAAACATCTTTCCATACAAAATTATGCATTAATCGAAAAACTCGAAATAGATTTCGATGCCGGATACTCCGTTATTACGGGAGAAACAGGTGCCGGAAAATCAATTCTTTTGGGTGCTTTATCTTTAATTTTGGGAAACAGAGCCGATACGGGTATTCTGAAAAATAAAGAAAAAAAATGTACCGTTGAAGCCGAATTTGATATTCAACGTTATTCGTTGAAGGTGTTTTTCGATGAAAATGATATTGATTATGATGAAATTACCGTCATTCGACGTGAAATTATGCCGGGCGGTCGGTCTCGGGCATTTGTAAATGATACACCGGTTACCTTAAATGTTCTGAAAGATTTAAGTTTACGATTAACAGACATTCATTCGCAACATCAAAATCTGAATTTGAATGATAATCGTTTTCAGATGAATGTGTTAGATGCATTTGCAAAACTTATTCCTACTCTAATTTCTTATAAAGAAAAATTTGCTTCATACATTAAAACAAAAAAAGAACTTGCCGAGTTGATTGAACGGGCACAAAAAGAAAAATCGGATTTTGATTTTTTACAATTTCAATTTGACGAATTAGAAGCGGCGCAATTACGGACAGGAGAGCAAAGTGAAATTGAAAATGAGTTAAAACAATTAAACCACGCCGAAGAAATTATTGAAAATATAACAACTGCTTTTTCTGTTTTATCCGATGAAGAAAACGGAGTTTTAAATAATTTAAGAGATGCAATTTCTTCATTAAAAAATATTCAAAAATTTTCTGATAAAGTAAAAATATTGAATGAACGACTTGAAAGTTCAAAAATTGAAATTGAAGACATTTCAAGCGAATTGGAAATACTTAACGAAGATGTTGAGCATAATCCCGAACGTGCCGAATTTCTTAAGGAACGTATTGATACTCTTTATGCTCTGCAAAATAAACATAAGGTCGAATCTGTTGAAGAATTATTGAAAATAAAAGTTCGTTTACAAGAAGAATTGGACGATATTTCATCATTTGATATGCAAATTGCCGAAAAGAAAAAAAAATCGGCAGAACAGGAAACAAAATTAGCGAAATCGGCAAACGAATTGTCGAAAGGAAGGAGAGAAGCATCGGAAAGATTAGAAAATAAAATAACAGGAATTTTGCAACGTTTGGGAATGCCTTCCGCACAATTTAAAATAAAAACAGAACAGCTGAATGAATTTACGGAAACCGGAAAAGATACCGTGAAATTTTTATTTTCTTCAAACAAACACTCTGATATACAGGAAATTGCAAATATTGCATCGGGCGGAGAAATTTCGCGTTTAATGTTAAGTATAAAATCGGTTATTGCCGATACAATAGCATTGCCGGCAATAATTTTCGATGAAATAGATACCGGAGTTTCGGGAGAAATTGCAGAAAAAATCGGACAAATAATGAAAGAAATGTCAGAAAATATGCAGGTAATAAGCATCACTCATCTTCCGCAAGTTGCCGCAAAAGCCGATTTTCATTACAAAGTTTATAAAATTGAAGATGAGTATGATACCCGAACCGATATTAAAAAATTAAACAACGAAGAGCGTATAAAAGAACTCGCAACAATGCTGAGCGGAGAAACCATTACCGATGCGGCTCTTAAAAATGCACAAGAATTGTTGAAACAGTAACTTTCAACTTTTAACTTTTAACTCTCCGTCCTTTCAAACGCCTCTACAATGGGTGTTACCAAGCGATGTCTGACAATATCTCCTTTTTTAAAATCAACAAAACTGATACCTGCACCCGAATTTACCCGGATATCGGCTTATTTTAAATAGGGCTTGCTGAAAAGCTCAGATGTGCGTCTATTTTGGATTTTGTGAGATGTAGATGTATATAAATACTTCAAATTGAATAAAATACAAAAAAGATGTGCAGCTGAGCAGCAAAAATTTGGTAGTTTTATCAAAATAAATGCAAGAGTTTCAAGATGTTTCATTCAAAAACCTTGCACTTTATCACAAAAATACAAGTATAAAGTGTTGAATTACAATATATTTAGCATTTTTCAGCAAGCCCTAAATAATATCCTTTTCCCTGCCGCTAAAAAGAAAAAACGGAAGACATAGAAGTTTTAAATTACGGAATTAGCAAATATTTATGCAATTGTACAGATAAATTCCATTTCGGATTTTTTTTAATGTATTCAATAATTTTTAATGTATTTGTTTTGCGTGTACTCCATTCTGGTTGCAGATATAATTTGCAATTTTCGGATACTTTTTCGGAACATTTTTCTGCCCACAGCAAATCATTATCATCAAAAATAATAACTTTCAGTTCATCGGCGGTAAGATAATTTTCTTTAAGAGGCGGTTTCTGTTTTTTTGGTGACAGGCAAATCCAATCCCATTTTCCGCTCATAGGATAAGCTCCGGAAGTTTCGATAAAAGTTTGCAATTTTTTTTCATCGGCTTTTTTGCATAAATATTCTAAATTGTAATTTAAAGGTTCTCCGCCTGTTACAACAATTGATTTTGCTTCGGACAGAAAAGCTTTCTCAATTATATCATCGGTTTTTGCCAAAGAATGTATGTCGGCATTCCACGAAACCTTTGTGTCGCACCAACTGCAACCTATGTCGCAACCGCCGATCCTGATAAAATATGCAGCCTTACCTGTATGATAACCTTCTCCCTGAATTGTGTAAAATTCTTGTATCAGAGGTAAATTTTTTCCGTTTTCAAAAATATCTTTCATTAAAAGAGCTCATTAAATTATTACCGAAAAAGAATTATCTGTTCTTTTTTGAAATATGCTGCGAAGTTTTATATTTTTAATGAATTCTGAAAATAAATTATTGAAGGGCAGATTAAAAGTTTTGAATTGAAAGGAAACAGATAATAAATTTACTGAGTTTTATTCTTTTTCTTCCAAGTAATCCTTTGATCAATAGTATATTCTATTTTTTCGGATTCTAAAAGCCATTGTATTACTTTTAATGTTTTTTCTTCTTCACAATCAATGGTGTCGGTAAGTTCTTCAAGAGCAACAGGTGTTTCTTTTAATATTTTTTTAATTTCGTTGTTAATGAGATCAAATTCGTAGTTGCTGATATTTAGTTTGTTACGTCTTTTGCAAACATCACATTCACCGCAGCGATAAGCATTCTTTTCACCGAAATAATTCAATAAAATTTGACTTCGGCATTTTGCTTTGCTTTCGGCATAATTAATCATTGCTTCGGCACGTTTTACATATCTTTCTTTTCTTTCGCGATAATGTTCTTGTGAAATCAGTAAATCTTTTTCGTTTAATCTTTCCGAAATGAAAATTATAAAAGGTATTTTCCTTTGCGGAATGTATTTTATGATATTATGTTCTGCTAATTTTTCAAGATAACCGTATATTATTTCCGGTTTGCAATGAGCTTTTTTTGCCAAATAATCTTCGTCAATTGATGTATAATTTGAGAACAGTCCGGTATAACTTCTTAAAATTAATTTTATAAAGCTGTCGAAATTTTTATTGGCAACCTGATATCGGTATAAATCTTCTCTGTTAACCGTAAACAATACTTTTGAAGGTGTGAAATTATCCTCTGTAAAGTCGAGATATCCTTCGCTTTGCAATATTTTAAGACTGCTTAACACAGTTTGTATCGGCAATTTAAATTTTGTTACAAAATCTCTGATATTGAAAGCACGTATTAAACCTTTTCCTTCACCTTCGGGGATTTGATAATAATTGCATAAAGCGGAATATACACGTTTTATTTGCGAAATTTCCGGAAAATTTGACTTTATTCGTTTTTCAAAATTAATTTTATCTGATTTATGATAAAGTAAAACTGCATAAGCTGTTTTTCCGTCGCGTCCGGCTCTTCCGGCTTCCTGAAAATATGCTTCCGGTGAATCGGGCAAATCAATATGCACAACAAATCGAACATTGTGTTTGTCAATTCCCATACCGAAAGCATTTGTTGCGACAATAACTCTTGTTTTTCCTGTTTTCCAGTTGTTTTGTTTTATGTCTTTATGCTTTGCATCAATGCCGGCGTGAAAATAGTCAACAGAAATACCTTTACCGGCAAGATATTTTGAGATTTCAAAGGTTTTTTTTCTGCTTCTGACGTAAACAATTCCGCTTCCGGTTTCCTTTACGACACTTTTCAGGAGATATTTTAATTTATCTTCAACTTCGCGAACTATGTATATTAAATTTTTTCGTTCAAAACTTTTACTGAATAAATTATGTTCTTTAAAAAGAAGTTTATCCTGAATATCTTCGGCAACTTTCGGTGTAGCTGTTGCAGTAAGGGCTATAAAAGGAATGTCGGGTATAATTTTACGAATTTTTGCAATGTTCAGATAAGAAGGGCGGAAATCATAACCCCATTGAGAAATACAATGGGCTTCGTCCACGGCAACATAGTTGATATTCATATCCGGCAAGCGTGTTAAAAAAATTTGAGTTGCCAATCTTTCCGGTGAAAGATACAGAAATTTATAAGCTCCGAAAACGGCATTATTCAAAACAATGTCAATTTCGTCTTTAGACATTCCGGAATACACGGCAGCCGCTTTAATTCCTTTTTCTTTAAGATTTTCAACTTGGTCTTTCATTAAAGCGATAATAGGTGTAATTACCAGACAAAAACCTTCGGAAGCTAATGCGGCTACTTGAAATATTACGGATTTTCCTCCTCCCGTGGGCAATAATCCGAGTACATCTTTTTTTTCTTCGGCAACAGATTTTATTATCTCTTCCTGCAAAGGTCGAAATTTTGAATATCCCCAGTATTTAGTCAGTATTTGTTTGTATGTACTCAAAGTTGTTTGATTTGAAATTTAAAAATAAGCTATTTTATTTGTTTTTACAAAGATTTCAATAATTAACTATTTATTGGTTTGAGCGTTTTCTTTTTTGTATATTTGACTTATTTTAACGAATTATAGAACTTATGGCTGCAAATTTAAACAAAATAAAAGTTGCTTTAGCTCAAATTGCTCCGGTTTGGCTTAATAAAGAAAAAACAAAAGATAAAATAAAATCATATATTATTGAAGCAGGAAAAAAGAATTGTAATTTAGTTGTTTTCGGAGAATCTTTATTACCCGGTTATCCTTTTTGGTTAACTTATACTTCAGCTTCGACTTTTAATTCCGGTATGCAAAAAGAAATTTTTTCTTACTATTTTAATAATGCCGTACAAATTGAGAAGGGAGATTTGGCTGATATTTGTCAACTTGCTTTTGAACTCAAAATTGCTGTTTATCTGGGAATTGTTGAAAGACCTGCAGACAGAGGCGGGCATAGTTTGTATTGTTCTTTGGTTTATATCCATTCTGACGGTAAGATAAAATCAGTTCACAGAAAATTGCAACCTACTTATGAAGAACGTTTGGTTTGGGCTCCGGGAGACGGAAACGGATTGCGAGTTCATAAATTAAAAGATTTTTGTGTAGGAGGCTTAAATTGCTGGGAAAATTGGATGCCTTTGGCAAGAACAGCTTTATACGGTATGGGTGAAAACTTACATATAGCTGTTTGGCCGGGTGCCGAGAGAAATACAATAAATATTACGCGATTTATCGCCGAAGAATCAAGGTCTTATGTTTTGTCTGTTTCCGGATTATTACGAAAGGATGATATCCCTAAAAATATTCCGTATTATTCGAAAATTATTGAGAACGTCCCGAAAGTTCTTGCTGACGGCGGGTCTTGCATTGCCGGACCCGACGGGAATTGGATTGTTTCGCCTATTTCGGGAAAAGAAAAATTAATAACTGCCGAATTATTTTTTAATCGAATTTCGGAAGAACGACAAAATTTTGATTCTTCGGGGCATTATTCGAGGCCGGATATTACTCAATTAACTGTGAATCGAAACAGACAATCAATATTAAATTTAAAAGTTTAGTTTTGACCTAATACAATGATATTTATCAGAGGTATTTATGCTTTGAAACATATTGTATGTAATTTGTTTATACATAGGATGTTGTGCTTACAATAAGTATATTTGTTTTTCAACATTCGAAAAACAGATGTTAATTGAATTTTTTTTTACAATTTTGGTGAAAATACAAATAAAAAAATGAATTGGGAAGGATTATTTCTCGGATTTGCAGCTTTCTTGATAATCGGGCTTTGTCATCCTTTAGTTGCAAAATTAGAATATCACTTCGGAAAAAAAGTTTGGCCGGTTCTTTTTATTCCCGGGGTTATTTTTTTAATCTGTTCGTTTTTTTCAAATGAAACTTATTCTGTTTTATTTGGAATTTTTGCGTTTGCAATGTTTTGGAGTTCAATTGAAATGTTTAAACAGCACGAAAGGGCATTAAAAGGGCAAGTTAAAAAAAATCCTGACAGAACTTATAACGAATGAATGCAGAAATCTTTAATACACAAATTAATCTTTCCGGTTTTATTATCGGACTGTTTGTTTTTATCGTTATTATTTTTGCTCGCCGACTTTGTATTTGGGGTGAATATCATTTTACAAAGAAATTTTGGATTGTTTTTTTTACAATCGGAATAATTGCCGTTTCTCTGTCTCTCTTTATTCCCGAAAATTTATTTTCGGCTGCAATATCCGCTTTCGGATTTATATTTCTTTGGGGAATTCACGAAACAATTGAGCAGGAGGAACGAGTAAAAAAAGGTTGGTTTAAGAAAAAAAGTAAAAAGGTTTGAATTTTAGCTATTTACATAGTGTTAAAAATTATTTGAATAAGTTTCTCTTATCGGTATTTATTATTTTTACCCTTAGTGATCTCATTGAGATGCACTTGAAGGTAATTTATAAAATTGATTTATATGCTCACAATCCGGTAAATAAATCCGGAGCATCAAAAAAATTGAAATCCGATAAGGGAAATGTAAAAAATTTGCACCTATCTCAAGATTCTGCAACTATTGTTTGTAGCAAGAATTCTCTAATATTTGCTCGTAAAATAAATGTTTATTTTAGGCATAGCATATTCCGATATTCCGAAAGAATTATTAATTTTTCTGTCCCGAGAGCTCCCCCCGCTGCTTAATTCATATTTGTAGTTCTGCATTTTACAAGAATATCTTATTTTCTTCTTGTTATTTGGTATAGTATATTGTCTGTCAGTTTGTTTCAAAATAATATAATTTTGAAACTGATAAGATGATGTATCGGAAGAGACGTATGCAGAAATTAATTTTCTATTTATTTATCTGATAAAAAAATCAAAGATGAAAATGAAAAATATTATCCTTTCAGCAATTTTTGTAATTTCAATATTCCCAGAATTAACAGCTCAAAATGATACAACGGAAACTCAAAAAATAGACGAAGTGATTGTAAGAGCAACAAAAGTTAACCAATTAGTTCACAATACTCCTGTTTCGGCATCGGTTCTTAATAAGAATACTATTGAAACGATGCACATTAATAACATTGAAGATATGAATTCTCGAATACCGAATTTATTTATTCCCGAACACGGTTCTCGCTTAACCAGTCCGATTTATATCAGGGGAATCGGTTCAAGAATTAATTCTCAGGCAGTGGGCTTATATGTCGATAATATTCCGTATTTCGAACTCGGATCGTTTAATTTTGAACTTTACGATATCAGTAAAATTGAAGTTCTTCGAGGACCTCAAGGGACTTTGTACGGAAGAAATACAATGGGCGGCTTAATATATATGTATTCTTCTGAGCTGACTGATAATGAGAATGTTTCATTGAGAACTGATTACGGGAATTACAATCGTATTAAATCTGTTTTACACTATAATCAACCTCTCGGGAAGAAATTGATATTTGCTTTAGACGGTGCTTACACGCATTCCGACGGTTTTTTTACAAATAACTTTTTAAACACCTCCGCAGATTCATATAATACGTATTCGGGAAGAATGAAAGTTCAATATGCCCCGAGTTCAAATTTTAAAATTAATTTTTCCGTTAATTATGAAAAAAATCTTGAAAACGGGTATCCTTATGCCGTTTATGATACAACAACTCAAAAAGCTTTCGATATTAATTATAATCAATTAAGTACTTATCACAGAGATTTATTGTCTTCAGGTTTAAATATTAATTATAAAACTTCCGCATTTATTTTAAACAGTGCGACAAGTTTTCAATTTTTGGCGGACACACAACGAATAGATCAAGATTTTACGGCAAAAGACTTGTTTTTTGTAAATCAAGTTCGTAAACACAATACTTTCGTTCAAGAATTTACCGTAAAATCAATACCGGTGTCAAAAATTAAATGGGTTGCCGGCTTATTTGGCTTTTCTCAACTTAAAAATAAAGATGTTAAAGTAAATTATGGTGAGGATGCGGTTGCAGCATATCATTTACCCGGTGCAATGACCTTATATAAAACCTACGATCAACCGGTTCAGGGTGCAGCGGCATACGGTCAAATAACAATACCGGTTTATAAATTTAAATTTTCTGCAGGAATTAGAGGAGATTTCGAAAAAGATAATATGATTTATAATTATAAAAGAGAATTAAACGATAATCTGACTCAAATTCAAGATGTTGATACATTTAATACTTATTATCAAATTTTACCTAAAATAAGTGTATTGTATGAAGTGAACAATGATATCAATACATACTTCAGTATTACGAAAGGGTATAAAGCCGGTGGTTTTAATTCAACTTTTGAGAGAGATGAGGACATAAGTTTTAACCCTGAATACAGTTATAATTATGAATTAGGCGTTAAGGCAAGGATGATGAATGACAAATTATCGCTAAATACTGCCGTATTTTATATTGATTGGAAAGATCAACAAGTATATCAGCCGGTGCCGAGCGGGAGGGGTGCAATGTTGAAAAATGCCGGACATTCAATAAGTAAAGGAGTTGAATTTGAATTGAATACGAAGCCCGTCCACAATTTACAAATTTGGCTAAATACAGGGTATAATGATGTTCGTTATTTAGATTATGTTAAAGATGAAGAAACAGATTACAGCGGGAATATTATTCCTTATATTCCCGAATATACCGGCAATTTAGGATTTAGCTATAAAATGGATTTAAGCGGTTCGTTTTTTAAATCAATATTTTTTGTTGCAGACTATAAACAGGTAGGTAAATTCTATTGGAATGACGCAAATACGGCTTATCAAGATGCTTACGGCTTATTTAATGCAAATATTTCTGTTAATACAAGTAAGCATTTTGAGTTCGGTTTTTTCGGAAAAAATTTATTGAATACCGATTATAATTCATATTATTTTGAAGCCGTAGGAAATTCATATGTACAACTCGGAAATCCTTTACAAATAAATGCATTTGTGAAAATTTACTTTTAAAAACTTTAAATATGTTGCCGGAGGTTTAACTTTCGGCAACAAATCTGTGTTTTATTCTTATGAAAGAAAATAAAGGATATAAATTTTTTGCTCTGTTCAGTCTGTACATTGCCCAATCGGTACCGATGACTTTTTTTTCAACGGTTATGCCGGTGATTATGAGGCAACAAGATTATTCGCTTACGTCAATTGGTTTACTGCAGTTGGTTAAACTTCCGTGGATTTTAAAATTCTTGTGGGCACCTCTTGTTGACGGTACAAGCGGTAAATTAAGTGATTTTAAAAAATGGATTTTTTCTTCCGAATTGATTTATGCAGTTTTAATTATTGCCATAGGTTTTTTTAACTTACAAATTGATTTTAAGTTAATTATAGTCCTGCTTATTTTTGCTTTTACGGCTTCGGCAACGCAAGATATTGCTACCGATGCTTTTGCAATTTTGATTTTAAAGAAAGAAGAAAGAAGTATAGGAAATTCAATGCAATCAGGAGGCAGTTTCCTCGGAACGGTTATAGGCAGCGGAGTTCTTCTTATTATTTATTCACTTTACGGATGGAAAATTTTAATGTTCGGGCTTGCAGGTTTTGTACTTATTGCACTTTTCCCTTTAATGTTTTATAAAAAACAACTGATAAAGGAAACTGATAAAGGCAATAAAATCAGAGCAAAAGATTTATATCTTTTTTTTACTCGTAAAGGTATTTATAAACATATATTGTTACTTTTTTTCTTCTATTCCGGTATGGTCGGAATATTAACAATGTTAAAACCTTGGCTCGTTGATTTGGGATATGATATTAAACAAATCGGAATTTATTCGGGAATATACGGTGCTTCTGCGGGTTTTTTATCAGCATTTATTGCAGGTAAGTTGATAAAAATTCTCGGAAGAAAAAAAACCTTGAAATTATTTACAGCTTATACGATTGTTGTTACAACATACTTTGTATCATTAAATTATATAGGATATGAAAGTGGCTTTGTACTTTTGGGTGTCCTTTTAATTTGGAGTGTTTACGGTGTTAATTCTGTTTCTGTTTATACTATTGCTATGGACTGTGTCAGAAAGGGCAGAGAAGGTACAGATTTTACTATTCAAATTGTATTAACTCATCTCGGGAGCTTAATATTAGCCGTTTTAAGCGGTAAAGCAGCACACAATTTTGGTTATCACGGACTTTTTATTGCGGAATTAGTCTTTTCCGTCATTATTTTTATCTTTTTTCCTCGGTTGTATAAATTTAAAACAGATATTGAATAATTAGTATAATAAACATTTTATGAACATAAATAAAGAATTACTTAAAAAGTATAATGTCCCGACTCCGCGGTATACAAGTTATCCGCCGGCAAATTTCTTTTCTGATAATTTTAAACCTTCCGAAGCAACGGATGCGTTAATAAAATCGAATGAAGAAAATACTCAAAATATTTCTTTTTATTTACATATTCCTTTTTGTTCTCAACTGTGTCATTATTGCGGTTGCAATACGCATATTACTCATAATAAATCTCTTATAAGTGAATATGTTGAGACTTTAAAAAAAGAAATTTTATTATATAAAAAGATATTGTCTCCGCAAAGAAAAATTTCTCAGATTCATTGGGGAGGCGGAACTCCTGATTATTTAGATATTAAACAAATACAGGAAATAATGAGTATCTTTTATGAGAATTTTAATTTTATTGATGATGCTGAAATTGCAATGGAATGCCATCCGGCACATTTGACTTATGATTTTATGAATGAACTTGTTAATTTGCAATTCAACCGTTTAAGCATAGGGATACAAGATTTTGATAAAGATGTTTTAAGGAATGTGAACAGGGTGTTACCGATTTTACCGGTTGAAAAGATGGTTGCTTTTTTACATGAGAACAAAATAAAGGTAAATTTGGATTTTGTTTACGGTTTACCGGGGCAAACAATTGAACGTTTTTCCGGAACAATTAAAAAAGCTGTCTCAATTGCACCCGATCGATTAGCTTTATTTTCTTACGCACATGTTCCTTGGGTAAAACCGCATCAAAAAATATTGGAAAAATACCATTTGCCGGATGCCGAAACAAAAATACATTTATTTGAAAAAGCATTTAATATTTTAACTGAAAACGGTTATGTATCAATTGGCTTAGACCATTTTTCAAAACCGGATGATGAATTATATATAGCACTGCAAAACAAGGAGTTAAGCAGAAATTTTCAAGGATATTGTACGAAAAAAACAACGGGACAGGTATATGCCGTCGGTGTAAGCGGAATCAGCCAACTTGATAATGCTTATTTGCAAAACACCAAAAATTTAAAAACATATTCGGAAAGTATTGACAAAGGAGTTTTCCCTTTTGAGAAAGTTTATTTTTTAAATAAAAATGAAAAAATTGTCAGTTACATTATTACCGAAATTATGAGTAATCGTTTTATTTCATTTAAAGATGTTGAACAAAAATTTAATGTATCTTATGATGAAATTAAAGAGATTACTAAAATTGATTATGATTTATTGACTGTTTTTGAAAATGAAGGTCTTATAAAAATTAATAAAAAAGAAATTTCGGTTACATATCAAGGGATGTTCTTTTTACGAAATATTGCAAACCTTTTCGATCCTTTAAGAAAACAAACAGAAAAACAATTTTCAAAATCGTTATAAAATGAAAAAAAAAACAGCAATTATAGGCAGCGGAATAACAGGCTTAACAATAGCTTATTATCTTAAAAAAGAAGGTGTTGATTTTAAATTGTTTGAAAAAACAAACCATATAGGCGGTGTGATAAAAACAATTTCTAAAAACGGATTTGTTTATGAAACGGGACCTAATTCAGGCACATTATCAAATATTGAAACTGTTGAACTTTTTGAAAACCTGAGTACGGATTTTGAGATAGATTTTGCGGATAAATCGGCTGCAAAACGTCTTATCTTAAAAAATAATGAATGGCACGCATTGCCTTCCGGAATATTTTCCGCAATTTCTACACCTTTATTTTCTTTGAAAGATAAATTCAGAATTTTAGGAGAACCATTTCGAAAACCGGGAAAAAATCCTTTTGAAACAATTGCTGATTTAGTTGTCAGGAGATTAGGAAAATCATTCTTAGACTATGCAATAGATCCGTTTATTTCCGGTATTTATGCCGGAGATCCGGATTATTTGGTTACCAAATATGCTTTGCCTAAATTATATAATCTTGAACAAAAATACGGGAGTTTTATAGGCGGAGCCGTTAAAAAAGCTAAAGAACATAAAACAGCAAATGACAAAAAAATTACAAAAGAAATTTTTTCGGCAAAAGGAGGTTTGTCTTCCGTCGTAAAAGCTCTTGAAAAATTTGTAGGAAAAGATAAAATTGTATTGAATGCAAATATTCGTGTAGAAAAAGAAAATGACCTTTATGTTATTGGAAAAGAAAAGTTTACACATATAATTAATACTTCAAATACTGAAGAGTTGTTACATTTATTTCCTTTTTTAAGCAAAGATGATATAAAAGATATTATAAATCTTAAATATGCTGAAGTTATTGAAGCGGCAATCGGATTTAATGAGTGGAAAGGAATTAATTTAAATGCTTTCGGAGGTTTAATACCATCGAAAGAAGATAAAAATTTACTCGGAATTTTGTTTATGTCAACTTTATTTAAAAACAGGGCACCGGAAAACGGAGCTTTAATAACAGTATTTGTAGGCGGAACTAAAAACAAACAAATAACAAAACAATCCGAAAAAGATTTAATATATATTTTAAAAACAGAATTACAGGAATTGTTGGGTTTGGCAGATTTTAAACCGGATTTGTTTAAATTATTTTATCATAAAAGAGCAATTGCACAATATGGTGCCGACAGCGAAAAACGGTTGCAGGCAATTAAAGCGATTGAAAGTAAATATAAAAATCTTTATTTGGCGGGAAGTATGCGTGACGGTGTAGGTTTAGCCGACAGAATTAAACAAGCGACACAAGCGGCAAAAATAAT